>CAYTNV010000054.1:0-1847 GCA_964439395.1 uncultured Blautia sp. | reverse complement strand
TCAGACTCCAAAAAGACTCACAAAGGAACAGAGAGAATTACTTATGAAACTTGCTAAAACAATGAATGAACAGCCTCCAGTTAAGAAAAAGGGAATATTTGGCTGATGTAACTATTGTTATTTTACAAAAAATATGATATAATATTTCAGATCTATAAAATAGATTGTATAAATTAATTCTTTTGTATAAAGATTTAAGGAGGAAAAAATGGTGAAACGGGAATTATTTATAAGGGGTGCCGATATTGAAAATTTGGCAAAAACAATTCTGGAAGATGTAAATGCAACTTCAGAAAGTTTGGAAAGGTTAACTGCAATTATTTTGCAAGTCATTCCAGAGGATAGTTATTATAATTTGTCTGAGCATGACAAGTTTGAAAATAAAGTCCTTAATGGTTTATTTGATTTGCTCGCTAGAATAGCTAGCAAAAAAAATACCAATAGTGATACCCTAGACAGGATTATAAATTTTGGTATAGGAGTTAAGTATCCAGGGATTTTTGAAAATCCTAATATTCGTTGGGAGACTCTCGACGAATATTCCAAAAAAGGGAATCAAGCTATAAGAAGTTATATAGCTGTGAATCCAAGTATCGATGCAAGAATATTTACTAGGCTTTCACAAGATGAAAGCGAGATAGTAGTGAATATGCTGGCATTGAATCCAACTAGTGTATTTAGAAAATTATGGGAACTTTCCTCAAAAGGCGGAAAGAAGAAATGGAATCTCATAAATGCTGCCATGGTTCGGTATGCTAGAAATTCTAATACACCTGAGGGTATTCTTGATAAGCTCTCGAGCTATGAGTTTGAGGATGTCAAGATAGCATTATTGCAGAATCCTAGTACACCTAAGGATACTGTAAATAGGGTCTACAAAAACTTAAGGCATCTTGAATTGAAAATACGTCTTGCTAATGACAGTAGAACAAGAGGAGATGTTTTGGATAAATTTTCGCGCTGTAAAAATACTCTCATTAAGATTTTTACAGCAAGAAATCCAAGTACATGGGATACATCTTTGGAAAGGCTATCCAAAGATAAGGATGAAAATGTCCGAGCTAATGTGGCAGAAAACCCATCAACCAATAAGGAGACATGCAAAATTTTAGTTAAGGATCCAAGTTGGGTAGTAAGGAGAAGTGTTGCTAGAAATCTTAATATGGATGTAGAGGATTTAATGATATTGTATGAAGATTTCGACAGTGAAGTCTCAGATGCAGTGTTAGCAAATCCGAATGCAACCTTTGTTTCAGATGAGGAAAGGAGCTGGGTACAGGAAGAAGATTTGTATGCAGTTGATTATTTTCGAGTAAGAGATAACTCGACTACGTTTAAAGAACTATCTGAAATAAGAAGAGATAGCGAGTTAGACATAGAGATGGCAAGACGCCAGCCTAATAAGCCAGAAATATTGGAGAAATTGGCAAAAACACAGGATGTAAAAGTGTTAAAAGCTGTAATGTATAATGAAGATACAACAGCTGATACAATGCGTTCATACCTTAACCTTATGGATAATCCATGTCCAGAAGTGTTAAAGGCAATGTCATATAATCCACATGTGACTAGAAAAGTTGCGGAAATATGCTTTGCCGTAATCTTTTGTCATTAAACTATTAATATAGTTATGAAAAAAAAAGAGAGAAATATCAATTTAAAATTGGTATTCCTCTCTTTTAAAATGGGTATAAATTGTAATATTAAGGTAAATGTAGCGAAAAATATATTAGTAAAAATAAAGAGTTACCATAAAAAGTAAAAAATACCAAAAAAAACTTGACTTTTTGGACAAAAGGCTATATAATTAAAGGGTCGATGCAACACAGTCGATAGAATATAAAATG
>CAYTNV010000053.1:0-2265 GCA_964439395.1 uncultured Blautia sp. | reverse complement strand
TGACCAGATCGGAGAGGGCAAAAAGGAGCTGGCTAAACTGCGGAAACTGAAGGACTTGTGGTCTCTTTAACTTTTGGAGTTTTACTATTTGCAGCCGGATTGAGCATATGAGGATATGTTTTATAAAAAATTGAAAAATAAAAAAGTAATGTTTGGAAAATGTTAAGTTGATTATAGTAATCTGATAAATGATACCAAGTATGTTTTCAATAATTATGGGGAAGTAAAATGCAGGAAATAATACAAGAGAAAAAAGAATATGGTAAGTATAATGAATCTGAAAAAAAGAGTAATGGAGGAAAAAAGCTAGAAGAGAATATGAGTCCTTTTATAGTAGATGATGTGCGACTAGAATCCTTCCATTCAGAAATGAAGCCTGAGCAGAAGGTCAAAATCAAAAAAAATGGTGTGAAAAATGAGGAAGTAAGCAGAAGAGAAAATATAGCAGCAGTCCAGAAAGTAGAAAATCCCTCGCCTGTTGTTCAAAAGGAATTGCCGGATGCTGGAAAATTGGCAGTAGAACGGACCAAGCGTTTATTAAAAGAAACATATACCAATACTTCAAATGGACAGAATGAGTTTGATTATAATTATTATCTCGATTCATATATAGAAACATATAAATATAGTAATTTTTTTTCAAGAGCACTATGGGATAGACTAATAGACTTAAAAGATAGAGATTATTTAAGCTTAATAGAGAAGTTTTATCGGGAACAATCGAATGAAATGGTAGGGAACGATGGAAATGGGATAGATAGGGGGAGGATTAATCCAGATTCCTCTACGGGCACTAGAAAAGAATCTTTGTGCGCATTAAGAACTGTTTTAACTAGCTGTTTATTAGAAGATAGGGATTCTTTTTTAAAAGCTGCGATTGAAGCAGGCGATGAAGAACAGAAATTAGAGGAAGAGAATGCGACAACTGGTGAGAAAATAGTCTTTAAGGATGGCCGGCCTTTTAATCTTTATTCAAAAGATGTCATTCGGGCGGGAGGAAAACAATTTCAGACTATGGTAGATAGAAGATTGCCTAAAGTTGATGTTAAAAATACATGGATTGGTGGCGTTACATCTATGGAGGATGACAATACTATGTGGTTTGGATTGGCAGGAGGACGTTCTCAGGCAGTTCATGAATTCGGACATCTTTTCGAAAAACAATTTACACCAAATGAAATGGCTATGCTTCATAATTTTCTTAGGGCCAGATCAAAAAAGGATCCGACTAAAATTGGCTGGAGTTTCTTGTATTCTGACAGTGATACAGAAGCATATGATGCTGAATTGCCAAATATGGATTTTATAAATCCGATTACACGAAATATTACAACCATACCAACAGACTTTGCAGCTCCAAGACTATTTGAAAATATGAGTAATACTTTGAGCGAAGAAGGTGATAGAATGATGCAAGGCGGTTTGCTTTCTAAAATAAGTGGTGTAATAGAAAAGGGTGGAAGCTTTTTGGCAAAAGGCATGGATTATTCTGTTAATCTGGGGACAACATTAGCCAGGGGACTTGCACATACATGGAATGCATTAAATTTTTTTGGCTCAAATGCAATTCGCTATGGTGCATCATTACCTGTGAAATATACAATGCGGACGGTATTACCAAGGGATAGACGTTATGAAGCGGATAATACTGCGGCAGGTTTGGTTGATGAGTTTTTCCTAAAAGAGTCAAATCGAGAGTCTACACATTATGCTACAAACTACGATGAATCTGGAAATACAGAATTTATTTCTACGACAGCGGAATTACTGTCTACAATAAGAGGAGCAGAAAAGCTTATAAATGCAGATCCGTTAAGAGTAACGTTATTTATTTATTTTGCGAATCGTAACAAGTATGAAGAGATAAAAAATAAATATGAAGAGAAAAAAAATGAAGATAATGCAAATTGGGAGGATTTAGACAAAATGATACATGTAATTGAATGTTAACTTCCTCTTATCATGCCATCGCTGTTATTGTTGTTTAAAAAATATTTGACAAATATGATATAATAATATATACTAATACTATACGGATTCCTCTGTATACAAAAGGGAGGAATCGGATGGGAAGAAAGACACTGCAGGAATTGACCATTAAGGACAATTTCCTGTTCGCAGCCGTCATGCTGGATCCGGAGAACTGCAAGGGTGTGATTGAATGTGCCCTTGGAATTCAGATTGAGCATGTGGAAGTGAGTCGTGAGAAGAGTATCGTATACAATCCGGAGTACAAGGGGGTACGGCTGGATGTGTATGCCAGAG
>CAYTNV010000052.1:0-3964 GCA_964439395.1 uncultured Blautia sp. | reverse complement strand
CGCTTGGACACGCTCAGAACCCCAAAGCTTCCGCAGCGAAAAATGTCTCCACTCCACTATCGTTGGCTAGAGAAAGAACGGTCTTGTGACGGATGGCCGTGTATTGGCGAAACATTAGAGAATATCTTGTGGTAGAAATGGAAAGAGATTTTAGATATCATCGATTCACTTCATTCCTTATCCTGTTTCCTTCTAAGGTTTACAAATTTATTTAGTATAACAATATCCTATGATTTTATAAAGTATAATTATGGCTTGACAGAAAATATGTTTTTTAAGAAATATTTTTTGTTTAGCTATCTAACGTATCAGTTAGGCGTGAATCATACTTTACAAAAGAATATGCTATTATTATTTAAGATTATTTTATAAGTGAAAAGTATACATGTAGAAAGAACTAACTGAATATATCATATCTAAAATTTTTTCACGTTTCTACAATAAGATATTCCCTAACGTTTTGCCAATGCACAGCCGAGAGAGCAAACAGATATCTCCTCCCCTTGTTTCAAACCTATAGTTTATGAAATAGCGTAAGTCATTTTCGTACGTAGAGTATAGAACGTACAACTATTTAATCAATATAGAAATTTTAATAAAGGAGAAAAAATTATATGAGCATATATGATACATTAAATGATAGACAAAAAGAAGCAGTCTTTTGCACAGAAGGACCACTTCTTTTATTGGCAGGGGCGGGTGCTGGAAAGACGAGGGTTTTGACTCACCGCATTTGTTATTTGATTGAGGAAAAGGGTGTAAATCCGTGGAATATTATGGCGATTACATTTACAAATAAGGCGGCAAAGGAGATGAGAGAGAGGGTAGATAATCTTGTGGGATATGGCTCCTCCGATATATGGGTTAGTACATTTCACTCTACATGTGTTCGTATTTTAAGAAGACATAGTGATAAAATTGGCTATAAAAATAATTTTACTATCTATGATAGTGACGACCAAAAAAAGTTAATGAAAGATGTCTGTAAAAGTTTGAATATTGATACGAAGCAGTTTCCAGAAAAAAATATTTTGAGTGAGATTTCTAAAGCGAAAGATATATATAAGTCTGAGAGTGAGTATGAGAAGGAAAGTTATGGAGATTTTAGAAAGGCAAAGATTGCACAGGCCTATAAAGAATATCAAAAAAGATTAAAGGCGAATAATGCAATGGATTTTGATGATTTGCTCTGCAGGACGGTAGACTTATTTCAATTTTATCCGGATATATTGGAGAAATATCAGGATAGATTTCGCTATATTATGGTGGATGAGTATCAAGATACGAATACAATTCAGTTTTATTTGATTCGGATGTTGGCGAGAAAATATAGAAATCTCTGTGTAGTAGGTGATGATGACCAGTCTATTTATAAATTCCGCGGAGCAAATATTTATAATATTTTGAATTTTGAGCAGGAGTTTGAGGATGCGACTGTAATAAAATTAGAGCAAAACTATCGCTCCACAAAAAATATTTTGGAGCTTGCCAATAGAGTGATTGCACATAATAGGGGAAGAAAGGAAAAAACTCTTTGGACAGAAAATGAGGAAGGAGAGAAAATTTTCTTTTCTCAAGTTGGAACAGAGTACGATGAGGCAGAGATGGTGGCAAAAAAGGTGGAGGAGCTTTGCCAGGAAGGTTCTTCTTACAAAGATTTTGCTGTTCTTTATAGGACAAATGCCCAGTCACGTGTCCTGGAGGAAAAATTAATTTTTAGAAATATTCCGTATAAAATTATTGGCGGTGTGAACTTCTATCAGAGAAAGGAAATAAAGGATATGATTTCCTATCTGAAAGCAGTAGATAGTGGTTTAGATGATTTGGCCATAAAGCGTATTATTAATGTACCAAAGCGAGGCATTGGTAATACGACAATTCAAAAAATGGATGATTTTGCTCTGCAAGAAGAGATGGGATTTTTGGAGGCAGCTCAGATTGCAGAGCATATTGGAAGTTTGGGAAAGGCTACAGTGACAAAGATCAAGAAATTTACAAATTTTATAGATGAGCTTAGAGAGGTTTTGAGACAAGAAGGAATTTTAGCTCTCTACGATACAATTTTGGAGCAATCTGGCTACCAAACGGAGCTAATTATGGAAAATACAGAGGAGGCGCAGGCTCGTCTTGAAAACCTTGAGGAGCTTCGCAATAAAATTGTCGAGTTTGAGGAGGGAGAAAATCCTACTTTGACAGGACTATTGGAAGAAATTGCTTTGGTTGCCGATATTGATAGCTTGGAGGAAGAAAGTGATAGAGTGGTTCTTATGACACTTCATAGTGCCAAGGGACTTGAGTTTCCATATGTATTTTTAGTTGGTCTTGAAGATGGTATTTTTCCTGGATATCGTGCCATTATAAGTGAAAATGAGGACGATATAGAGGAGGAGAGAAGACTTTGCTATGTCGGTATTACAAGGGCAAAAAGACAGCTTTATCTAAGCTATGCGCAGCGAAGAATGTTACATGGGCAAATGCAGTATAATTCACCTTCGAGATTTTTGGAAGAGATGCCAGGAAGATTATTGAAAGAGACAGAGAAGAAACGAGAAAGTACTATTTCTAATGTGAGTAAAGGAAGAAATTTTGCAAATGCAGCGAGAAAGAGAACTTCCTTTGATCGTAAGCCTTATCAGAGTACTCAAAACTTTGCAAATCCTAAGTCTGTAATATTAGATTATAATGTGGGAGATAGGGTAAAGCATATAAAGTTTGGAGTTGGAGTAGTAAAACAAATTGTATCTGGCGGACGAGATTATGAGGTTACAGTTGATTTTGATAAAGTAGGTGTAAAGAAAATGTTTGCTTCTTTTGCGAAACTTAAAAAATTATAAAATTTCCAAAAATTTAGAGAAAACAAGTGGTAAAAGAAACAAAAAAGTGCTATAATAAAATCAAAAAAAGAAAGGGTGTACATTATATGAAGTATTTAGAAAACTTAAATTTAGGAGAACTGGAAGCACTTGAAAAATTAAGCAACTTAATAAAGTCAGGTAAAGTTAAAATTGTTGCAGCAAAAGAAGAGACAGAAAAGCAAGTGGATGAGACTGGAAAAAAAGTTTTATGGGGCTTGGCTATTATTGGAGCAATTGCAGCAGTTGTTGCAATCGCAGTTGCGGTATATAAGATTTTAACACCAGAACAATTGGACGACTTTGATGATGACTTCGATGACGACTTTTTCAACGATACAGAGGAAGAGAAAGAAGAAAAAGCTGAGGAGACAGAGGAAACTGCAGATGAAGTAGAAAAACCAGCAGAGGATGTAGTTGCAGTAGTAGAGGAAGCTATCGAGGAAGCAAAAGAAGAAGTTGAAGAAGAAGCAGAAGCTGAGGAAGTTGCAGACGAAGAAGAATAAGAAGTGATAGAAAAATACTTCGACCCATAGAGAACGGGAATTATATTTTTAGTAGATGATAAATGTCGTTTTTGTGAGTAATCATGAGAGCGACATTTTTTTGAATTGAGAAAATAGAGCTATTTTAAGAGATTAAGAGGGAATGATTAGTAATTCAATTGTCGAGTACTTCCTGGAAAAAAAGTTTTGTGAAGTTTGAAAAAAACATTGTATTATTTTCTATACAGATGAGTGATTGGTGAACTATTTTTATTCATTATGTTTTATTTAGAAGAGGAAGTTTCTTGTTGAAAAAGGTAAAAACAGTGCCTTATCAGCTTGAAAAGAGGTAATTGTATCAATATTTTATATAATTCAAAAAAAATTAAAAAAAATAAAAAAAGGTGTTGACAAAAGGAATACCTTAGGCTATAATAGGTTTTGTCGTTAAGGGAAAACGAAAACATCAAAGCTTACATCGGGGTGTGGCTCAGTTTGGCTAGAGTACTTGATTTGGGATCAAGGGGTCGCAGGTTCGAATCCTGTCACCCCGACTCACTTACTTCTTTACAATTTCATATGCGGGTGTAGTTCAATGGTAGAACACTAGCCTTCCAAGCTAGATAC
>CAYTNV010000051.1:0-10723 GCA_964439395.1 uncultured Blautia sp. | reverse complement strand
GACAGATCAATTTCTAAAACTTTTTTTTCATCCTGTGCAAAATCATATCCCTGTGGAATGACATATAACTTTCCTTTATATACGACAGGATTGCAGGATTCATTTCCCACCGTGGCGTATTTTAATGGCAAAGATTGTTTTTTATTTAGCTTTGCATCATAAAATACAATTTCACTCTTCTTGGTATTGCCGCTTGTCTCAATCACTCCTATCTGTACATCACCTAAAACATTCTCCTGTTGCCTTTCTAATCTATTACAGCTATTTAGAAGAAAAATTAGAAAAGTAAGTAAAAAGCATATATAATATCTTTTTTTCATAAATATATTCATCCCTTTCTTTTTCTTATTTAGTGTTCTTTCCATTTTCTTTTAGATATAGAAAAATATTTGCAAAATTCTGAAAAAGATAAGAAATGATTATATACAATCCTATCTTGAAGGGAGCTTTCACTCCCATCAAGATAAAACCTCTAATCCTTCTCATATAAGCATACTAAAAGTATCTTTTTATTTTTCAGAAAAATTAATAAGTTTCAAAAAACATTTATAAAACTATTTTTTATAAATTATCTTAGTTTTTGAAGTTTCCACAAGCTCCATTGGATGTATTGCTTTTCCAAACTTTGAAGTATTTAAATCAACACCATATTTATCTTTATATGCAGCCCATACTAACTGTGAACAATAAAATTTGCTTCTTGTTTTTACATCAAGATAATTATAATTATATGTTTTTCCTATTTGATTACGACACCAATTCGCCGCTCCTCTGTCATTATTAATTGTCGTTGATTTCACACTAACACCATAACAAGTCTTCTTTTTAGAGGACCAATTATTCTTCCCCCATGTCACTCCTTTTGACAAAGATTCTATCACTTTCTCCTTATTCCAAACAATCGCTGCATGTCCTGTTGGAATTAATCCTTTATACTTATCTTTTGTTACCAAGATAACTCCCTTCCTTGTTGGATATTTTCCTATTGAAGCTATTTGGTCACTTCCTGTGCTTGTATCATCTACCTTATCCATCTCAAGGGGCAGTTGTTCTACTTCTTCCTCAAGTTTTTTTACTTCTTCTTCTGGAAACACTACTTCTTCCACTGCTATTGAATCATAATCTGTTTCTTCGCTATTTTCTATTTGTGTCTCTTCTACTTGACTTTCTGTAGCAGCAAATACTGGTATATTTGAACCTACCAATGGTATAATAAAACAACCACAAAATAATATATTAAGAATAACTTTTCTCATAATTTCCTCCTATTTCTGCTTTCAAAATAGTAATATAAATCTTATCTACTTTAAAAACCTTCTCTTGCATTTTAACTTCGAGTTATGTACAATGATAATATCCATGTTCTACAGAATTTAATTTTGGGTTTGCCGACCTACTTTTGTATTACATGGATTTTTTCATCCCTCATACTAACCACCCCCTCTTATCATAATATTCTAATGAAAACAAGAAATATTGTATCCCTTGTCGCATTAAAACAAATTTTTCTTAATAATTTCTCCATCTTGCATCTATTCGCTTCTTTTTTGTTGCATTAAAACGCCGATATTGTCTTCTTCCTTTATATCTTCTGCGTTTTATTACAATTCTATCTCTACTCAAAGTAAGCATTCTCCCCTCAAATTGAGCTTCGCCTACCACTGGTCTTTCTGTAAAATTTGATATAAAATTCTTCTCGTTATGTACAATTAATATTACAAGCACTACTACCATAAATATTTTTATCTTTTTCATTTTTTCTTACTTTCTCTCTGAAAATCCTTCCTTTTTCAATTGTTCTTTCTCTTCTTCAGAAATAATATCGTCCATGACTTTTTCTCTTATCCAATGATATTTTCCATTTTTATCTTTTATAATATAAGAGTTACTTGGTGTAAGAATATATACATCATCTTCTATCGATTCTTCCTCCAACAATTCCTGATCTATTTCAGCCTCATAAGATGGCTGAAATACAAAAGAATATGAAAATATAAACAGGACTAGAAAAATCCCCATATAAATTCGATTTATATAAGTTTTTTTCTTCTTTGAAGTACTTACTATCATATTAAACCGTTCGATTACTTCTCTTTGTGAGCTTCGTATAAGTGCTGCCACTCCATAATCATTATAATCTTTTATTTTCTTTCGATTCGATGAATATTTTAATGTGTTAATAATTGTTTGTAGATATTCCTTCGTCTCCTCTTTTGTTAATCTCATTGTTACAGATAAATCACATTTAATCTCTAATTCCTTTGCTATTTCCTTTTTCAAGATTCTCCAAATCGGATTCCACCAAAAGATAATGCTACAAATTTGTATAAACCATTTCACAAGTAAATCTTTATTTAAAATATGAGTATATTCATGTAATAAAATATAATAAAATTCTTTAGAAGAATATTCTTCTTTGGGAAGTAAAATTGTTTTTTTCCACACTCCAATTACCATTGGAATTCCAATTGCCCTACTCACTCGAATACATACTGGAATCTTCTTGCCTGTATCTTTATAGATTTGTTCCATACTCCTTTGTTTATCATTCCATTCTTCCCACTGTGATATAACATATATAACTTTTCTATAATTATAGACACAACGAACAAATTGAATGAGGCTTCCTACCATCCATACAATCAAAAGCAGTTGACATATTGTCATATTATAATTTCCTATTAAAAATATATCTAAACAAATTTTTTCATATATATTTGAAAACACCCCTTCTATGGCAATTCCCCTTGAGGGAATAAAATCAATTGGAAGTATCATTCTTAATGTTGAAAAAAGATATAGTATCATAAAATACGATATAGTAAAAGCAGGATTAACTATATTCCTTTTGCGAATCATATATGCAAATAAAGTAAATATCGTACTCCAAAGAGTCGCCATAAGTATCGAAATTTCTGTAATCCTCACTTCTTTTCCTCACTTTCTTTCCATTGTTGTAGTATCTTCTCTAGCTCTTGTATTGTCTCTTTCGTCTCTTCCTCGTCTCCTACTTCTTTTACTAGAGCCGACATAAATCCCACTATAGAATTCTTCGTTATTCCAATAGCCAGTACTTGCCTTGCTACGTACTCCTCTTTTGTCATAGCTGTCACAAATTGTCTCGCATACTGAGTATGATACTGGACTTTTTCATCACACTCTTTTATCATCTTCTTTTTTAATAAAGTACGAATTATATTTTGTATATAATTTCTACTCCATGTAGATTTAATCTTCATCTCCGCAATATCGATACTCGTTAAAGGTCTTTCTTCTCTCCAAAATACCTCCATCACTTTTTCTTCATTTGCCGTTAACAATCTTCTCATATTTATCATCCTTTTTCTCAAATACTATATTGTCACTTTTTTTATTACTAATTTTTTTAGTTATTATCTTTTTATATTTTATCACGCCCTACCTAGTATGTCAATTTTGTTTTATTATTTCTCTACTATTTTTCCTATTATCTAAAAATACAACATAAGTTTTAATACTGTTTCGTCAATACACAACGAATTTTTCTGTTTTATCGTAGTTTGCACAATTTCACAATTTTCCCCATTAAAAACCTGCATAAAAAAATCCATCTCGGTAAATATCCCTCCTTTACCTCGATGGATTTTCATTTCATCTATTTAATTGGCGTCACCCAATACCCAAAACTCCCCGTCTTATACTTTTTACTCTCTGCCGGAATAAAGCAATAAAACTGAAAAAGCGATGCCAAATATCTCTCCTTACTATCAAAAATTCCTGGAATTCCAACTACTCTCTGCCAAGAGCCATCCTGATTTTTGCGCTTTCCTAAAAGCAAATAATGATACTGCTCAAAACGGTATAAAAGTAGTCGATTACTTCGAAGCCACCAGTTTACCGTATCCATTCTGCCGATATCTCTCGGCATAATCTTCACACAGTCATTCAAATCCTCCGAGTCAATATCTTGAATCTTCGGATAATCTCGAAGCATAATTTCTATCTCATCCTTCTGGCTTCGCTCCTGCATATGTATCATCGAAATAGAAGTCTTTGTCTCTATTTTTTTCTCTTCCTTTTTCGTTTGAAAATCTTTTTCTAAGTTTAATTTCTTATTATTTTCTATCGGTTCCTTATTTTTCATACAAGTATCTCGTGTTTTCTGAGAAATATTTCGCCCCGAAATCTCTCTCTCTCTCAAATTTTCTCTTTTTGTTTCTTTTAAAGGCGTTGCCTTCTTCGCATTGACTGTATTCATTTCTTCCATTATCTTTTTATTTCTATCAATATTCTTTCCCTTCGGCTCAACTTGGAAAGTTTTTTCTGACTTTTCTATTTTCTTATCTTTCTTATCTACTTGTGTTTTTATCTCTTCTCTCATCTGCTCTCTAATTTTCTGCGTAATCTTCTGTTCTTCTTTCCTCGGTTCTATATTATTGACTGGCAAAAAATTAATTCTACTGCTATTTTTAGAATCATCTACTGAGAATTTTTCTTCTTCACTCGTCTCCTTGTCATTTTTATCTATACTCATATTGGACTTAATTTTATCATAGAGTTCCCTATTACTTCCATCTATTATATCTTGCTCTGTATTTTCCTCTCTATTCTCCTTTTTCTGCTCTAAAATAAATTGCTCTACCTCAATTTTTTTATCATCCCATTCCGTTCCATAGCTCATCTCGCGACTATAGTAGAGCAACATTCCATGCATATCATCTATCTTTTCTCCTTTTTTGAAAATCTCTCTCTCAAAAAACGCTCTCTTATATTCACAGTTTCCTTCCTTTAAGACAATATTATCCACAAAAATGCCATATAATTTTCCATTTTTGTGGATATAAAAATAAATTCGAAGCATTAAATCCTCTACCTGCTTTTTATCTTTCACATTTAAAACTATTTTTAGGCGATCCTGAGCTTTTTGCACGCGGACAAAACCGACATTTTCTCCTCTTCTTCCATTTTTATATTGATATAAATAAGAGACAATTCGTCTATAATCTGCCATAGAAACACTTCCCTTTTTGATTAGTATATTCTGCGGTAAATGAAAATATGACTTATAAGAAACTATATACTCAAGTTCTTCAATTAATAGATATAACTATAAAACAAACTTTCCCCTTTATACTAATAAATCACTCAATGCTGCAAATTGCTCCAAAGTAAGCTTCTCTCCTCGGATTGTAGGAGAAATCCCAAGCTGCTCTAGGGCATTTACAACCTGCTCCTTCGTCACATGAAGCTCCTGTGAATTCACCAGACCATTTTGCAATGTCTTTCTTCTCTGATTAAAGGAAGCTCGTATAATCTGAAACATAAATTTCTCGTCTTTTACCTGAACTGGCTTTTCTTTATGTCTTGTCAGGCAAATAACTGCTGAGCCAACCTTCGGTCTTGGCATGAAACAGTTTGCCGGCACATTTGCCGCAATATACGGATTCGCATAATACTGAACAGCGAGTGACAAGGCGCCGTATTCCTTTGTTCCTGGATCCGCCTGCATGCGAAGTGCCACCTCTTTTTGCACCATAACTGTCATATTCTCAATTGGAAGTCCACTCTCAAAAAGCTGCATAATAATCGGCGTCGTAATATAATAAGGCAAATTTGCCACTACTTTAATCGGTCTTCCCTCCGCATATGTCTCAAAAAACTGCTCAAAATCCAGCTTCAAAATATCTTGATTTAATACTGTCACATTATCATATTCCGAGAGAGTATCATTTAAAATCGGAATCAACTTTTTATCAATTTCAACTGCTATAACTTTTTTCGCTCCCTCTGCCAAATACTGTGTCATCGTTCCAATTCCTGGTCCAATCTCAAGCACAATATCCTCCTTATTGATATATGCTGCTCTCATAATTTTATCTAAAACATGCCCATCAATTAAAAAATTTTGTCCAAACTTTTTTTGAAAAGCAAACTCATATTTCTTAATAATCTCTATCGTCCTCTGTGGATGACTTAATTTTTCCATAAAATTTTATTCCTTCTTCTAATTTTCAAATTACATGATTTCCTTTTTATATTTTCTACAATCTTTCTTCAAAAAATATCATCAATCTTACTATCAAATCCTGTACATTTTCATCGCATTTTGCTTTGTAATCTCACCAGCCTCCTCAACTGTAATTCCCTTAATCTCTGCCATTTTTTCAAGCACATATGTCAAATACAAGGAACAATTTCTCCTACCACGGAATGGCTCTGGTGCAAGATATGGACAGTCTGTCTCTAATAGAATACGATCCATCGGAACATACTCCATAACTCCTTTTAACTTCTTACCATTTTTAAATGTAAGTACACCACCAATACCGATATAAAATCCCATATCCAAAAATTTCTTTGCCATCTCCTTTGTATAGGAAAAGCAATGAACAACGCCTCCCGCCTGCTCAGCATGGCAAGCCTTCATAATCTCATACGTATCATATGCCGCATCTCTACTGTGAATTACCATCGGCAACTTCACTTCCTTGGCAAGCTCAATCTGCCTCTCAAACCATTTTACCTGAACTTCTTTTGGCGGCTCCTCATAGTGATAATCCATACCAATCTCCCCGATTGCTACAATTTTCTCTAGCTTACTCCACTCACGAAGAGTCTCGATATCTGCCTCTGTCATCTTATCAACTTCATTTGGATGAACTCCCACTGCACCATAAAAAAAAGAATATTTTTCTGTGAGTGCGATTGTATTTTTTGATGTTCTCATATCCGCACCGATATTTACCACATAGTCAATTCCATTTTGTGGAAAACTTGCAAGAAGTTCCTCTCTATCTTCATCAAACCAATCATCATCATAATGTGCATGGCTATCAAAAATCATATTCCATCTTCCCTTCTCTCTATAATTATCTTTAAAATATCTATCCCATCTATTTTTCAAAAATAGTTTTAATTTCCACTCCCTAAAAATTAGATTTTTCTTTTTAAATATTAAGCTTTTCCGTTGAAAAATGAGGCTGCTGCAAAATAGAAACTCCCAACAAGATGTCCTACTAAATACTTTTCGCAGTGTCAATATCTTGTATAAAAAGTTTATTTTACAACAGCCTCATTTTCGTTTAGTTATTATGCATTTGCGATAATCTCATCTACCTGTGTTCTCTCAGGCATAGACTTAATTGCACCTTTTCTTGTTGTAACAATATAAGCTGCTGCATTTGCGAATGTAAGCATCTCTTCCAGCTGCTCTTTTGTGAGGTCATCGATACCATTTTCCAAAACGTAATTAATTACACTTCCACAAAATGTATCTCCGGCTCCTGTTGTCTCAATTGTTCCTCCAAGCAAGAAGCTTGGCTTAAATGCAACGATATCTTTATAGAAGCAATAACTTCCGTCAGCGCCAGCTGTCACATCAAAAATCTGAATATTAGGATTTTGCTCTCTTAAAATTTTAGCACCTTCCTCAATATCGGCTGTACCTGTCATGAACTCAAGCTCTTCTTCAGAAATCTTTAAGATATCACATTTTGATAAACCATAAGTAATTTTCTCTTTTGCTCTGTCTAGGGAATCCCATAGAGGTGGACGTAAATTAGGGTCGAAAGAAATAATCATTCCCTCCTCTTTTGCTGCGTCAATCGCTTTCCTTGTAGCTGCCTCTACCTCAGGATCTGTCATAGAAAGTGTTCCAAAATGGAAAACTTTTGCAGATTTTACTAAATCACTAGAAACCTCATCAGCTGTCAACATCATATCTGCGCCTGGTTTTCGATAGAAAGAGAAATCTCTATCGCCATTTGGAAATGTGTGAACAAGTGCCAATGTTGTATTATAGTTAGGATCTAAAATTAATCCCTCTGCATCAATTCCTACATCTACCAATGTCTGTTTTAATGTCTTACCAAATTGATCTTCTCCAACTTTACCAACAAATGCTGTCTTTTTCCCCATTTTGTTAAGAAGTGCAAGCACATTACAAGGTGCTCCACCTGGGTTTGCTTCGAACATAGGATTTCCCTGTTCGCTCTGTCCATTAAGAGTAAAGTCAATTAATAATTCTCCCAATGCAACTACATCAAATTTTTTGTCCATTTTTGTTGTTCTCCCTTCTAAGGTAGTTTTGATAGATTGCCAATTTTTCTCTTCCCGAAAGATTGACATTTATTATAAAGGAACATCACAGATTTTAAATGCCCAACCCACAAAAGCATTTCTCTCTTCCTAGGAAGAAAATTTTACTCTGTGAATCCTCCTCTCTCAAAATTGTACTCTCAGAATATATAAAGAGTATATCACTAGAACTTTAGCAGATTTCAGCACCTGCTGGCATATCCTTCTCTGGCGTCACAAGCGCAAGATTGCCATCTGCATCTTCTGCACAAAGCAACATACCCTCAGATAAAACTCCTGCTAATTTTGCTGGCTTTAAGTTTACTAAAACCATAACCTTCTTGCCAACCATCTCCTCAGGCGTGTAATAAGCCTTAATTCCAGATACAATCTGTTTTACCTGGCTTCCAACACGGACTTGAGAACAAAGTAATTTTTTAGATTTCTTAACAGCTTCACAGGAGATAATCTCTCCTACCTGGAACTGCATTTTTGAGAAATCATCAAATGTAATCTCAGCCTTTGGCTCAATATCAATAACTGGTCCCAACTTCTCCAATTCAGCTTCCTGCTCAGCGGCCTTTTGCTTCTCTTCTACTTTTGCCAATACTTCCTTCACATCTAATCTTGCAAATAAAATTTCCGGCTTTTTTGTCACCTTTGTTCCAGACTCATAAATACCAAATATATCTGTCTGGTCAATTGTTCTCTCTTTTGCATTTAGCTGAGCGAGAATCTTCTTAGATGTCTCTGGCATAAATGGCTCAAGGAAAGTTGCACCAATGCAAATGCCCTCCACTAAATTATAGAGCACAGTTGCAAGTCTTTCCTTTTTCTCTTCATCCTTTGCAAGAGCCCAAGGCATTGTCTCATCAATATATTTATTACAACGTTTAAATAACGCAAAAATCTCTGTCATTGCGTCTGCAACACGCAAATCTTTCATCTTCTTCACTGTCTTTTCTCTTAACGCAATTGCAGTTGCCTTAAGGTCGGTATCCACATCTTCCTCAACACCTGTATTCTCTACCACACCGTCAAAATATTTATTAGACATAGAGATTGTACGATTAACAAGATTTCCAAGTGTATTGGCAAGGTCAGAGTTCATTCTCTCTACCATGAGTTCCCATGTAATAACACCATCATTGTCAAATGGCATCTCGTGAAGCACAAAATAACGAACAGCATCTACACCAAAGAACTCTACAAGCTCATCCGCGTATAGTACATTTCCTTTTGACTTACTCATCTTACCATCGCCCTGAAGTAACCAAGGATGTCCAAAGATTTGCTTTGGAAGTGGTAAATCAAGCGCCATTAAAATAATTGGCCAATAAATAGTATGGAAGCGAATAATATCTTTTCCAATCAAATGTAAATCTGCCGGCCAGAAT
This sequence comes from uncultured Blautia sp., assembly GCA_964439395.1. GTDB lineage: Bacteria > Bacillota > Clostridia > Lachnospirales > Lachnospiraceae > JAUUSJ01. The sequence continues at coordinate 1,271 of CAYTNV010000051.1, read as the reverse complement.
TTATTGAAAGATGGATCATTTTCTCCATCGCAATGATATCCAATTCCTGTAATATAGTTGCTAAGTGCATCGAGCCATACATATACAACATGTTTATTATCAAAATCTACAGGAATTCCCCACTTAAAGGATGTTCTAGATACGCAAAGATCTTGAAGACCTGGAAGTAAGAAATTATTCATCATCTCATTTTTGCGGGCAACTGGCTGAATAAACTCAGGATGCGTATTAATATGTTCAATCAATCGATCTGCATATTTACTCATCTTTAAGAAATAAGCCTCTTCCTTGGCTGGTTGACATTCTCTGCCACAGTCTGGGCACTTACCATCTACAAGCTGTGAAGTTGTGAAAAAAGACTCACAAGGTGTACAGTACATTCCCTCGTAAAATCCTTTGTAAATATCACCTTTATCATATAATTTTTTAAAAATTTTCTGAACTTCTCTCTCATGATAATCATCTGTTGTTCTAATAAATTTATTGTAGGAAGTATTCATCAAATCCCAGATTTCTTTAATCTGACCTGCCACACCATCGACAAATTCCTTCGGTGTAATACTAGCTTCTTCTGCCTTTAACTCAATCTTTTGACCATGCTCATCTGTTCCAGTCTGGAAATATACATCATAACCCTCTAATCTTTTAAATCTTGCGATGCTATCTGCTAATACAATCTCATACGTATTACCGATATGTGGTTTGCCAGAAGTATACGCAATTGCAGTTGATATATAATACGGTTTTTTACTCATATTTTCCTCCATTATCTATCTTTTTTCTATTTATTTTTTCGCCTCAGAGAAGAAATCATATCTTTTTATATTTTCTCCTTCGACATTTTGCTTGTGGATATTTTATTTTGTCGTCATAGACAATTAGCCACTCTGAATTTATTATAATATAAAATTTCGTTCTCGTCCACGCATTTGAAAAATTTTTCTAATTATTTCTCATAATCATTTGAACCTGACATACCTGATATGGCAGGCACCATATAGAAAACTCTTATTTACGAAAATCAATTTTATAGGTTTTGAAACGGCGAAGCTATTTTTCTCCCGTAAGGCATAAAATACGGTGTGCCCTGCGAGTATATTTTATGAAACAGTGAGAGTAGAACGAAGGGAATAGATAATATCTAAAATCTTTTTGCGTTTCTAGAACAAGATATTCCCTAACATTTTGCCAGTACACAGCCATCCGTCAGAAGACCGTTCTTTCCCTGGCCAACGATAGTGGAGTGGAGACATTTTTCGCTACGGAAGCTT
>CAYTNV010000050.1:0-11764 GCA_964439395.1 uncultured Blautia sp. | reverse complement strand
TAAGTTACGCTCGAGGAAATGTTCCTAAATACAGAGATCCAGAATGGCAAGCTAACACTTTTGCCGCTGAACTTATGGCTCCATATGATTTAATAAAAAATATGAGTATTAATGAAATAATGAAAAAATGTGGAATGTCTCGACAAGCGGCTAAAATTCAATATAATATAATTCATAACAGATGATGTAATAACCATACGGTCTTACATAGAAAAAACCAAGCACCACGAGATGCTTGGCTCTTGCCGAAAAGTACAAATACAGTTTCAGCTGAATATAATTTTTTCTGAACAATTAGATTATATCACTAAATTTGTGCTTTCGCAAGAGTTATTTGCGAAAGGAGGGAATGCCATGTACATTTTTCGTTCATGGATTACAACAAAAAACGGCGAAAAAATTCATGCCAAAGATTACGGTAAAAGAGCCTTCAAGATTTGGATTGGTCAAGGTTCTGAATCTAAAAAAACTCGTCAGAAATAATTAAATAAATAACAAATATTTTCAGCTGAATATTTGCTTACTATTATAAAAGGAGCTAAAATTAGCTCCTTTTTCTATATTCAAACAATATTTATCCCTTTATCTCCTAAATCTTTTTAATATACTTGGCACTTACAAATCCATACTTGCTGTTGTACTTGATATAATACCAATCTGCACCTTTGGAATCCTTGACTGCATCACACACTGAAACCTTCGCTCCTTTCTTGAGTGGGCTAAAAGAGCATTGTTTATTCTCAATTCCAGCATAATCACGGACGTTTAAATCTGCCGTAGTTTTACCTACCCATTTTTCAGATTTATTTAGCTTTCCACTACTCCCTTCTGTTTTATTCTCATTCTTGCTACCTGCATCTGGTAACTTAAGCAAAGCGTTATATGTAGTCTTGTTAAGGTGTCCGCTCTGTGTTAAGCCTAATGCCTTCTGAGCCGCCTTAATTCCTTTTACTGTATTCGTTCCACAGTCTCCGTCTGCGCCGTCGGGACCAACGGAAAATCCTTTCTGGATTAGTAAATTTTGCCTATCCTTAACAATAGATCCTGTCATACCTTTGGTAATAATGCAAAAATCAGAATATAAGGCTCTACCGTATCCTGCAATGCGAGAATAGGAGCGAGAATAACTCTTTTGACGCACACAACCACCGTTTGCGACTACTCCGCTTGCAGAGCTTGTATTACCCTCAATCGTATAAACAGTTGTGGATGTAACTTTTGTTACGATACCTGTGTGGCAAATCCTCTCGGAATTTTTGAAAAAGATTTGGTCACCACGCATTGGTTCGCCACTTACGGGTACCCATCTGCCTGCGTTTTTATAATATTGTGCGGATGTAGGGGTATATCCAGAAAATCCATTTAGACTCTTTTTTGCTTTCTCCACACCTGCCACGACAGCGTGGCAAAAATCTACATAACCATCGCACCACGCTCCACCTTGTAAGTCCAGGCAACCATTTCTTTTCAACCATGTCCAAAACCATGTTATATTATTACTTCCAGCATTCCATGTTTTATTTTGCATCTGTGCATCTGTACCCACCGATTTCTTTTCTAAGTATCCTTCCCACTTGAGGGCTTCCTTGATTACTTCATCTGCTGTATATTTTCTTTCTGCCATATTTATCTTCCTTTCATAATAATAAAAAAGAGAGCGATTATTCGCTCTCTTTATCTTTGTTTACTAATATATCTACTGCGTTATTAATTACTGCTGGCAATGGTAAACCCATTAATCCAGCATTTTCAATAATGGAAATCAGCTCATTAGCGACAAACCCGATAATTACTGCATCCTTTATATATGTAACGTTTAACATAAGATCCAAACGATACGCAATAAGCACAAATAACAGTGTCATTGCCTTCCTACAAAGTCCTTTCCAACCAGCTCTGCTCTCCAATGCCCCTGTTTTTGTTTTTTTACTAGCGTGAAAAATTCCAGCAACAATTAATCCCGACACATAATCAATTGCCATAAATAGTAAAAGTGTTGCTAGGGCATTATCCCATCCTCCGAACAAAGAAGCTATTAAGCTTCCTACAATACCTACTGTTGTACAAATTCCTTCCTTTAACATTCTTCTCCTACTCACTCCCTAGACCTCGATGCCATTCTCTTTCAACTTTTTCTCTAAATTCTCAATTTTGTCATAAAGTTTTTGAATCATGTGCGTATTGAGCGCAATGAACTCTTCATAACGAAGGGAATAAACATATTCTCCTTCTATAACTACCTCTCTTTCAGTTCCATCATCATCAATTATTATTTTTGTTTTTGGATCTTTGCAAAAGCCAGCAAAGTCTAAAGCAGATAAGCCATTTTTCTCTAGTGCCTCTTCTACGTCCTGAGAGATAAATCCGCTGTGAGTTCTCTTAGAATCTCCCTCTTTAAATTTAAAGATAGATGGTTCCAAATCAAAAAATAGTTTCTCGTATGCTTCTGTAAAAGAACTTATATTTTTCTTTAGATTCTTGTCGGACGTAACGATTTCAGGCGAAGCTGCGTATACAGCGCTCCATTTCGCATTTCCATGTCCCAGTCGAGTGTTCTCTGTTGTAATCGGAGCGAAGTACGGTCCAGCATCTGCGCTACCTGTCCTAACGATATTAGCGAGTATTACTCCGCTGTTTTTTCCGAAGAGCTGGAGATATTCTGTACCAGCATCAATTTGCGATACATCTAACGTGCCCTTTACTTTTAAATCATTTTCTGTTGTTACATTCTTCGCTTTCAATACCATGTCATTCACAAGGTATCCCTCTACCATTATTGTAAGTGTTGTTTTTGTTTCTCCGTTAACTGTCTCGGTGGTAGTAAAGATTTCTCCTGTAACCTTATCTGTATTTTCATCGACAATTTGAATTTTGCACGGAATATTAAAAACTTTCTCGCCAAATGTATTAATAATCGCTGCTAAAACGCTGGCTTTCTCCTTAAATGATTCTTCATGTGGAAAATACAATGGAACACCATTTAATTTCTCGGCATCTTTTGCTTTTGTTGGTATCTCCCATGTTCCATTTGCCATTAGCGCTCTATTTGCATCCCCAGCGGAAGGAGCTGGGACAAGCCCAGCTTTTCCAGCGGCTGAAGAGGTAGCGCCCTGCATGTCATCCTCCATTTCTGGTATATGATTATAAACTGGCATTTTATCCCTCCTTATATATGTACACTGTAATTGCTATATCTGCATCTGGTTTTATGCTAGATGTTAGTGTTATCTTGCCTGCTGTCTGTGTAATGTTAATAATATCTAGCTTTTTTAAAGCCGCAATACTAATTGGATACTTCGGAGCAACTACAACGTCATTGGTCGCTGTAATATTGTTATTGCTAATATTGTATACGTAAGCTCCGCCTTGTGCCGTCCAATTGCCAGGAGATAAGGTGACTTCTGCCGTCTCAAAAATCCTTGGATTTACCCAGGCTCCATCTGCTCTTAGATAACGTCCTGTTTCCCCAGCGGAAGCAGCTGGGACAAGCCCAGCTTTTCCAGCGGCTGAAGAGGTAGCGCCCTGCATAACTTCGCACTTATTTTCTATTCTAACAATTAAACTTAAAATCTTTTTAATCGCTTCGTTTACTAAATTATTCACTTTGGAGACTTCCCTCCTTTATCAAATTCTTAAGCGTTCTTTAGTGCTGCATACATTGTCTCGATATCGGAGGCAGTAATATCCGTCACATCCGTAGTATTTACTTTTTTATCCAACTCTGTCTTTGCAGCCGCCTGTGTCATCGCTCCATCTGTAGCCGTACCTGTAGATGTGTATAACTTTGTAATGCCAGGTGTAGACGTATTACCTGTATTATATTTTGTATCGTTGTCTGTACTCCATACTGGATTACCAGATGTATCCAACTTAAGCACCTGTCCAGATGTTCCAGTCGCACTTGGAGATTCCACAGGTGTATAACCTAATGCACCTGTAACGTCCTTATTCGTCATTTCTCCTAAGATACTAGCAGCAGATTTATTCTCTACATTTCCAAGTCCAATATCTGTTTTGGTTACGTTATGTGGATTGCCACTCGTAGTCTGAGAGTGGTCGTAGGCTGTTTTACCTTGGTCACCTCTAAATGCTGTGGATGCCGTAGTACCTAATGCTAATGTCTCAGAAACAACTGCAAAGGCTGTGCCAGACCAGCGATAAATCTTATTTGTTGCTAAATCCATGTAGATTTTGCTTGTCTCACCTGTAATCTCTGTTGCATGTGCAGAATCCTCATAAAACTTAGCATTATAAAAATAACCTTCTACTACATCGTCCACATAAGAAGGGAGCTGTGCAGCTGGCACCTTACCTGTCGCATCCAATTCTGCAAGACCATTTGCTGCACCTTTTAAGCTAGTATCTAGCTTACCACTCACGTCTGCTCCTGTATTTTTCTCCACGTCAATAATAATTTGTAAAAGTTTTTCAATTGCTGCGCTTGATACGTTATTAACTGCCATAATTTATTTTCCTCCTTATATTACGCATTTTCTGTATTATCTGTATTTACTTCTGTTTTTAATCTGTCATACATTGTTGTGATTTCTTCACTGGTTAGTTCGTGAATCTCTGATTTCTTAAGATAATCACTTAAATCCACGGAACCACTAGTGTTCTTCGCATCTTTAATGTCTGTAAGAATTTTAGCAAGTAATTCCTCTAACTGTACTTGAGTCATGCTTAAAATTTTTGTGTTTTCTTCCATTTAAAAACCTCCTATATTTTATCTTTGATGTCATCATATTTCTGAACAACATCTGCAATCTGACTGCCACTTAAATAATTATTAGCCAAATCTTCTTTGATTGCATTAATTTGTTGTTGAAAAGATATATCAATATCGCCTGAAATATCTATATTGTGTGCTTCATAAATTAATAAGCTAATATTTATATTCGCACACGGCTTTGTCAAAGAATAAAGAAAAATCTTTCCGTTACTTTGCTCTGCTCCAACAAGAGACAAGCTCTTGACAGCTTGTATTTGTTCTGATGTGATTTCATTTAATAAAATCCTAATTTCATTCTCTTCTTCACCTCCCATTATATTTTCATGATTAATTTCATATATGTAAAAATCGCCACTCTCTTGCCACTGTTGTTCAAATAATGTAATGTCTGCCTTAATCGGCATACATATTCCTGCGATTTTTCCAAGCTGATTGTTTATTCTTTCTTCATGTTCTCTAAATTCTTTCTGAGTAATAAATCGCATATTTTCATCGATATTAGCTGTCACATTCTCTGCATTTCCAATAACGATATTAATATTGATTTCTTTTTCAATGATTTGAGATGACACACTAGGCACAAAGTCTGGATGCTCTCCTGCGTTACCATAAATAAAAAGTATCTCGCCCTCATCATAGTCTAAATCTCTCGCATAAAGCCCAACTTCACGGTAAAAGAAGCCCTTTTCTATATCCCTATTGTCAAAACTAGTACTCACCCTTACCATGCTGTCAACATTTTCTATTCTTTGAATAGGTAAATCTAAAATTGGCTCTAATACATCTGCAACATCCGAATAATCCATTTCATCATGTATACCAGTTCCTACTACAATACGAGTTAATTCCAGACGATCTCCCATTTCTACTTTTGTCTGCAAGGCAAGTCCAAGTGTTGTCAATCTCACGTTCGTAATCGCCATACGGCAATCCCCCTTCCTAGATTCCTAATAAAGTAGCTGTTGAGGTCGTTTTCTCTTCTTTCAACCTATCCACTTCTTGTTTTAATTCAAACAATATAGTATCTATTTTCTCTGCATTTTCATTTAAATCTCTTATATCAATTTCATCGATACCCTCTGGTTTCTTGAAATTATAATTTTTGGTATATTTCATTTTATCCTCCTTGGCTGTATAGATACTCTCTGCTAATCTCGTGATTTGTAATTCCGTAGCAAATATCATTGATATGTGTAAACTTCCTAGGATATTCATCCACCCATATTGTTTCTATCTGTCTCTCATGCAAAAAAGACCCTATATACAAATTATTTAAATGATTGAATCTTGTCGGATGTTCATCTACCCACGCCGTCTTGGAAGTTTTTTCATGTAAAAAAGAGCCAAAGTATATGGCTCCCTCTGTTGTTAATTCAATTACGATACTCTCCAGCACCGCACTGGCACGTTTTACTGTCCACAGAATTCTTCTAATCCATCCAAGCATTTCTTCATCAATTCCTACTGTGCTCGTTTTCAATTTATAGTGATATGCTTTACCTCTAATTGTCTTCGAAAATTCATCCCATGTTATTTTCTTTAGCCTAAACGAACTCCAAGTCATTTCTTTTTTGTCGTTCCATATAGCAACATTTTTCTCTTGACCTTTATTCCCGACCAATCCAGCATAATCAAACCATTCATAGACCTCTAATTTTTCGAGTAAAATTTCTAGAGATTCTTTTACAACTCGTGGTGTTCCAATTTTTGACCAAAAAATAAATGCTTTTTTAATCAATTCTCTTTTTTTCTCTATAGGAAAAGCTTTGGAATAAAAAGCAACACGAAACTCTGGTGCTAAATAATCTAGCACCTTTTCTGAAACCTCATCAATCATACAATAAAATATGATATCCTTCGCAAGTTCTGTTCGTCTCTCTTTTTGAACTTCCATCGCATGGCACATTGCTCTAAGCTCCGCATCATCTTTAAAATTAGGTGGAAATTGTCTCATCATTGCTCTAGGATTACTTTTTATCTCTGTAACATCCATTGTATTAACATGCTGAGATTCCCAAAGAGATTCATCTTTATTCAACTTCCACACCTCCATTTTCCATATGGATTTCTCCCACTGCCTGCGGAATTTGCTCTACTACTTTATATTCCGGTTTTCTAACTTCCACTCTTTTTACTACATCTGTCTGTAATAAAAATGATATCAATTTCTGAGGATTGATATCTCTTCCCAGTTGCTCCGTTTGCCATTCCACATATTGATCCACAGCATCTTGCACTATGTTCGGGATATACTCCGTTGTATATGAAGAATTCTCAAGACAAAAATACGTAAAATCAATATCAAAGGTTTCTTTTTGCAAAGCTCTTACATGTACCCAGTCTGTCAAGGGACGCTTTGTATCATCATCTAAAAACTCTTTTAGACCTAATAAAAAATCCTCTGTTGGCTCAGAATTATCTGAAAGTGACACATAGATATAAACTTCGCCTGGCTCTGGTCGAAAAGCTTCTGTGTAGTTATGATCGTGCGTCATTATCACACAATGATCAATTGCGGCAGAATAAGTGAGAGTCCAATATTTATATGCATCTTCTGGACCAGCGACAGAATAGGATGTAGGTCTCAGAAAAATACGTTCCCTGAATACATCATCGCCTTGTATGTCTGCCCCAGCTCCTGTATCTGTAATATTTTCTGCATGTGACACGTAAGGAACATTCTGTACTAATGTATTAATCTGTCCGATTGCAACATCGTTTGTAATTTTTCCCACAGTACCACAAGTAGCTTGTACTTCTCCGTACATCTCCCCAGATTTAACTACAATAGATTCATCTGTATACCATATCCATTCTTGTTCTCCCGCCTTAATTCCTGTACCCGCAGGTATTTCTACATCAAAATTATATGTATCACTTAACGTGAATCGAATAATGCAAACAGACGGTGAAGCCTCTACACGAGTAACACTTCTAAGCGCACCTAGATTATCCAAATATCCTTCCATGCTATATTTTAAAAGATTCATTTTTGCCGCAGAATCAAGATAAGCAAGGGCTTGATAAACATTTTGAGACATTACATGTAAACAAATATCTACATCGCTACCAGCTTCAATTTCTGGTATCACCCCTCTAATTTCATAGTATTTATCTTTAAATTGCTGCACCATTTCTTCATAGACTATGCTATGTGTTAATCCATCAATAAAATCAACTTCTGGTAAATCAGACGTAGAAGTCAGAAGAGTAGTAATCATTTCGTCCTGTATCTGTGTCATCTTCATACGCCTCCCATCTCTTTTCTTCCTCTATACTATTCATATTATCTGTTATAGCCTCAGATATCGTAATTTCCCATTGCATCTTTCCATTTACATCACTTTTAATATGCACAGCATCCGCCGAAACCTCTGGTATATACAAAGCAAACTGCTCTGATACATCCATAAGATACAGAGTCTTATTTTGCATCATGGGCTTATCAATTAAATCTGGACTAATTCCAAACCCTCTCATACAAGGACAGGTTCCTCTTGGTGTTTCTAACAAATTCTTTGCCCTCTGCATTAATATATTAGATACTTTTCCATTCATTTTTAAGTTAGCCATTAAAAATACTCCTTAAAGCTTACATCCAAATCCATAGTTAGCGGTTCTCCCAAAACTCCCCAGGTAGAGCTACTTTCCGATATTTTTGTTATTACAAATTTTGAATTAGACACCTTATGTCCACCTAAAATAAGATATCCACTTATTCTATTTTTTAGGAATTTTTCTAAATCAGCTTTCTGCTTCCATACTGTACGATCTTTATCATACTGATATCCACCTACACTCTGAAACAATGTAATACCCAATGTAATCTCATCTAGAGTATCATTTGTGTACTCGGAACGTGCTTTTTTGCCCACCCTTGCATGTTCGGAATAACTAGCTTCTTGAGAACGTGAATATTCTTGCCATACAAAAACCTCTGCCATTAACATGAATTTATCAGGATTTGCATCCTGATCCGTGCTGCGAATTTGGAAATAAACATGATTTTTTGTATTTCCAAACGCTCCCATGATTCTTTTACCGCCTGTAGCATACAGAGAAGTATTTGCTTTTTTAGATTCTGGAATCATATCGACATAATCATTTGTAACATTTACTTTCGTATTCATTTACTCGACTCCCTCCAGCTTTCTATTTTTTCTTTGTTTTCTCTCCAAAATTCAATTATTTCACTCAAACATCCATCAAACTCCACCGTTTCCGTTGGGGAGTGAAGCATAATAACATTTTTTTCTGTGTCATATACAATCTGACTTTCTCCTAAAATATTTCCAAGCTCAAATACTCTATATCTTTCTTCTTTATAATCAGGAATCATGTTATCATTATAAAAATGACCAAAAATAAACGCTTGGTTATCAAAAGTATATCCAACCAACACCAAATCCCCTATATTAGGATATAATGTTATATTTGGATTACAGAAAGGAATTGTTATCTCTAACATGCTAAGGTTTTCAAACACAACTGTTCCATATCCTCTTTGATAATCAATTGATGTTAATCTTGCTATTCTCAGTTCATTTCTCGCCATCTCTATTCACCTCTATCCATTTAGGTAGTTATGTATTCCATTTGCAATTCCTTTTCCAAGTTTTTCCTGATAAGACTTCTTTCTTATATTGGCAGCGTCAGAACGAACCTGATTATTGCCACATTCAATGTAAATGGCTGGAATTTTTGTCCAGTTAATTCCTGTCAGGTCATTTCTGTCCGAAGTACGCTTTGTATCACATCCAGCATTTTTAACGCTATTTATGATACAATCTCCTAATTTCCTACATTTTGTTACTAAAGAATCGCTTAGAGCAGGATTGCTTTTTGTGGGAGCCATAATATACGCCCCTTTTCCCCCTCCAACTGAGTCATCGCAATGAATCGATACTGCGACTTCACAGTTTTTATTATTCATATATTGTGCTCTCTCTTTATTGGAAAGAGAACATTGATTTGTAGTTCGAGTCATAACAACAGTATATCCTTTTGCTTCTAGCTCTTTTTTTACTTGCTTTGAAATTTCCAAATTTAGTTTTGCCTCACCCTCGAATCCAGATGTACATTTCGGTTTTTGTATCGCTGCGGATGTCACAGGTGAAGATGCTTCTGTTCCGCTCATACCTGGATGTCCTGGGTTGATTCCAATAATTTTCCCTTTTTTATTAGTAGAAGTAGAGGTGTTGGAAGTTACAGAAGTATCAGAACTTCCTCCCGAATCTGAGAATCTATCTCCTTTAATCGTTCCGCTTGTGTCTTTTGCAAACTTAGAATTCCAATCCGCCTTTTTGTGGGCCTTAATCGCCATTTTTGTGCCATCTCCTATACCGTCAAAATTAATTTCATCAATCATATAATCTCCAGAAATTCTTTTTGACTTTTGCACAATTCGTATCATCGCTCCCGCATATAAATCAGGGTCTGCCATTGTAGTAAATTCAATTGTTTCTACTTCTCGATTTAACTTGAGCAACTGTGCCATTGCTTGAAGCTTCGCATCCATCTCAGAATCAACCACATCCGAAAGATAATGTATTCTTGCTCCTTTTTTAGGAACATCATCTGTATAATTGAATTCTACTTGCTCATAAGAAGTTGATGAAGATGAATCATCGGCAGCAGAAGAAGTTACTCCATCCATCCAAGGACCAATAACATAATAAAATCTTCCCCTGGATGTCGGATTTCTCCAATGGTCTCTCACATAAGAAGCGCCCGAATTTCCATCCACAACACGCACTTGATTTCCCTTGGAACCGACTACAAATCCAACGTGACCACCAGTTGTAGACATAAAAGAAACTCCGCTATTTGCCCAACTAATAATCCAGCCTGGTTTTGGTGTTGTATTTTTTGACTCAGGCCACGGAACACAAGTTAAATTTTTCTGTTTTTCAATCGCCCAAGCTCTCAACTGCCCAGAGCCTGCAAAATTTCCTGCTTTATACTCTGTCCATCCAGCTGTACATAATATTGCCGTAACAGTATATGCGCACCATGCTAAACTCGTAGCACTTTTGCTTGAGTTATTAGCCACCCATTGTCTTGATTTTCCAGCGCAAGAAATAACATGTTTTACAAATGCATCTCCAGTTAATTTTGCCATATTATCACCTACCAAACTTAGCGATATAGTATTTTGCATAAGACGGAGTCGCCCAGAAATAATTGCCACCTACTTTTTTATATTTATAAGTTGCTCTATTATAACGATATATCTCACCTATACCATCGAACTCATCGACCCAGCGTGGAATCGTCAAAACTCCGTTTATCAAACACCTCGTGATTGCTTTTTCCATTTGTTTTCTTTGTGTGTTATTAGCATAGGCAGCTCTTCCATGACTCATTTTTCCACTTATGATAGGACCATACCATCTTGCGTTATACATAAATTTACATATATTTCCTCCGTATCCATTTTTGCTTTTATAATAATTTACATAAGCATTATACAGATTATTAAGATGACTAGCTACGGCACACATTCCTTCATATGATTCGTTGTCTTCACACAAGAGAGCAATTGCAAGTTGTTTCATTTCCGAACTAGTTATTTTAAATTGCTGACCTCTAAATTTTTCCTCCACCTGTGTAGCATCCGTTGTATCAGAAGAGTTAGAACTATCGGAGGAACTAGAGTTATTCTCTTTTTGCGTTGCCACAATATTATTAATATCTGATATGTTTTTATCCAAATCATTTAGATATACAATTCTCAACCATGACTTTCCACTTCCGCCAGCTGTAAAACGAATTGCACATCCATCGTACATTCCAGTCAAAGAATTATTATATATCCATCCAGGTTCTACATCTTTTGGAGGTTTCTTTGATTTATAGTCTTTTGTCTCATCCACACTATCTAAATCAAATATTCCCTTAATTTCTGATGTCTCAGCTTTTCTAAGAGAATATAAAATCAATCTCCGATTTGATATTTTCACGCAAAGTCCATAATCATCCGCAAGCTCTTTTAAAAACTCACTATCCGTCTGATTCTCTTGCGTCTTATTC
>CAYTNV010000049.1:0-13357 GCA_964439395.1 uncultured Blautia sp. | reverse complement strand
AGAGCGTTTGGCTACGGACCAAAAGGTCGGGGGTTCGAATCCTCTAGCGCACGTTTCGTTTTGAATATTTAAAACGTCAATTGCATATTGCCCTATCGCCAAACGGTAAGGCACCGGATTCTGATTCCGGCATCTCCAGGTTCGAATCCTGGTAGGGCAGCTTAAAAAGAACAGTAATTTACTGTTCTTTTTATTTTGTAAATGAATGGAAACTAAACAGAAAAGTTGCTTGTTTCGACTTAAAATTTATGGTATTATGAAAAAAATGGTTATAGGGAGGAGATAGGTATGATGGAGACGAGAATCATCTATAATCCTGGCAAAGGATGTAAGAAGATGTTTGAGCGTAAGTTGAATGTAGAAGCAAGAAAAGAATTACAAGATTTTCACTATAATGCAATTGGGTTATATCAGGGGTCGGTAGCAAGTGTTTTGTATTATGGAGATTTAGTGGTAAAGACAAGTAAAGTTTATCCTGTGGAGATTGCGGGAAGTTGTCCACAGCATATTACAACATTAGCATTTTTTGGAGATACTTCTGCTGTAGAGACGGCGATGAAAGCAATTAAGATAGATGAGCAAAAACATAGAACAAGCAGATAAAAGGTAAAAAAGGATAGATACTGCATATGATTAATATGTAGTATCTATTTTCTAGTTTAGAAAAGAAGAAAGAAAGTATGCCCTATAAAACGGTGAAGTTGTTTTCCGCTCTAAAAGGGATAAGTGCCCTGTGAGTATACCTTATGAAATGGCATAGTTGGTTTTGTCGGTAGAGCGTAGAATATGGTATGCTCTATTGATATACTTTATGAATAATATAGACGGAAGTATTATAGTGAAAGGAATTTAGAAAAAAGTATTATGTATCAGGTAAAAGAACGAGTGAGATATAGTGAAGTAGATAAAAAAAGAAGAGTAAATATGGCTCAGATTGTAAACTATTTTCAAGATTGTAGTACATTTCAGTCAGAAGATTTGGGAATAGGTTTGGAGTATTTGAATAATGTGAAGAAAGCATGGCTATTATCCTCCTGGCAGATTATAGTAGATAGATATCCAGGATTTGGAGAGAATATTATAGTAGGTACTTGGGCGTATGGTATAAAGGGATTGCGTGCTTATCGGAATTTTGTATTGATGGATGAGAGTGGAAAGACAGTTGCAAAAGCGAATTCTATCTGGTTTTTATTAGATATTACTAAGAATCGTCCAACGAAAATTACTGAGGAGGATGTCAAAAAATATGGGATAGAAAAAAAAGTTGATATGGATTATGCAAAAGGGAAGATTAAAGTTTTAGGTGAGATGGTGACAGAAGAGCCATTTCAGATTATGAAGATTATGATTGATACAAATGGTCATGTAAATAATGAAAAATATATTGAGATGGCGATGGAATATCTCCCAGAAAATTTTGAAGTTTATCAGATGAGAGCTGAGTATAAAAAAGAAGGTATGCTTCATGACATGTTTTATCCTAATATTTATAGGGCGGAGAATATTGTGACGGTGGAGTTTCAAAATAATATGCAAGAAACGTATGCAGTGATACAGTTTTTATCACATCGAAATTAAAAGCAAATAGAAAGGATTTTATTAGTCATTAAAACGACAAAAAAGACCAAAGAAAAATATTTGTCTTTCTTCGAGGTTATATTTTGTTTACTTGTTATTCGATAAAGTGCGCAATATAAATAAAGTAGTATATATTTTCTAAGAAATGGATAGTTTTGAAGTAGGATAATAAAAGATAGTTGAACAAAATAGTAATCTCTGGTAAGATATCAAACAGGAACTTTTTGTAAAATCAAAAATAGAGTTAGGAGAAAAAATGATTGAATTAGGAAAGAAACAAAAATTATTTATTATAAATACAACAGATTTTGGTGTTTATTTAAATGATGAGGCAGGAAAGAAGGATGGAAGTATTTTACTTCCTAGAAAACAAGTGCCAAAGGGAAGTGAAGTTGGTCATGAGGTAGAAGTATTTGTATATCGCGATTCTAGTGACCGTTTGATTGCAACTACAAATATTCCGTATTTATCTGTCGGAGAAAAGGCGATGCTTCGTGTTGTTCAAATAACGAAAATTGGAGCATTTTTAGACTGGGGTTTAGAAAAAGACTTATTGCTTCCATTTAAGGAGCAGACAGCAGAAGTAAGAGAGGGAAAGGAATATTTAGTTTCTCTTTATATAGATAAAAGTGAGCGTCTCTGCGCTACAATGAAACTTTATACTTTATTAGATACAGACAGCCCATATAAGAAAAATGATTTAGTGACAGGCCATGTATATGATATGAATAAGAGATTTGGTGTTTTTGTCGCAGTGGATGATAAGTATATGGGAATGATTCCAAAGGCAGAGCTCTTTCAAAAGCTACATGTAGGAGATGAGGTACAGACGAGAGTTTTGAAAGTGAGAGAGGATGGCAAGCTTGATCTTAGCACTCGCCAGAAAGCTTATCGCCAAATGGATAAAGACAGTGAGTATATTTTACAAAAAATGCGTGAAAATGGAGGTCATCTAGCTCTTCATGATAAATCGGATCCAAAACTTATTCAGGAGGAGCTTGAGATGAGTAAAAACGCATTTAAAAGAGCGATTGGAAGACTCTGGAAGGAGCATAAAATAAATATTTTAGAAAATGGGATTGAGATAGTGGAAAAATAATTTCAAATAATCCTTATAGGGTATACCGCAATTTATATCCCTTTAAAATGAAAAACAGCTCCGTTGTTTTATTAGAGTATCATTAAATAGATAGGAAGAAAGATAAGATGGAAATATACGAGAAAAGAATTAAGAAAACTAATCATTTTTTTCTAATTTTAGTTGTTTTATACCTTGGCTTTTCGTTTGCGATAGGACGTTTTTTACAAAATACGTTATTGCGTAGTTGTTTGGCAGAGTTTTTTCTTTTATGTATTGGAGTAATTTTTCTCATTTGCCAGAAAGTGAAGATAAAAGACTATATTAGGCTCAGAAGGGTAGACTTTATAAGTATTATTTTTTCTATTTTGTATGGAATATGTCTTGTGCCGATTGTAGCAGTAATTAATGCAATTAGTATGCTTTTTGTAGAGAATGTAGCTTCCTCCTCTATTTCTGAGATGGTAGATCAGGGATTTCTGGGTAGTTTTTTTGCTATTGCCATTGTGCCAGCACTTGTGGAGGAATTTTTATTTAGAGGTATTATTTATAGAGGATATCGCCAGGCAAGACCAATTCGAGGAATTTTATATTCTGCCTTTTTATTTGGGGCGCTTCATATGAATTTTAACCAGTTTTGTTATGCCCTTTTTATGGGAATTGCGATGGGAGTATTAGCTGAAGTGACAGATAGTTTAATTCCGAGTATGTTTGTTCACTGCCTTTTTAATGGACAAACAGTTTGTCTCATGTATTTATTAAAACTTTTGATGAAAGTTATGGATGGAATGGGAGGCGCAAGTATTAGCGAGGCAATAGGAAATGCTAGCACGACAACGTTGACTCATAGAGAAGTTTTATCGGCAATGCTTGTATATTTGCCGCTTGCAATCGGAGGAGCAGCATTGGCTATTGTTCTAATTATTGTATTAGCAAAGAGAAATCATCGTTATGACTATATGATGACATGGTTTAGTAAAGAATATAAAGAAGAGAGAGTACAACTGCCAAAACCAACTATAATTAGTATAACATTTATTTTGTCAGTATTGATTTGTCTTGTCGTATGTATTTTGACAGAGTTTAGGTAAAGATATAAAAAAGAGGATGTTGCAAAACATAAAATTTTAACAAGATATACTGCTGAAGTATTTCGGTGCTCTAAATATCTTGGATGAAACATTTATTTTGCAATATCCTCTTTCTTTTTAGGGTTTATTATTTCATATCATGATTAAGATATATATTTTTTCAATTTGATAGTTTATTTATTATTTTTTTGCTGATAATCCAATCCAGCCTTAATGAAACCTTTGAATAATGGATGTGGTTTATTAGGGCGAGATTTAAATTCTGGATGAGCTTGTGTACCGATAAACCAAGGATGGTCTGGAAGCTCAATCATCTCGATGATACGACCGTCAGGGGAAGCCCCAGAGAGAATCATACCATTTTCAGAAAGCTCTATGCGGTAATCATTGTTTACCTCATAGCGGTGTCGATGACGTT
Organism: uncultured Blautia sp.; assembly: GCA_964439395.1. Lineage (GTDB taxonomy): Bacteria > Bacillota > Clostridia > Lachnospirales > Lachnospiraceae > JAUUSJ01. Next base: position 9,192 of record CAYTNV010000049.1, on the reverse strand, counting down.
CATAAATGAGTTTTTCCTTATAGAGTTCTTTTGCTTTAGAGTTATCTGCGAGGACACAAGGATAAGCTCCAAGACGAAGTGTGCCTCCAAGGTCAGTAATGCCGTCTTGGTCTGGCATAATATGAATAACAGGATGTTTTGTTGTCTGGCTAAATTCGTTACTATGTGCATCTATGTATCCGAGAACATTTCTCGCATACTCAACGATGGTAAGCTGCATGCCAAGGCAAATACCTAAATAAGGAATTTTATGCTCCCTTGCATACTGAATAGAACAAATCATACCTTCGATACCACGCTCACCAAATCCACCTGGAATAATAATAGCATCGATATTTTTAAATATTTCTTCTGCATTATATACGCTAACAAGCTCAGAATCTACCCAGTGGATTGTTACATCTGCATTATTTGCTACTCCACCGTGTTTTAATGCCTCTACAACGCTAATATATGCATCGTGAAGGGAAATATATTTTCCAACAAGAGCGACATTTACAGTATGTTTTGGATTCTTCCAAGCGTTTACCATTGCTTTCCAGTCTTCCAAATCTGGTGCGGGGCATTCCATATTTAAACATTTGCAGACAACGTGAGCGAGCTTTTCTTGTTCCATTACAAGTGGAACCTCGTATAAAATATCTACATCTAAGTTTTGAATAACATTTATTTTATCTACATTACAAAATTGGGAAATTTTTCTCTTAATACTGTCGTCAAGAGGATAGTCAGAGCGGCATACTAAAATATCAGGACGGATTCCCATACCCTGGAGCTCTTTTACACTGGCCTGTGTTGGTTTTGTCTTGAGCTCACCAGAGGATTTTAAGTATGGGATTAATGTGACATGAATCAAAATACAGTTTTCATGTCCTATCTCTTGCTGGAACTGACGAATTGCTTCTAAAAAAGGTTGACTTTCGATATCGCCGACCGTTCCACCAACTTCGATAATTGCGACCTCGGTTTCTGCAGATTCGTTATTACGGTAAAAACGACTTTTAATTTCATTTGTGACATGAGGAATTACCTGGACTGTATTGCCGCCGAAATCACCGTGACGTTCCTTTGAGAGGATGCTCCAATAAACTTTACCTGTTGTAACATTTGATTGTTTATTTAAATTTTCGTCGATAAAACGCTCATAGTGACCAAGATCAAGGTCTGTCTCTGCACCGTCATCTGTCACGAAAACTTCACCATGTTGAATTGGATTCATAGTTCCTGGGTCCATATTGAGGTATGGATCAAATTTTTGGCTTGTGACATGGTAGCCTCTTGCTTTTAATAAGCGTCCGATAGAGGCAGCAGTAATTCCTTTTCCAAGACCAGAGACAACGCCTCCAGTGACAAATATATATTTTACTGACATGAGAATACTCCTTTCTGTTGAAAACTTAATATAGTTTCAAAATAAAAACAAAGTGCACATTAATAAGTGTGGGTATTCACACTTAAAAAATGGCACTTTGTACGTCTTTGTACAAATATAAAATTATAATGAAATCTGTCTTAAAAGTTTAGATTTTTAAGTACGTTGTAAATATAGCATAAAATATAGTATACGTCAAAGTATTTTTTTAATTTAATAATCTACTTTAGTAAGGCAAAGAGCGTGGGCAGGTGCTGTATGTCCAGCGAGACTGCGCTGTTTTGCCAAGATAAGGTCTGACATAGATTTTGGTTCTCGCTCGTGTTTTCCAACTTCGATGAGTGTTCCAGTTAAAATACGCACCATATTATATAGAAATCCACTTCCGCAGTAAGTAAAACGAAGTTCATTTCCGATTGTTTCAATATCGATAGAGTGAATGGTGCGAATGGAAGATTTCTTCATTTTGCGGGCACAAAAGCTCTGATAATCGTTTGTCCCGAGAAGATAGGTAGTTGCTTCTTGCATTGATTGTATATCTAATACTTCAGGTACATGATATATATAATTGCGCTCTAAAACATTTCTTATAGGGGCATTCCAAACGCGGTATACATAGGTTTTTTGAAGTACATTAAGACGGCTGTGAAAGCGAGGAGAGGCGTCTCTTACATCTAAAATAGCAATGTCTTGTGGAAGATAAGTATTCATATATTCTAAAATTTCATCTGTAGACATTTTAGTATTGCTATGAAAATTTGCCACTTGTCCTGTAGCATGCACTCCTTTGTCGGTTCGACCTGAGCCGTGAAGTTCAATTTGTTCCTCTGTCATTTTGGAGAGAAGTTGTTCAAGTTTTGTCTGAATTGTTTGATCTGTAGAAGTTTGGCGTTGCCATCCATTATAGCGTTTGCCGTCATAGCTAATTAATAATTTTATATTTCTCATCGATAACTCCGTTCTGCCGCAGTAAAGAGCGGCGATTGATTTTATATATTGATTTATCTCTGACTTAGTCTTTGTGAGCAAAAAGATATAAAGTCTATTTGGGTTTATTGGTAGTAGACATATCACTCATATTTACAATAGCAATACCAAGACTGACACAGATGGCGGCGCTAATATTAGAGAGTGTGAAAATATTTTCTCCTAGAAAAAGACCAGAAAGTAATGTTCCAAAAATTGGGATAGCTAAATTATAAATAGAAATTTTCCCAACTGGATGATATGCAAGTAGATTTGTCCAAAGTACGAATGCCATTGCCGAGAGCATTGCCATGTATCCCATGAGGAGAAATTGTGGCAATACGGTAAAGGAAATATGACCGTCGTTAAATATTCCTAAAATGCAAAGAAGAAGACCACCGAGAAATAATTGCCATCCAGTTGCAGTGAACGCAGATTCTTTTTTACAAATATCTTTGCTTATAAAAAAGGCGATGGAGCCAAATATAGTGGAAAGAAGAGTAAAACCGTCTCCGATTAATGTGAAGCCAGCCAAACTTCCACCATGTAGATTAACAAGAAGAATTCCCATAAATCCAAATATGCAGCCTGCAATTTTTTTTAAAGAATAATGTTCAAAAGAATAAATAAGAGGTGCTGCTAAAACTGCTAAGAAAGTACCAGCAGAATTTAGAATGGCTCCTTTTGCCCCTGTTGTATTAGCAAGTCCAATATAAAAGAAAACATATTGTAAGGTTGTCTGGAATAATCCAAGAACTAAAATGGAAGGTATCGATTTCTTTGCTGGAAATAGAATGGCTCGATTTGTGAGAGTGAGAAATATTAAAATAAGTAATCCAGCAGTAGAAAAACGGATTCCCGCAAATAATAGTTTGGATCCGATATCGTCTGCAGCGATAGAAAACAATTCATATCCTGTTTTGATGCAGGGATAGGCACTGCCCCATAAAATTGTACATAAAATAGCAATCGGGGGAATAAAAAGTGTATTTTTCATAATTTTTTCCATAGTATAAAAGTTCCTTTTTCGATAAATTTCGCAAATATATTTATACAAAAGATGAACGCTCTGGCAGGGGAGCTACCAAAGCGTTCAATGAGGGGAGTATAAATAATTAATAAGGGGTTATATGTGTAAAAATACGTTAGTATTCTTATCACATGCAATAATTATATAGTATAGAATCTAAAAATGCAACATTTTTTTCAAAAAACATATGGAATAAAATAATTTTTTTTGCAGATAATATTAACGTACCAAATAGAAAGGAGAAAGAATAATGAAAAATTCTTATCAAAACACAAATAATAACACAAATAACGAGGCGAATAATTGTGGGAATAACAGAAGTACAAATAAGACAACAAATTCTACAAATGTAAGAAATACGACAAATTCCACAAAATCAAAAAATGCGACAAATTCTAATAATAGTACAAATGCCAATGACAGTACAAATTCAGGGAAAAATAGTACTAACACTTCCAATCATACTCAAAACTGTCGCTAAGTAACTAATGATAAATAGTAGGATGAATTGACAAGAAGAGGATGTTACAAAATGAATTCGAACAAAAGATATATATCGCTGAAATGATTCAGTAATGTATTTTGTTAGAATTTTATATTTTGTAACATTCTTTTTTACATAAAAAAATGGGTAAGAGATACGAGTTATTTTTTTACGGTTCCTGAGTTTTATAAATTTAGAAAAAAAAGAAAATGAAGAAAAAATAAAAAAATCAAAGAAAATATATGAAAAAGATACACGAATGAAGTAGAATGCCGTATACTATATATAACTTAGGTAAACTGAGGGGCAAGATATGGAGGGAATATTTCAAAATATAGCAGTAAAAGATGCCATAAAGATGGTATATGAAGAAAAGGCGCTTTTATTTGATGTAAGAGATGAGGAAAGTTATAATCAAGGACATTTGCCAATGTCAGAGTGGTTAAATTTAGAAAAGCTGCAGAAAAAAGAAATTGTTTTGGAGAAGGACATACCAGTAGTTTTATACTGCGAGCATGGTTCCGTCAGTTTAATGGTGGCTAGATGGCTTGCCGAACAAGGATATACTGCTTACAGCATTGTAGGTGGATATGCATTTTATGAGGGATATATCGAAAAACAGCGAGAAGAAGATAGTATTTGGACGATGGAATTAAAATAAAGTTGACATGGAGTTAGGAAAGCGAGTACAATAAATGAATAAATGATACTTTATGTAAAAGGAAAGCTCTAAATGAAGAAGCAAAATGAATTTATTTTAAGGAGAAACTTGTGAGTAGAATGGAACTAATTGCTCCTTGTCACTTTGGCTTGGAGGCAGTATTAAAAAGAGAGATTATAGATATTGGATATGATATCATAAAAGTAGAGGACGGGCGTGTCGTCTATCTTGGAGACGAAGAGGCGCTTGTTCGCGGCAATATATTTTTGAGAAGTGCAGAGAGAATTTTGTTAAAAGTAGCAGAGTTTGAGGCGCGGACATTTGAGGAGCTTTTTGAAAATACAAAAGAGATTCCTTGGGAAGATTATCTTCCAAGGGACGCAAAATTTTGGGTGACAAAGGCTTCTTCTATTAAGAGTAAATTATTTAGTAGTTCTGATATTCAGTCTATTGTGAAAAAGGCGATTGTTGAGAGAATGAAACAGACCTATCATCAAAATTGGTTTGAGGAGAGTGGAGTTGCTTATCCCATTCGTGTATTTTTATATAAGGATAAAGTAACAGTAGCATTTGACAGTTCAGGAGATTCTCTTCACAAGAGAGGATATCGTCTCTTGCACGGAAAGGCGCCACTTTCTGAGACATTGGCAAGTGCGCTTATTTTGCTTACCCCTTGGAAAAAAGACCGAATTTTGGTTGATCCGTTTTGTGGAAGTGGAACATTTCCAATTGAGGCAGCTTTAATTGGTACAAATCGAGCTCCAGGAATGAATCGTACATTTGAAGCTCAAAAATGGGAAAATTTAATAGAAAAAAATATTTGGAATGATGCTTTTGAGGAAGCATATGATTTAATTGACGATTCTGTTAAGATGGATATACAAGGGTATGATATTGATTATAAAATGTTAAAAATTGCCAGAGAAAATGCGAAGATGGCGGGTGTGGACAAACATATTCATTTTCAGGAGCGTCCAGTTAGTGAGCTTAGTCATCCAAAAAAATACGGATTTATTATAACAAATCCTCCTTATGGAGAGAGATTAGAGGAGAAAAAGGATTTGCCAATGCTATATGGACAGATTGGTGATGTCTTTTCTAAGCTAGATACTTGGTCAAAATATGTACTTACTGCATATGAAGATGCAGAGAAATATATTGGCAAGAAGGCAACGAAAAATCGAAAGATTTATAATGGAATGATGAAGACTTATCTTTATCAGTATCTTGGACCAAAGCCTCCCAAAAATGGAACGAAACAAAAATAGAGTAAGACAAAATAGCGAATTTTGTCATTGAGGTATATTTAAGACTTTTGTAAAAGGAATATGAGGATATTTAAAAATATATTTGGAAAGGATTTATTAAGATGGAAAAAACAAAGATTGTGTTTGCCACATCAAACATAGGTAAGGTAAAAGAAATAAAAGAAATTTTAGCTCCACTTGGTTATGATGTTCTTACGATGAAAGAGGCAGGAATTGATATTGAGATTGTGGAGGATGGAAAGACATTTGAGGAAAATGCCATTATTAAGGCAAAGGCTGTTAATAATATTTGTCATGAGATTGTAATGGCAGATGATTCAGGATTAGAAGTAGATTATTTGAATAAAGAGCCAGGTGTTTATTCTTCACGATATGAGGGAGTAGATACTCCTTATGAGATTAAAAATCAGATTATTTTAGACAGATTAAAAGATGTCGAAGAAGAAAAAAGAACAGCACGTTTTGTTTGTGCGGTGGCAATCGTATTTGCAGATGGAAGGACAGAGGTTTGTAAAGATACAATAGAAGGAATAATTGGATATGAACCAGCGGGAGAAAATGGATTTGGATATGACCCAATTTTTTATGTGCCAGAGCTTGGAAAATCAACGGCACAGCTTAGTCCAGAAGAGAAAAATGCGATTAGTCATAGGGGAAAAGCTCTGCGTAAGGCGAGTGAGCTTTTAAAAAAATAGGAGGAAGAGGATGCGAATACTTGTAATCAGCGATTCACATGGAAGAAATGATGATATAGAGGGAGTTTTGGAGCAGGTTGGACCAATCGATGCCATGATACATTGTGGTGACGTGGAGCGTGGAGATACATATATCCGTTCTCTAGCGGATTGTCCTGTCTACATGATATCGGGAAATAATGACTGGAATTTGGACCTTCCAGACCAGTTGCTTATTGAGCTTGGAGGATATAAAATTTTAGTTGTGCATGGACATCAATTTTATGTATATAGCGGTGTTCAGTATTTGAGAGAATATGCTCTTGAGCTTGGTGTAGATGTGGTCATGTATGGTCATACTCATCAGCCGTTTATTGAGATTGATAGTGACCTTACGATTTTAAATCCAGGCAGTCTATCTTATCCAAGGCAGCCAGGAAGAAAACCAACTTTCTTGATTATGGAAATTGATGACGAGGGAGAAGCTCATTATGCTCATGGCTATTATAAGTCTAAGTTTGATGAGTTAATTATATGAAGGGATTTTCTCGGAGAGGATTATGAGACTCGTGTGAAAAATAATCAGATTACGAGAAAAATGTCTAAGACTCAGATGATGAAAACTGTTGTGAAAAAATGGATGGATAAACTTAAGCAGTTTTTTGGATTTTAAAAAGAGTGGGGATGCTGCATATTTTTATGTGACATCTCTATTTTTATGATAAAACAATATTTTTTTAAGTATACTCACGGAGCATACCGCATTTCATATCCCTGCGGGATAGAAAACAGCTTTGCTGTTTCACAAAGTATAGAAAGGAATAGGTAGTTATGAAGAAAGGCGATATATTAGAATGCAAAATCGAAAAAACGGAGTTTCCAAATAAAGGAATTTTTCATATAGAAGATAGGAGAGGAAATATTAAAGGAGTGATTCCAGGTCAGACTGTGCGTTTTCGTGCAAAGAAGGTGAGAAAAGATAGACTTGAGGGAACACTAATGGAAGTTGTCGAGAAATCTCCGCTTGAGGATCGTATACCAGCCTGTCCTCATTTTGGTGTCTGTGGTGGATGTGCCTATCAGACACTCTCCTATGAAAATCAAAAGAAAGTGAAAGAGGGACAAGTGCGCTCCCTCCTTGAAAATGTGATGGAGGATTTGCCTTGGGAGGGAATCAAGGAGAGCCCAATTGATTTTGGGTATCGCAATAAGATGGAGTTTTCTTTTGGTGATGAGAGAAAGGACGGTCCGCTTGCACTTGGACTTCACAAAAAAAATAGCTTTTATGATATTGTGCAGATTACAGATTGTAAGATTGTGAGAGAGGTTTATAATCAAATAGTGAATTCTGTCGTTACATTTTTTAGCGAGAGGGGGATTCCTTATTATAAAAAGAGGAGTCATGAGGGATATTTGAGACATTTGGTAGTGCGAAGCTCCATTAAGACGGGGAGTATATTGATTAATCTTGTTACTTCTTCCCAGATGGAAGTGGATTTGCAGCCTCTTGTACAGCAATTAATTAAACTTCCAATAAATGGGAAAATTGTTGGAATTCTTCACACAATCAATGACAGTATGGCTGATGTCGTGAAAAAGGATGATATGCATTTACTCTATGGACAAGATTATTTTTATGAATATTTGCTTGACTTGAAATTTAAGATTTCACCGTTTTCTTTTTTCCAGACGAATACATTGGGAGCAGAAGTTTTGTATGAGACGGCGAGAGATTTTATTGGAGATATCGATGATAAAATTGTGTTTGATTTATACAGTGGAACAGGTACAATTGGGCAGATGATGGCAGCTGTGGCGAAAAAGGTAATCGGTGTGGAGATTGTCGAGGAGGCAGTCGATGCGGCGAAAGAGAATGCGACAATGAATGGAATTGATAACTGTGAGTTTATTGCGGGAGATGTGCTAAAGGTTGTGGATACTTTGGATATGGAGCCAGATGTGATTGTGCTTGATCCACCGCGAGATGGAATTCATCCAAAGGCAATTGGTAAGATTATTGATTTTGGGGCGAAGGAGATTTTGTATATTAGCTGTAAGCCGACTTCTCTCGTGAGGGATTTGGAGGATTTTCTTGAGGCTGGATATCGAGTAGAGAGAGCTTGTGCGGTCGATATGTTTCCTCAAAATCCGAATGTAGAAACGGTAGTTCTTTTGTCTCAACAAAAATCGGATGATACGATAGAGGTTGATCTAGATTTAGACGAGTTGGATATTGCTGCAGCCGAGAAGAAAGCCACCTATCGGGAAATTTAGGAATATGTGCTGAAGAAGTATAATCTGAAGGTTTCAAATTTATATATTTCTCAAGTTAAACGAAAATGTGGGGGATATGCAAATTATACAAATTATGCACACCTTTGCACGCCCCTCAAAGGTAAAATTAAAAGATGTACACCTCTATTATATATTGATAATTATTGGCGCATCCTCTCACTGGATTGCGTACCATCAATTGATACAATGCACCCTCTGACTGCCGGAGGGTGCATTTTGAGCGAAAATAGAAGATTGGAGGTCATTTCAGTAGTAGATGTTGCCTCTTTGTTGAATGTCTGCGTTTATTTGAAAGCCTCCCATCTTGACATCCGCCTTATATCATGCTACAATAATACCGTTATCAATAATACTGTTATTGATAACGGTATTATATATGAGAGGAGAGTATGGATATGGCAGTAAAAGACCATTCACTTGATGATAAAATTATTCATGCCGC
>CAYTNV010000048.1:0-15365 GCA_964439395.1 uncultured Blautia sp. | reverse complement strand
ATATCTGCTTGCTCTCTCGGCTGTGTAATGGCAAAACAGTAGGGAATATCTTGTTCTGGAAACGTGAAAAAATTTTAGATGTCATATACTCAGTTAATTCTTTCTATCTTATACTTTTCAGTTATAAAATAAGCCTAAATAACAATAGCATATTCTTTTGTAAAATATGATTGATATCTAACTGAAAAATATTTATTAAAAAACAATAATATAATATTCTATTTTTCAGATAATAGCGTATCATTTTAAAAATAGAATATTACACTATCGTTTCTCGAAAAATGGCGGGAACGCAACGTGTTGGAAAGGGAAAGAACGGTCTTTGGATGGATGGCGTCTCTTTCCAAAAAAATATTCTACTCTATCTGTTTCACAAAGTATATTTTATCAAACGCTCGAAGGACAACTATATATAAATTTAGAATTCCACAATAGTCACGCCAGCTTCTCCCTCTCCAAATACACCAAGGCGATAAGATTTCACATGCTTTTGGCGTTTGAGATAGCTGTGAATGCCAGCTCTTAGGGCACCTGTTCCTTTTCCGTGGATGACACGAACTTGGTGTACCCCTGACATATAGGCGTCATCGAGATATTTGTCTAATTCTGCCACTGCCTCATCGACCGTTTTACCGAGAAGATTAATTTCTGAGGAAATCGTAGCTGCTTTATTAATATTAGAGCGATTGGACTTGCCTCTTTTTGGAGTGGCAGGTTTTTCTTTTTGTTTTTCTAATAAATCTAAATCTTTGATATTTACAACTGAGTTTAGAATTCCCATCTGTACAGTCAAGTCTCCTTTTGCATTTGGAAGACTGGTGACAGTACCCTCCAAAGATAAGGTATGGACAAAGACTGGATCTCCGATATGGAAGTCTTCTTTTTTATAATTGCCTTTTCCTTTCTTATTTCGGTAGGCAAGTTTTGATTCGAGATCATTTAGCTGACCGCGAAGTTTACTTCTTTGATGCTCCATCTTTTTATTATTCGCGGAGCTTTTTTCTTTCCCCCATTGATTAAATTTTTTGATAGAGTCATCGGCTACTTCTTTTGCCTGAGAGATAATATCGTATGCCTCCTGTCTGGCCTCCTGCAAGAGGGCTGCTCGCTTAGCGGCGATATTTTCCTTTTTCTCCTCGAGACTCTTGCGCAGTTCTTCTACTTCTGCCTTAGCTGCGAGAATTTCTGTCTGTTCTTTCTCGATTTGCAATTTACTCTTTTCAAGTTCTTCAATTAATGACTCAAAATCTTTTTGAGATGCCCCAATCTGGGATTTTGCCTGTTCGATAATATATGGCGATAGCCCTAATTTTTTCGAGATTGCGAAGGCGTTACTCTTTCCAGGAACTCCGATGAGGAGATGATAGGTTGGAGAGAGTGTGTTGACATCAAATTCACAGCTCGCATTTTCGATTCCCTCTTCGGAGAGAGCGAACATTTTTAATTCACTGTAGTGAGTTGTCGCCATTGTGCGAATTCCTCTATCGTGAAGTGATGTTAAAATAGAGATTGCCAGGGCAGCACCCTCTACTGGGTCTGTTCCGCCGCAGAGCTCATCGAATAAGACGAGAGAATTCTCATCGGCTTTCTCCAAAATGGATACGATATTTGTCATATGGGAGGAGAAGGTACTCAAGTTTTGCTCGATACTTTGCTCATCGCCGATATCTGCAAATACATTGGAAAAGACGGCAAGCTTGGAACCCTCAAAGGCTGGAATATGAAGACCCGCCTGTCCCATTAAGGTAAAGAGTCCTAAAGTTTTTAGAGAAACCGTCTTACCGCCAGTATTTGGACCAGTGATAATTAACATGGAAAATTGTTCACCGAGATGAATATGGATTGGAACGACAGTCTTTTGGTCTAGCAATGGATGTCTCGCATATTTGATATTAATAATGCCGTCCTCATTGAAAATTGGTTCTGAACCCTGATAGGCTTTCGCAAATTTGGCTTTTGCAAAAATAAAGTCAAGCTGGGTCAAAATCTCTAAGTTGGATAAAATATTTTGCGCCTCAAAGGAGACTTGTTCGCTTAAAAATGCGAGAATACGGTCAATTTCTGCCTGCTCTTTCATTTCCAGCTCGCGAAGCTGATTGTTTAGCTGAACAACTGCCATCGGTTCGATAAAGATCGTGGAGCCAGAGGAAGATTGGTCGTGAATCATACCTGGGAAACTGCTTCGATATTCTTGTTTGACAGGGATACAGTAGCGACCATTTCTCATTGTGACAATCGCATCTTGCAATAATGTTTTATTTTGCTGTGAGTTTACAATGGAGGCGAGCTTATTGTGGATGGCGCGGTTTGTCTGTTTGATTGATTTTCGCACATCCCTCAAACCGACAGATGCCTCGTCGCTAATTTCGGTCTCCGATAAAATACATTGTTGAATTTCATGTTGGAGTGAGGTGAGGGGAACTAAGTCCTCAAACATCGTCTGGAGTGAGTCAATTGGAGCCTCCTCATCTCTCGAATCGCCGTACTGCTGTACTTGGTTCGCGATGGATAAAAGTCTTGCGATTTGTAGCAGCTCTTTTGTATTAAGAGAAGAGCCGACATCTAGCAGGCGAAGGCAGGGACGAACATCCTCAAGACCTAGAAAGCTTACACTTCCGTGCTGATAAAGTCTAGAAAGTGCATCCCTTGTATTAGCCTGCTCTGATTGAATCTCCACTAGATGAGTGGAGGGGGTTAAATCTTTACAAAGCTGCTTTCCCATCTCAGAGGAAGCGTACTCTGTGAGTAAATGGATAATCTTATTGTATTCTAAAATGCGTAACGCTTTTTCATTCATTTTTTTCAACCTTTTCTATATAAATTTATTATAAAAGCTTTGAGGATATAAAATAACTAAGCTTTTTAATATCTTGTACGGAAGGTAGTTTCTCTTTCTTTTAGAGGCATATCAGTGATATCAATAAAATCAACGCGAATAAAACGGTTACCCTCTTTTATTTCTTGGATAAAGGCCTCAATTCGATAAGGTGCACCTTGCGCCTCAATTACTACTGTTCCGTCATATTCATTTTTGACATAACCTGTGAGGTTATATTTGTGAGCGATGGAGCTGGCAAAGAAACGAAAGCCTACTCCCTGCACTCTCCCGTGGACAATTAAATGTTTTCTTTTCAAAAAAATGACCTCCTTCCTTGAATTTTTGCTGATCAAATATGTGAGAGAAAATCTGTTGGGATACCGCATTTTCTCTCATAGAATAAAGATTTTCAGTCTCACATAGGATAGTGTTATGTTTCATTTATATTCAGGCAAATTTTGTTCTCCAATTTATCTATTTTTCTTTTTTAGTGGAGTAGATTATTTTGTAATAACGATTCAATGGCATCGATTTTTTAGCTTCTTGTCATTAAAAAAGTATTTTGAGAAATTTTACTTGAATTTAAATGAGACGCAACATCAGTATAGCATGGATTGAAAAAAATAGGTAGGGGGAAAAAGAAAATTGCCAAAAGAGTTGATGAAGCAGAAAAACTGGGTTATAATAAATATGATTATTTCGCAAGGAAAATAGAAAGGGGATTTTATGCGTTATATTAATGAATTGAGAGAAGGAGAAATTGTCGGAGACATTTACCTTTGTAAAACAAAACAAGTGGCAAAGACAAAGGCGGGAAAGAGCTATTATTCTTTGCTTTTACAGGATAAAACAGGAAGTATTGATGCGAAGATTTGGGAGCTTTCCAATGGAATTGAGCATTTTGATGCGATGGATTATATCAAAGTTGAGGGGCAAGTGACAAGTTTTCAGGGAAGCCTTCAATTAAATGTGCGAAGAGTGAGAAAAGTAAAAGAGGGAGAATACTATCCAGAAGATTATATTCCATGTACAGATAAAAATGTAGATATTATGTACAAGGAAGTGCTTGTTCTTATCAATAAGGTGAGTGATATTTATTTGCGTCAGCTTCTCATCAAAATTTTTGGAGATAAGACATTTGAGAAAAAGTTTAAGACACATTCCGCAGCGAAGAGAGTGCATCACGGATTTATGGGTGGCTTGCTTGAGCATACTTTAGCTGTGGCAAAACTTTGTGAGTTTTACTGCACACAGTACCCGATTTTGAACCGAGATTTGCTTATTACGGCGGCGCTCTGTCATGATATCGGAAAGATGGAGGAGCTTTCTAGCTTCCCTGAAAATGATTATACGGATGAGGGACAGCTTATTGGGCATATTATTATCGGGACGATGATGTTGGAGGAGAAGATAAGGGAGATTCCAAGATTTCCTAAGAAGCTCGCAAATGAATTAAAGCATTGTATTTTAGCGCATCACGGTGAGCTTGAGTTTGGTTCTCCAAAAAAGCCAGCTCTTATTGAGGCGTTGGCGCTTACATTTGCGGATAATACAGATGCGAAGATTCAGACATTTAAGGAAACTTTGGCTGAGAAGAAGGATGGCGAGGAGTGGCTTGGATATAATCGCTTGTTTGAGAGTAATATTCGAGAGACGAGTAAGCCGAATTTGAAGTAGATAGTTATGGAATACGAATACAGTGACGATTATGAGAGTAGCAAAGATATGGAGTAATTGTCATCTATAGAGATGTTTGCTTAGAAAAGGATTGTGGAAGATTTTGCTTTTGCAATCCTTTCCTTGAGTTATGATAAAAGAGCGTATCTCATGAAATGGCGAAGCTGTTTTCGTCCGCAGAATATAGAATGTGGTGTGCTTTGTGAGTACAAGGGGGAAAGTTGTGGAGATAGACGCCGAGAGCAGCAAGGTTTTCCTTGGATTCTCGGCTATGTATTGGCGAAACGCTATAAAATGTCCTGTAGAGATATGAAAAAGTTTTAAATAGTATTTATTGACTTAATTTTAGTATTGCTTTTGTTGTAGATTTCTCTGGATTCTCGGCTGTGTATTGGCGAAACATTATGAGAATGATATGCGATAGTTTTTAAGGTATGGAGTAAAGAAAAGTGAATTTCCAATGGAAAGTATGTAGATATAAAAATAAAAGCATGAGAAAGATATAGAGTTTTGTAAGGTATGATAAATATTCGGTAGATATTGGTAAGAAAAACAGTATAAAATAGATGGAGGACAAAATGAGTCTAACAGAGAAAAAGAAAATTGAAAAAAATGAGATATATGAAATTGTGATTGAGGATATGACAGAAGCAGGAGAGGGATTGGGAAAGATTGACGGATACCCTCTTTTTGTGAAGGATGCAATTGTGGGAGATACAATTGTTGCGAAGGTAATTAAGGCGAAAAAAAATTATGGATACGGGAGATTAGAGAAGGTTTTGATTCCATCTGAATACAGAGTGGCTCCGCCATGTCCAGTTGCGAGACAATGTGGAGGATGTACGATTCAGGCTCTTTCTTATGAAAAGCAGTTGGATTTAAAATATAAAAAAGTGAAAAATTGTCTGGAGAGAATTGGAGGATTTTCGAGGGAAGAGATTGAGCAGAAGATGGAGGGAATCTATGGTATGGATGTCCCTTATCATTATCGCAATAAGGCGCAATTTCCAGTTGGAACGGATAGAGAGGGAAGGCTTATCGCTGGATTTTATGCGGGGAGAACACATAATATTATCGAGAATACGGATTGTCTTATTCAAAATGTGAAAAATAACGAGATTTTGGATATCGTCCTCTCCTATATGAAGAAAAATCATATAAAGGCTTACGATGAGAAACAGCATAAAGGCTGCATCCGCCATATTTTGACTCGAGTTGGCTATGTGACGGGGGAGATTATGGTCTGTCTTATTATTAATGGTTCTGCAAAGCAGTTAAAGAAAAAAGAAGAGCTCGTGGAGGCTCTAAAAAAGATAGAGGGTATGGCAAGTATTGTCTTAAACTATAATAGTGAGAAGACGAATCGCATTTTGGGAGATGAGTGTGAGACGATATGGGGCAGAGACTATATTGTCGACTATATCGGAGAGGTGGAGTATCAGATTGGACCGCTTTCTTTTTATCAGGTAAATCCACAGCAGACGAAGCGTCTCTATGATAAGGTCATGGAGTACGCCGATTTAAAGGGGGAGGAGATTGTCTGGGATTTATATTGCGGAATTGGGACTATTTCCCTATTTCTTGCGCAGAAGGCGAAGAAGGTTTACGGAGTGGAGATTGTCGAGGGAGCTATCGACGATGCGAGAAAAAATGCGAAGAGAAATGGGATGAATCACACAGAGTTTTTCGTCGGAAAGGCGGAGGAAATCTTTCCGATACAGTATGAGAAAAATCACGAGAGGGCAGATGTTGTTGTCGTAGATCCTCCTAGGAAGGGATGCGATGCGATGCTTTTGGATACCATTATGGCGATGGCACCAGAGAGAGTTGTGTATGTGAGCTGTGATCCAGGGACGTTGGCTAGGGATTTGAGGATTTTGTGTGAGGATGCGTATGAGGTTGAGAGAGTGGCGGTGTATGACCAGTTTTGTCATAGTATGCATTGTGAAAGTATTGTACTCTTATCCCAGAAATCATCAGATAGGCTGTAAATGTGAAGTTAGAATTTAGGGAAAATTAAGGGAATGATTGATTCAGACTATTACTGTGAAATTTAGATTTTAGTAAAGAAAAAGTAATAGAAAAGAGAATTAGAAGTGAAAATATGTTAGTTATTTACTAAATTGCTAAATAACTGGCATATTTTTTATTTGAGAAAAAATTTGTTATCCATGGAAATTTTCAAGAAAATATTATTTTGCTCATTAGAAAAATTTGCTATAATAACTATCATAATAAGATAACGTATATTTGAGAGGAAAGTAAAATAAGAAAGGGGAATGGAAGGTGAGAATGGAATTATTATTTGAATTAGAGAAGAATGAATTACCAAAAGATAATAAAAGTATCTGGATTTCTTTATTGAAAAATATTATGTCATCTTATGCTGAAGGAAGGTTTTATAATAGATATTTCACTGGTGTTAATCAGAAGGATTATACATTTAGTATTATTTTGACTAAGCCAAAGTTTGTCGGAGAAAAGATATTGTTAGAAAATAATCAAGTGAAAATGATTTTTTCGGCGGACGACAGGAGAAAGACAGGACTTATTTTTTTTGCAGCATTTATACAGGCGAAAAAGCGAAAGTTTACTCTTCCAGAAGGAAATGCTATGACATTAAATCAAATCCAGCAATTGAGAGAAACATTGATTACTAGCCATAGAGTAATGTTTAGAACAGTGACTGGAGGTGGAATTGTAGTACGTAAACATAATCAAGAAACAAATCAGGATAAGTATTATACGTTCGAAGATGAAGGATTCGAAGAAAATTTTAAAAGAACTTTAAGGATGCAGGCTGAACAAGCTGGATTTTCAGGTGAATTGGCTGAGAAAGTTAGAATGGTACCGGTTAAGTGTAAAAAAGTTTTGGTAAAATTTTATGGTAGATATATCGATGTAACGGTAGGAATTTTTCAGCTAGATGGGAATTCCGATTTATTGCAATATTTTTATCAGGCAGGATTGGGAGCAAGACATTCAGCAGGGTTTGGTTTAATGGATGTCATTAGGCAGGAAGGTGTATAGGAGGGAGAATGTGAGAAAGTGCTTAGAAAATGAGCAGTTTGATATGAAAGTTGAACCATCAGACTGGAGATATGCGGCCGCAATTGTGGGAATTTACAACTATTTAAGTTTTTATGGAGAAAATGGAAAAGATTTTGAAGTTACAGAAGATGCTATAATATTTAATTATTCAGATATTACAGAAGAAAAATATCTTAGATTTGTTGAGTATTATTATGGAGATGAGTTGTTACATAAAGAAGTGGAAAGAATAATAAATCAGAGAGAGCTTTCAAATGAACAGATTAAATTAGTGAATGAATTATTAAAGAAAAATTCTATTTTGAAAAAAATTTTGGGAAAATTAAAGTTTGATGGAACAAATCAGCAGGAAATTGTCGAGTTGATTGAGAAAAACAGAAATATATTAATAAAAGAGACTTATCGTAATAAAACTAATATGTATGCAAATTTTGCTAATAAAGGGCAGCTTTTGAAAAAACAGCAAGATTGTTGTAGATTATTGGGATACTATGTGGATAGAGCAAGAAAAAGTAGAGCAATTGCTTATAATTTTAATATTAATACCTATGTGGCACAGGATGATATACTTTTTGATTTTATTCCATTTGGTTTTTCGGGAGATAGAGAAAGTTTTTTTATTAATGATAGTTTTTCTGTAAAACAGTTAATTTCGACCAATATAGATTTTCAACAATTTGTGCGGAGTGAAACAATAGTTTCCGATGGAAAAACTGTGGATATCAAAAAGGTGCTTTTTAAGTCAATACAGAAAGCGTCAGATTTTATTGATTATGATGTGGAAGTGATTGTAAAGAAACGAAAGAATGATTTTTTTGAAACATTGTATATTCGGAGGGAAAGTATTGAAATTTTGAAAGAACTGAAGATTTATGAACCATTTTGTTTTTCATTAAAAATTAATGACAATTATTTTATTAATATACAGGAAGAGGTACTGATTTGCATTTTGAATCTCGTGCGGACAGACAAATTGATAGAGCTGTTATTAAAGAGAAATTCAGAATATCTTGTTTCACAATTTATTAGAATAAATCAATTGATATGTGGAGGTGGAGAAAACATGAAACAATCAATGAAAGTGGCTTATGCCTGCGCAAAAGAAGTAGCCGAAAGGCTTCCAGAAAATAAAAGAGAAAGCTATCGGCAGAAACTTACAAGTGCAATTGTATTTAAGGATTATGATCGATATTGTCAAATATTATTACAGCTATCTAATTATTTAAATGTGACTTTTGATTTTGCATATAATCTATTTGAGGATTTTGAAGCAAACAAAGATATTGCATATACATTTGTCAACGCTTTGACAAAGAAAAAACAAGATAATTAGGAGGAAATTGAGATGAAACAGAAGGCATTAACTTTGACAGTTGTAGCAAATATGACATCAAATTATTCGGAAGGTTTAGGAAATATTGCGAGTGTACAGAAGATTTTTAAAAACAGAAAGGTTTATACTATTCGAAGCAGAGAAAGCTTGAAAAATGCATTAATGGCGCAGGCTGGAATGTATGATGATTTACAGACAGAAGTGAATGGGGCTACTCAAAAGCTGGTAACAGAGGAAGTGAATGCGGCAACCTGTAGGGCACTGGAAGGTGGCTATATGAGTACAAAAGATATTACCTATGTGAGAAAAAGTTCTATTTATCTAACAGATGCCATTTCATGTGAAAGTTTTGTAAATGAAACAAGATTTCATAATAATCTTTATTTAGCGGGCAATTTTGCTAAAGCAAAAGGAATGAATATTCAAAATGATGCGAAAAAGGTAGGACTGAATCTGTATCAGTATGAGTATGATAAGTCTTTAAAGGTATATAGTTTGACGATTGATTTAGAGATGGTAGGAAAGGATGACAATTTTAAAGTTGAGGCATCCAAAGAGGAAAAGGCGGAGCGCGTGAAAGCATTGCTGAATGCAGTTGAGACATTAAGCTTAGTTGTAAAGGGTAATCTAGATAATGCGGAACCAGTGTTTATCGTGGGAGGTATTTCGGATAGAAAAACGCATTATTTTGAGAATATTGTTCACGTAGAAGAAAATAAGCTAATCATTTCTCGAGAGTTAAAAGATAAAATAATACAGGGATATCACTGTGGATTACTGCGAGGGAAAATATTTGCAAATGAGCAAGAAATTGATAAGGAATTAAAGCCCGCAACAATTTCTGTATTTTTTGAAATATTAAAAGATGAAGTGAATGCTTATTATGAAGCGTAATTGTAAAGCTGGGAAGGCAGGTGAAATGAGTGAAAGCGTTACGTTTGATTATTTACCAAAGCAGCGCAAATTATAAAAAAGAAGAAACAGTAGATAATAAGATGACATATCCACTACCGCCGATTTCAACGATTATCGGTGCACTTCATAGCATTTGTGGGTATCAGGAATATAAAGAGATGGATATCAGTATTCAGGGGAAATATGAGTCAATGCACCGTGAGCCTTATACGGATTATTGTTTTTTGAATTCACTTCAAGATGACAGGGGAATTCTTGTAAAAATGAGAAGTGAAAATATGTTGTCTAATGCTTTTGAAAAAGTGGCAACAGCTAAAAAGAAGCAAGGCAGTAGTTTTAGAAAAGGAAAAATGATTCATGTAGATAATCAGGAACTGTTAGATGAATATCGGGTGTTGAAAAATCTTAAGGATGAAATTGATAAATTTAAGAGAGAACGACTTGCTCCAGTAATGAATCTAATGAAAAAGCGAAAAAAACATTTGTTAGAGAAAAAAAAGAAGTTGGATAAGAAAAGTGTGGAATATGAACATGTAGTAAAGCGAGAAAAGGAAATTAAGAAATTGGAAAAAGAGATTAATTCCCGCTTGGAAGTTTATCAGTATAAAAACTATATGATTCCAATTAGCAAGTATCGATCTTTGATTAAGTCCGTAAAGTTTTATGAAGTCTTAGATGGAATTACACTTGTTCTTCATGTGAGGGCGGCAGATTTTATCTTGGAAGATATTTTGGAGCATATTTATGAGTTGAAGTCAATTGGAAGAAGTGAAGATATTGTTTCTGTGGAGAATGCGGAAATTGTAGAGCTTAGAGAAGAAGTTGAGGATGATGAAATTATCAGTAAATTTGCAGCATATATTGATTGTGATATAGTGAAGAGGAAAAGAATTTATTTGCGAGAAAGAATAGGAAAAATTAGTGGGACTAAATATTATCTAAATAAGAAATATGAAATTGTGAATGGAAAAAGGATATTTGAAAAAAAGAAGGTGCTATATATTTCACAATATGTAGCGGATGAATTTGGTGATGGATTATATGTAGATCAATGTGGCGAAGAAACATATATTGTAAATTTTTTGTAAAAATCAGAAAAAGTTAAAATTATGAAAACATAGAAATAACTATGTAAAGAAGGAGTTTAAATATGGAAATACGGGAGTATTATGCAAAGCCAGAGCAAACGATAGGGGAACATACAGATAGACTATTATATGTACTACGTCAGTTAAAAGAATATGGTTATATAGAAAATGAAATATTATATAATCTCGTGGCAAAGGCTTGTGAACATCATGATGATGGAAAAATAAACCCAGAGTTCCAATCTCGAATTCAAAGTGGTAAAAAGAAAAAGTTTAATAAAGAAAAAGAAATTCCGCATAATATTTTGTCTGGATTCTTATTAAATCGTGAAGAATTTGAAGAAGATATGGATTTTTATAGAGTATTATTTGCGATTATATACCATCACGATTATGGAAACCCATATGAGATAATTGAAAAAGAAAAGAACTTGATTCAAAAATTATTGAAAGATTTTAATATGTTTCCAATAAAGAGGAAAACTTTAAATATGGTACAAAAAATGATTTATGATGACCAGGCTATAAAAATTAAAGGTTTTCTGCATAAGTGTGATTATAGCGCCAGTGGTAATTATGTCGCAGAGTATCCGAATGATTTTTTGGAAGATGCATTGGAGAATGTTAAAATAAAATGGAGGCAGAAAAATCAAAATAGTAATTGGAATGAAATGCAGAAATTTTGTATAAGTAAGCGAAATGAAAATATCATTGTAGTTGCCCAGACTGGAATGGGAAAAACAGAAGCTGGTCTTCAGTGGATTGGAAATCATAAAGGATATTTTGTTCTACCGTTGCGAACGGCAATTAATGCAATTTATGATAGAATTAGAAGCGATATTTTGTGCGATGAAAAGCTGGATATCAGACTTTCTATATTACATTCAGAGTCAATGGAATATTATTCAAAACATTTGGATGAAGAGGAGATGGATTTGATAGAATATGAGAATCGAGGAAAACGATTCTCTATACCACTTAATATTTCTACGATGGATCAGTTGTTTGATTTTATATTCAAATATCAAGGGTCAGAACTAAAATTAACAATCTTATCTTATTCTCGAATTGTTATTGACGAAATTCAGATGTATGATCCAGAACTGTTGGCATACTTAATCTACGGATTAAAAAGAATTACCCAAATGGGAGGAAAAGTCGCAGTTATGACAGCCACGTTGTCCCCGTTTATTAAAGAATTGTTGATGCAAGAAATACCATTTCAAGAAGAAAATGTTCGTACTTTTATAAATGATACTATAAGACATCATATAAAAACGAGAGAATATAAACTAAATAAAGAAGATATTTTGGAAATATATCGACAAAATTGTAAAGAAAATAAGATGAATAAAATTTTGGTAGTATGTAATACAGTCCGAAAAGCTCAAGATTTGTATGAAGAATTATGGGAAGAAATAGGGAGTTTAGAAGAGGTGCATATTTTACATAGTCGCTTTACTCGTGAGGAAAGAACAAAGAAGGAAAATGAAATAATTGAGTTTGGAAAAACTTATGATAAAAATGGAGAATTGGATAAACAGTCGGGAATTTGGATATCGACTTCGCTTGTAGAGGCAAGTTTGGATATTGATTTTGATTATTTATTTACAGAACTTCAGGATTTTAATTCTTTGGTGCAAAGGTTGGGAAGATGTAATCGCAAAGGTAAAAAAGATATATCAAAACCTAATTGTTTTGTTTATTTGGAAATTGATAAAAAAACGCTTATTCATGGAGGTGGATTTATTGATGATACTATATTTGAGATTTCCAGACAGGCGATGAAAAAGGTAGATGGTCTATTGTCAGAAAATCAAAAACTTGAACTTTTAGAAGAGTATTTGACTATGGAAAGTTTGAAAGTGAGTGAGTATTATAGGGGGAAAAAAGGTTACAAAGGAACTTTGGAATGGATTAAGGGAATAACGCCGTATCAATATACCAGAGATAATAATCATTTACGCAATATCTTGACAGAAAATATTATTCCAAGTCCAATTTTTAATGAAAAAAAAGATAAGATTTTGAAATTTATAAGTGTAATTGAGGATAAAAATAGTAATATGCTTCAGAAAATGAAAGTAAAAGAAGAAATTAAGAAATATTCAGTTAGTGTTCCATATTATCAATGGATGAAATACGACACAGCAGTAAGAAGAGGAAAGGTAAAAGTATATCCAGTAATTCAATTAGGAAAACATGAAAAATTGCCAGTTATGGAGTGTATTTATGATGAACGGGGTTATAGAAAATTGGACTATGAAGTATGATACAAGAGTCTGATTTTTAATGGATGTAGCAGATAAATATGGCAGGAGTCAAAAAATGTTTGATAGAATAAATGCATAATGTTAAATTTTAATATTAGTCAGAAGTTGAAAAAGTATTTGTTGGATGAGGAAGAGAATGAAATATTGGCTGTCGACTTCGTATGAGGTAAAAATATAGGGAGGTCGACAGAAAGGTAAAAATGAGAAAAAATCAGGGATATGCCTTGAAAAGAACTAACAATAGATGTAGTGAAATCTGGAAGGAAGAGCGTGTAAAATTAGGTTGACAAGATGTGGATTGAAAATATTGAAGTTAAAAGAGATTTAAGTTTACGGGTTGAAGTAGAACCATAATGGAATGTAAAGGTGATATATCCTGTGCTTTTATCCCACCCAGCGAAGTTGAAGTAGAACCATAATGGAATGTAAAGGATACTAACTGTACAATTTGCGTTATCACGACTGTGGGTTGAAGTAGAACCATAATGGAATGTAAAGAGATTTTTCCATCGCAGGAAAACGAGCAGGACTCGGTTGAAGTAGAACCATAATGGAATGTAAAGGCAAATTTTTCCGCAGTTATGTCACTGCGGCATATCGTTGAAGTAGAACCATAATGGAATGTAAAGTCCAATTTAGACTTGGACCCATGTCAATACTTTGGACAAAAAAGTTGAAAGATTATGCTAATTTCTTAAGTCCTTTCTCTTCCTTTTGCTGGGGTGTCATATAATCGATAGCACTATGGATTCGTTGGCAATTGTACCACCCCTCTATGTATTTAAAGAGTGCCCTTCGGGCTTCGTTAAAATCTTGATAAGTATGGAGATAGATTTCTTCCTTTTTTAAGATGGAATGGAACGTGGTGTTAGTATATAAGTGTAGACAGGAAAAGTTGAACAGTCTATACTACCAAGTGAAAGAGCAAAGGAGATGTTCAACATGGCTAAAAAACCAAAATCTTACACTCCGGAATTCAAGCAGCAGATTGTGGATCTGTACAATGCCGGAGGAACCTCGTATCCACAACTGGAGCGTGAATATGGCGTGAATCGGAGCACAATTAGCGGATGGGTAAAACAGCTTTCCCCTATCAAAGTATCGGAGGAAGAGACCGTTACCCTTAAGGAGTACAAAGCTCTTCAGAAAGAAATCCAGTGTCTTAAGATTGAGAATGAAATATGAAAAAAAGCGACCGCCAGATTCGCAAAAGAACAATAGCCGAAATTGTGTTTTTTATCCAGAACCATTTAAATCTCTACACGGTATCCCAGCTTTGCAGTGCCTTGAAATTTCCAAGGAGCACCTATTACAAGGCTCTGGTTCGTGTACCCTCAAACAGACAGAAGGAATATGAGGAGTTTGGCAGGAAAGTGAAGCAGGCTTACGATGATTCCAAACAAAGGTATGGAGCCGTCAAAATCTGCCGAACTCTCAATGGCAGCGGGACTCCCTGCAGTATCAAACGTGTCCAGAGACATATGGCGGAGCAGGGGCTGCGTTCCGTTGTGGTAAAGAAATATCACCATCGTGCCAATTACGGCAATGTTCCAGATGATAAAGTGAACATTCTGAAACGTGATTTCGAGGCGGAAACCATCAATCAGAAATGGTGTACCGACATTACCTATATCCATGTTCTGAAGGAAGGCTGGATCTATCTGGCATCTGTGATGGATCTGTGCAGCCGTAAGATTATCGGGTACGCCTATGGCACATCCATGACGGCTGAACTGGCGGTGGAGGCAGTAAAGAATGCCTGCCTGAATGTCAGGAATACCAAGGGGATTATACTTCATAGTGATCTGGGAAGCCAGTATACGAGCCAGGCATTTGAGAACTGTTTAAGCAGTCGCAAAATGCTACATTCATTCAGTCGCAAAGGAAATCCTTATGACAATGCCTGTATAGAATCGTTCCATTCTGTATTGAAAAAGGAGGAGATTTATCTCCATACTTATCAGGATGCCAGCGAAGCCGGAAGGGCAATCTTTGAATACATAGAAGGCTGGTATAACCGCAAGCGAATCCACAGTGCCATCGATTATATGACGCCCCAACAAAAGGAGGATGAAGAACTAAAAAAAGCGGCATAAATTTTCGACTTTTTTTGTCCAAAGTATTGACATAAGTCCAGGGCTTCGTCTATGATATACTGATTTTGTCAAGATTAGTTGACACATTTTCCTCAAGGATTTTGAATCCTATGA
>CAYTNV010000047.1:0-15659 GCA_964439395.1 uncultured Blautia sp. | reverse complement strand
AATTTATTTTTTGAAAGGCAAAATAATATAAAACAAGGAAAATCAATATGATAACCGTTATTAAAATATTAAAAAATATTTTGTTTTTCATCTAGGAGTACCATTCATATTACAAACATCATATAATGTCCACATCAACGGGCTGTTATTAACTAATGCAGTAACTGTTGCCTCTGCCTGAAAAGCTCCAGTATTTCCATTAATTGACCATGTTCCTGGAATCGTTGTTGTTTGTGCTGATGGCGATGCTGGTGATTCGCATGCTACTCTACTATTTTGGTAGTCGTACCAAAGCGAAACTCCATCGGATGGCCAATTATATGTAACTGAATATTTCACATTTGTTACGCTATAATACGAGCCAGATGACTTTGTAGATTTTGCCCATCCTTCAGCGGATCCACTAGAAATAAGAAATGGAACACTCAACCCATTTTTATATACATATAAGTTATAAGTACTTCCTGTTGTTGCTAAAATGCTCAAATTAGATTTTATCTTAGTTATCTCCATTTTGTCATTTTCTAATTTAATAGTATTAGACATCTTATCGATGGTTGCTTCTGACAAAGAACCACAAACTAATGTAAAATTATTTTCTTTATTATTTTTTCTTTCTTCTACACTTTGGCTTGTATCCATAACTTGAACACAATATTTTCCATTGTATTCTACCATATTACATCTTATTTTACCGTTATTACCAGTATAAAAATTTGCACCCTCAATGTTTGTTCCATCATCTGTATCTATATATATTCTTTTCATTGTAAATATATATGACTGATCTTGATAAATAAAATTTATCTTATTTCCTGAAACACTAAAAGGAATTTCATTTTCTATTATTTCTCCTGAAAATGAATCTAACACTGTATTTAATTCCTCTGTTTTCTCCTGTGCACTAACAATCATACTACAAGCAAACAACATTGTTATTATTAAAGTAATTCTAATAATTTTTTTCATTTATACCATCCTTCCTATTTTATTAAACTCTACATCATTACTTTTACATTTTTTAATTCTTATCTCTGTAAACAAAATCTACAAGG
Source organism: uncultured Blautia sp. (assembly GCA_964439395.1). Lineage (GTDB taxonomy): Bacteria > Bacillota > Clostridia > Lachnospirales > Lachnospiraceae > JAUUSJ01. Next base: position 14,604 of record CAYTNV010000047.1, on the reverse strand, counting down.
TACAGTGTTTCCATAGATGCTTTCCCTGTTTTTCTTAGGCAGTTTTTGCACTAATATATCTTTTTCAGTTTCCTTTCTAGAACTCTACCCGATTTCAAAATTCTCTCAAATCCAACAGTATTGTCCAATCACCGTCTAATATCTATTAACATTTTTTTGATCCTAAATAATTCCTTTCTTTAAAACCACATAAATGCTTCTCAGTAGCTTGCAAACTGTTACAATCAACGACTGCATCTTTTTCAGATTTTTTTTGACTCGTACCGTATAGTAAACATGAAATTTTCTGAATTCCTCCGCAGGCACCACCACTGACTTGTCGCTTGGAACATCCAATATCTAAACCATTTACGACCTCTATAACTACTTCTGGTTTCATCTTTCTATCTATCAGAACTATATGTTACCACTCCTAAACCCGCTTAACTTCTGTATTCCTGACATTTTGAGTTAATCTAATTCCCTACAACAATAAGTTTTTCATGCAATTCCAGAATTTTCCTGATAAACCACTTTACCGTCATTTTTCCTACATCAATTCTGCCTTTGAACTCCACTCTATTTCTTGCATACCATAAGATTTTTCCTCCTCTACTGATAACTGTGCCTCCTCAACTTAGCCTCACACCAAATCTATTTCATCCCTCCTCTCCCAATGCATCTTTATATTCTGGAAAATAAATCTTCATTTCTCTGCGTATCTGATTGACTGTTCGTATCCTATCTTCATTCAATTGTTCTCAGAATATAGATAACCTACAAAGCTCCTCATAGTGTTTTTCCAGAAGGTAAAGCATACTGAAAGTAGTGACCAGTTGTCCCTCATGACAATCTGATTCTTGTTTTGTCCAGCTGTTATTTTTACTGCTCATTCCTTTGCATTTTGAAATCTTTTCGAATCACTGACGAATGAAAATGCGGGCTTACTAAATTCCTACCTCTAGTATCAACTGCTCTAAGATAATGTACTTCACTGCCTACATTGCATCCTGAGATAAGCATATCATCACTGATAAAAGAAGCTTTTTATTTTTACATAAATTTCCATTGTTTTCTAACCTATACTATGTAAAGGCTATAAGATTTTTTGGATTACCTTCGCTTTTTTCAAAAGTTCCTGCTGCTCAAATATATTTCCTGTTGTTACTTAATTCTTTTTCTTTTTTTCTTTAAAATTTATTCTAGATGTCTCTTATTTTCTTTAGATTTTTACCAACTGGTGTAACAATAACACTCTAAATTCACTAGATATATTTTTTTAATAGCTCCCTTTACACTTTAAATTATACAGGAAGCTTCCTTTCTTATTGTACTTATATTATCATATTTTTTCGACATAATATTATCAATGTAAAAACTTACCGACGTTATTGTAATAATTTACAGTTTTTATTCAAAGACAACTAATTTAATATTCTTCAAAATAAATAAATTCTTCTTTCACTTGATATATAGCTCCCTCTATTCTTTTAAGGATTCTTAAAAACAATAAAATTTATCCTTTTTTTACAAAAAAATTAATAAGCGACTTTTTTACACTTGAATTTCTTATTGATTTTTTCTTTTTATTTTGGACTCTTTCTTTTTTATCATATTGCTCTTAAAACATTGTATTTTCTAAATACATTAATATGTTTGCCTTAAAATATTTTTCATCGTAATCTATATCCAATAAACCATTATATTTTTCTAATATATATGTTATATTTTTCAATCCAAACCCATGTTTACCTGCATCTTTCTTATTTGTTATAATTGTATCATTCAAAATATTTATATGATTAACAAAACTATTTTTAATTTGTATGTATAATATATTCCTATCTAGTTCCATACTCAAAATAATTATTTTTTCATTTGATTCTAACGTTCCTTCTATTGCATTTTCCATAAGGTTTCCTAATATAACATTCATATCAAATGAATCAATTTTCATTTATAGTATAACTTATATGTTAGACTTATGTCAATACTTTGGACAAAAAAAGTCGAAAATTTATGCTGCTTTTTTTAGTTCTTCATCCTCCTTTTCGTGTTCCGTACTATCTCTTTGCGAACAGCCATTATTCATGTTTTCTGTCATTGTTAGTCATTCCTCCTTTCTCGGTCATACTTAAGACTCCTATTGATTCGGTCCTTCGCCTCTCGGCTACTATGACCTCTGCTGACTTCTGTGTGTTCAGCACTGCCTCGTTTCCTTGTACAGTGGTTACTCCTTTCGAAGCATATCACACAGACCTCCCTAGGTACCACACGTTTCCTTCTCTCCATCTATCTGCCACATTTATCATGCATGATTCCGTGTAGCTATTGGGCTTCGACTTGTAGTGCAGCCTTACCCTCATACATAACCTTATATGTGATTTCTGTTCGTCAGACCAGAGATTTGCCCGTGGGTTAGTTTATTCTCCCACATCCAGCTTCCTTCAGATTCTCCTCACGGTAGACATCCTTGCTTTCGGCTATATCCTTCCTACTACCAGGCGGATTCAGGACTTGCACCTGTTGGAAACGTGCGCCGCTAGGCGCACACGAAAAAAGGACTATCCATTTCCCGATAGTCCCTTTTCAATGAGCAAACTTTAAATATACTTTCCTAATAATATAGGAATATGAGTTTGAATAAAATTCTCTTTTGCATCTTCGTTAATTATCTCTTCTAACGTCATATCATCAATATCTTGAATTTTTTTGTCCCAAATGTATTCTTTATAAATACTCATATATAAATATAAACAAGCAAACTCAGAATCATTATTACTTTTCTCAATACTTTCACCCTCACCACTGTCTATATATTTAAAAATCAATTCTTCAAACTCTTCACTTCCAATATTTATTTCATTAAAATTTTTATTTAAATATTCCTGCGCCCTATTTTTAATTGAATGTATAGAATCTTTTGGAGAAAGATTCCATTGTTTTATTTGTAAGAGCATTTCACTTTCATATTCTGAAACTCGTATTTTCATTTCTGCTTTCGCTTCATTCAAGAAATCATTTAATACATTTTTTTCTTCTAATAATTTCATATCATCTTCTGATACACTTTTTTTAATTATCTCAACACTTTGTTCTTCCCCAAACGCAATTTCCTGTTTCCCTTGCTCAGATTGATTATTTGTCTGCATACACCCAATTAAAAATATACTTATTAAAAATACACCTATTAAAAATATATTATATAAATCTTTTTTCATTTTTATATTATATTCCTTCTATAATTTAATATGTTTGTACTACTCTAAATTTACTGTATGAATTATAAAAATTCTGTATAGAAGCGTCTTTTCTTGATACACTATGAGCACAATATGTTATATTTCCATTTGTAATTGTAATGATTACAGAATGAGCATATTTACCTATAGTTGGTTTTCCCTGTAATACAAATCCTCTATTCAGATATGAAGACATTGTATTTCCAGAAGAAGTCTCAAAAACACCATAATGTGGTGCTAGATAATCATATAATTCAACTACTCTTATCCACGATGTAGACACACTATACCCTGTACTAGTTCCATTATTATTAAAATGAAACCATCTAGCGGTAGAATTTACAACTCCATTAGCGGTTGTATCACTTGTTATATATGTTATTGGCAATCCACCATTATATAAAGCTTGAGATACAAAATTAGTACAATCAGCATTTATATTTATCGTAGCAAATGCTGAATTCGTACTATTTGCATATTTTCTTGCATAAGACTCTATAGTTGAACCATTCATTTTAGGCCATGCTGATTTTGTTCAATATGTATCTATATACTCTTTTAAAATTTTAGGTACTTTTGTATCAATAAAATTTTCTTTACTATCATCATAAGCAATTTCAGAAAAAGACATATTATCTATATCTTCAGGGTTCGTATATGTGCTATATGCCTCCACTGTAGAACCTTGATTATTTAAAATATAGGTATTGTAAATACACATATATAGATAAAGTGCTCCAAATTCCAAATTTTCATCTATTTTTTTCTGACTTTCCATCGTATCACTTTCAACATATTGGTAAATTAGGTTTTCAAATTCCTGACTTCCAATTTGTATGCCATTAAAATTATTATCCAAATATTGTTGAGCTTTTAGCCTAATAGATAAGACTGTATCCTGTGGATAAATATTCCATTCTCCCACTTCATCAAGTGTGGCTTGTGTATCTTTTTCAACCTCTTGTTTCATGTCTGAATCTATTTCATTCAAAAAATCATCTAATACTTCTTTCTTTTTAAATTCCTGTAGTTCGTCCTCACAATATTTAATACTATTACTTATTACATTCAAAGTTTCACGTTCACTCAATGTAAGATTTTCACTTATGTCAATATCATTTTCCTTTTCCTTATTATAATTTTCTTCATCCAAATTTATACTAGTTGCATAACTTGGACATGAAATTTATACTATTAATGCTAATATTATACTTATAATTGCTCTTTTTTTCATCTACTCTTCCCTCTCTCTCCGAAATATAATTGGGTTTTTAAGTAAACTTTATCTTTTTTATTTTATATATTTTTCAGATTATTTCTCGCTATAAACATTCCCTCCTTTTTTACTTTACAAATCTTATTAGTCTTATAATTTTATTAGTGCGAAACACCAACTCCCAAATAGATAAAGAAGCACAAACTACTCCTACAAGCTTTTTTAACATTTATTTATTTGGCAGAAAATCTTAGCCGTTAATGCTAGATCAAATAATTGCCTTGATAAAAAGATAGCAATACAAACGAACATTCATGCTTTGATTTTTTAGATAACATATTTGATATACATATATAATACACTTTTTTTTTGTTACTGTCAATATCTTGTTCTAGGTACCCAAGACATACGCATGAATATTTTTGTTATCCCAATTTGTATTTTGTAAAATTTTTTAAATATTAATGATTTTTTCCAAATATTCCTCTGTTTTCATACTGATACAAAATCTCTTTTTCCTCATTCATATTTCTTTATTTCCTATCTGGAACAACTTTAAGAGCGATAAACACTATTTATTTATAATATTTAAGTTTTGTGCTGTTGTTTTTATCTAGTGCTATGTTCATATCCTCTTTAAATATCACGTCCAAATGCCAGTACATAATCCACCCTTTTGGATTTTATCTTTTCTGCTATCTCTGTCTGAGTTTCCATCGCATCTATGGTAATGATGTTCCCTTTTATATGAATGACATCCAAAAGTTGGGGGATTACCGTTATTTCATTTGATTTTTCTTCCACCGCTTTCTGCCCAAGACAGAACCCAGAACCCGTCTTCATCACTCCATGCGGAAACAATATGGTTCGGTTTTTGGTCTCTGCCACCGTTGCCGCACATGGTTTTTCCGTCTATGCAGATGATTTTCTTTAACTTTTCCCCTTCATCTGTGCTGAGCATGTCATTCCATTTTTGATACAAACCCTGCAGGTGCTGGGGGTTGATGTTGCCCATCACCCTCTGAATAGTGTCGTGCGATAGCACACCTCCTGCTTCTAATTTTATCATAACTAGAGCATGTATCCCACTAATATTTGTTCACAATTTATTCACTCATGCGTTTGTCCTGAGAGGTACCTGTAATTAGTTTTTTGCTAAAATTTTCTTTTATCACACTAATTATTTATACAATTCATGACTAAAAATGAAAGAAAAACTTTTGAACTTCCATCCATCGTGAAATACAGTAACATACAGACAAACCTATAGAACAGAGACTTTTTTCAGAATAAACGTGTTCAATGCCATATGAAAAAGTAGAGACTACGTTCTATTGTAGTAAAGATATCTTGTGTCAATTTTATACTTTATTCAAAGATTAAAACGTTCTCTGTTTATTCCACTTTTTCCTGAGTAAATTTTTGTTCGATTCCAAGATACGGGAGAACATTTTCAAAAATTTCTTTCATAACTGGCGCCGCAATCGTTCCTCCATAGTATGTTCCCTGTGGCTCATCAATCAAAATTAATCCCATAACAATCGGATGATCCGCTGGTGCAAATCCTAAGAAAGAAGAAATATATTTTTTGGCACTTCTTGGAAGTTTTTCACTTGTGGCTGTCTTTCCTCCAATCGCATATCCCTCAATCGCTGCGTTTTTTCCACTTCCCTCTGACACAACAGCTTCTAAGAGTTCTCGCATTGTAGCCGATGTCTGCTCGCTGATGACGCCTTCCTTTTCTTGATATTTTAATATCGCTTTCTTTCCCGTTGTCTCATCTACTACGCTCACCGCAAAATGTGGCGTTACTAATTTTCCGCCGTTTACAGCCGCACTCGCCGCCCTCATAAGCTGCAAAGGAGTAATCTGAAAGGACTGACCAAATGACATTGTTGCAAGCTCAACAGCCTTTACATTTTCTAGCTTATGCATAATCGAGCTCGCCTCTCCTGGAATATCAATACCCGTTTTTTCAAATAAGCCCAGTTTCTCAAAATATTTATACATATTTTTTGCCCCAAGCCTCGCTCCGACATCCATAAAAACAGGATTGCATGAATTCATTACGCCCTCTTTAAATGTTTCTCCGCCATGTCCTCCAACTTTATGACATCGAATTCTCCTATCCTCCACGATTCGAAATCCTGGGCAAGAAAAATTATCATTAACATGCACAACTCCCTGTTCTAGTCCCGCAGTTGCTGTCACAATCTTAAAGGTGGAGCCTGGCTCATAGGTGTCATTAATACAAGTATTTCTCCACATCTGATTCAATTCATCCTGCGTTGCATTCTCCTTTCCCTCGACGGTAAATGGCTCGTTTAAATTAAATTCTGGAATATTTACCATCGCATAAATCTCTCCATTTTGCGGATTCATTAAAATCGCTGACACTCTTTTTGCCTGTTTTTGTAGTTTTACTTTCTTTGCGGCTTGTTCCACATATTTCTGGATATTGACATCTAATGATAAATATAGACTTTTGCCGTTTATTGGCTCTACTCTATCCTCAGCGGCATTTTTTATTTCTACTCCCATATAATCTGTCAGAGTGAGAATTTTTCCAGATTTGCCCTGTAGATAAGAGTCATATTTTACTTCCAATCCAATAATTCCCTGATTATCCCCACCTGTAAATCCGATTACTTTTGAGGCTAAATCCTCCAGAGGATAATATCTTTTATAATCCTCGTCTACCATAATACCTGCGATTCTCGCCTCTCTTATCTCATCTGCAATCTCTTTTTCTACATTGCTCTTAATTTTCTCTCTCGACGATATTTTCTCCACCTTTTTTCTCACAACAGCCTCATCTATTCCTAGTTTCTCCGATAATAATTTAATGGCCTTCTCGGGCTCTTTTATTTGGCTATAAATTACTGAAATCGTACAAACCTGTTTATTATCCGCCAACTTGACTCCGTTTCGATCATAAATAATCCCTCTCGCCGCTTTTATCTCCCTCTCCCTTTGATGTAAATCCAACGCCAATTTACTATAATACGATGCTTTATTTAACATCAAATATCCTAATCTAATACTAAGTCCTACACTAAAGAGAGTTAAAACAGCTACAACAATAGTCAACTTCTTTTTCTGAAAAATTTTTATTTTCTTCATTTTATCTATTCTCTTCTTTTTCTTTTATCCTATGAAAAAGAAAAAAGGAAAAGACCGATATCTTTTCCCTTTCTTTTTTAATTTGTACTCTGTTGTTTCTCCTCACTGGAAGATTTTGGCACATTTAATTCTTTTAAAATTCTCTCCATACACGCCTGCTCTATCTTAACAGCGTAATATGTACCACCTGTCTGATCTGACAGCTTTGGCTCGTCAATAACGACATAGACAATAAGCTCTGGACTCTCCACTGGAGCAAACCCGATAAAAGAAGTAATATATCTTGTCTTATCTCGAGGAAGTTTCTCGGCCGTACCAGTTTTACCACCTACTGTATATCCCTCCACAGCTGCACTTTTGGCAGTACCATTCTCAACTGTATCTTGCATATAGCCTTTCATTGTCTCAGATACCTCGGCAGAAATTGTTTCTTTGACTAACTTCTTATCAATATTTTCGATTACTCCTCCGTTGGCATCTAAAATTTGTTTCACAATATGTGGCTCATAATAATATCCTCCATTAATTAACGAGGAAAAAGCAGCTCCAAGTTGAATCATTGTGACATTAAAATTCTGTCCAAAGGAGTTCGTAGCCAAGTCTACGCTTCCCATCTTATCCTCTGTATAAATCAAGCTACTCGTATCTGCCTCACCTGGCAAGTCTATTCCTGTTTTTTTGCCAAAATTAAAAGCCGCCTGATAATCACAAAACTTTTGTTTTCCGAGCTTTAAGCCAATCTGCATTAAAGCAACGTTGCAAGATTCTGAGACAACTTTATTAAACGCAATTGTTCCATGGGTATGAGCACAATTAATTTCTCTATCTTCCACTTGCATATAGCCGGGACATAAGAAATATTCATTTCCTTTATAGGCATTTTCTTCTAATCCCATAGCAACAGTAAATGGTTTTGCTGTAGAACCTGGTTCAAAGGTATCATTTAAAACTGGATTTCTCCATAGGGCAGCTAACGCCTCTACTGTAGTTGCGACCTCATCTTCCGATTCCCTCTCAATTTCTACACCATTATCCTCATAAGTCTGATTTTGCTCAAACTTTTTAACTTCAGCTTCGGTATATTTTCCAATCAATGCCTCGGTATCCCTAGGCTTATTCAAGTCATATGGATAAGAAGATGCCATACCAAGAATTTCTCCATTATTAGGATCCATGACTAAAATTGATGTCGTTTTCGATCCAATTTCAGAATCATATTTTTCTAACTCTTCTTCTATAATTTTTTGTATATTATAATTAATTGTGGAAACAACTGATTTACCATCAATTGGCTCTTCAATAGACGTCTCCATAGTCAATTCCTCGTTTAAATAACTATATTGGCGTCCATCTACTCCATTTAATGTATCATTATATTGTTGTTCTAATCCCCAGCTTCCACTATTTCCACTCACTGTAAATCCAAGGATACGACAGGCAAGTGTCTTATGGGGATAGACTCTCCTATATTCTTCTTCAAAATAAATTCCTGTAATTTTAGAAGCCTCTTCAATCTCTGCCTTTTCTTTTTCAGACATATCTTCTGTAACTTTACTGCTTCCCTTATTTATATACTCTTTTAATGGATTTACTTGGTCATAGGAAAGATTTCTTTTATACTGTACATAATAAGATTCTGCATTGTTCTCCAGAGTCTTTAATATCTCATCTTTATCTAAATCTAAATATTTAGATAAAGCCTCTAAAGTAATTGTCAAACTCTCAGCATATTTTGTCTGACCTGTATCATCTTTTTCAGTCTGAAGCATATTTTTGGGCTCCAAAATCAAATGATATACTTTTTCGTTTGAGGCCAATACTTTTCCATTGCAGTCATAAATTTTTCCTCTCTCATATGGAATAACTGTACTAGTATGTCCCTGTTGACCTAAAACAATTCTCTCAAATTCGTCTCCCTTATTTACATTCCAAAATATTAAACGCCCTGCTAATACAAGAAAAATTAATATAATAATAAAAAATACTACAAATAATTTCTCTTGCATAAACTGGGCCATTTTTTTAATCTTCTTCATATAATAAATTCCACCTATTTCTAATTAGATCCAGGTACCTGCTCATACTGTTTCACATAATCAGAACTCACTCCATCATAATAAATAACCTGATCTTGTGTTGGTTCCTGTAATCCTAAAGAATTTATAGCAAAATCTCGAATTTCCTCTAAATCTATTGATTTTTCCAAATTTGCTTTCTTTGCATGATTTTCATTCACCATTGTAGCCAACTGTTTTTGTTTGGATGTAATCAAATTCGCCTGCGTATTCAATTTATTCTGTCCTGTCAAATAAACAACGCAAATAATAACAATTGCAGCAAGGGCTACCGTCAAGACCGCAGTATAACTAGCGCTGAATTCCATTGCTCTTTCTCTATTTCTTTTAACGTATCTTGACATTCTTTTCTTTTTTTGTTTTGCTTGTTTCTTCTTTACAACAGGAGTTTGGCTCTCTTCGGGTTCTGGAACATGCATAACTTCTTCTTCGTCTAATTTTCTAACATTATTCCCATATATAAGCTGATATCTCTCCAATCTTTTTTCGTTCAGATCCATAGCTACCCCTATCTTTCTATATATTTCGGCATTTCGCTTAATTTTAAGTCTATCCCTATCATTGTTGAGAATGATCTAGCGTACGCTCGAACACCCTTAGCTTTGCACTCTTGGCTCTGCTATTTTGCTCTAGCTCCATCTGCGAAGGTAAAATAGGTTTTTTGGAGACAAATCTCCCTTTTGATACATTACCACAGACACAAATTGGAAAATTTGGTGGACAAGTACAAGGCGATTCGTTCTTTTTCATAATGTTCTTTACAATCCTATCCTCTAACGAGTGAAACGTTATCACGCAGAGTCTTCCTCTATCATCAAGTAAATCTATCATGCTATCTAAACTATCTGCAAGTACGGTAAGTTCTTGGTTTAACTCAATTCTTATAGCCTGATAAGTTCTCTTAGAGGGATGTCCCCCCACTACTCTCATCTTTGCTGGAATTGCTGCCTTAATAATATCGTTTAGTTGTCCAGCTGTGCTTATGACAGATTTTTGACGTTCCTTCACAATATGCTTGGCAATATTTTTAGCGAACTTCTCTTCTCCATAATTTTTAATAATACGGAAAAGCTCCATCTCACTATAAGTGTTTACGATATCTTTCGCTGTCAATTCTTGTCTTTGATCCATCCTCATATCCAACGGTGCGTCTGCCTCACGATAAGTAAAGCCCCTTTCCTTATTATCAAGTTGGTAGGAGGATACCCCAAGATCTAATAAAATCCCATCTACTTTTTCTATCGAATGCTCATGAAGCATCTCTTTCATAAGAGAGAAGTTACTCCGGATAATCGTTACTCTATCAGAAAATGCCTCTAATCTTTTTGTCGCAGTGGAAATGGCCGCATCATCTTGGTCAAATCCGATTAATCTTCCCTTTGATGAAAGTCTCTTAGCTATCTCAAAGCTATGACCCGCTCCTCCTAGAGTCCCATCCACATAAATTCCCTCCGAATGAATATTAAGATTCTCTATACATTCTTCTAGTAATACAGATTTATGTTTAAATTCCATTTTTTAAATTCCTCTTAAATCTAATTGACACTCTCCTGCTTAAAAGCAAAGACTTCTTGCCTCTCCCTCTGTTGCATTGACTATCTCAAAGGATATCATGTCTTATATCAAAGTCCACAAGCGTAAATTCCCGCGTGTCCCACGGTACTCTATAACATTTTAATGGTAATAGGCATTTTTCTCACAAAAATCCACAAAATGTTATATTTATTCTATCGTATTCACCCGTAGTTTTCAAGTACTTTTATGCATAATATTATTATTTTTTTGTGTTTTATTCCATACAAGAAAAGTGAATTTTTAACAAATTGTATCTATTATAGCAATTTTTTATCCTTATATCTCTATATTAACTATACAATTTCAAAATTTTTCAGCTGTTTCGAACATATCTTCTCTTGTCAAATAGACTTCTGTCTATTTTTTTTCTTATGCTGATAAATAATTATAATAAAAGATGTCACTGCCATTATAGCACATACAACCTGAGTAATAGCAATTCCCGTATTAGCAATTTGTAATTGATCTACTCGAAGTGATTCTATAAAAAATCTTCCCACACCGTAACAGGTTAAATAGACGGCAAAACATTCTCCTGTAAAATGTTTTCTCTTTCTATAATATAAAATAAAAATGAAAACTGCAATATTCCATAGAGACTCATATAAAAAAGTAGGATGTACTTGAATATATGCTGTATTAACGCCATTTATCACTATTTCTTTTGTATATTCTAAAAGTCCTGTCTTTTCAATTTCACCGAGACGATTCATTTTTTCAAAAAATCCCACTGGAATTTGCATCGCAAAAAGAGAGTCCGTATACCCTCCAAAAGCTTCACGGTTAAAAAAATTCCCCCATCTTCCCATAATTTGACCGACTAATAATCCTGGAACAAGCATATCTGTCATCTCAAAAAAACAAAGTTTTCTTTTTTTTGAAAATATAACTAAAACAATAACCGCTGCTATCACACCTCCAAGTATGGCAAGTCCTCCAAGCCTAAGATTTAAAATTTCATTTAAATGCTCTTTATAGTAAGACCATGAAAATATAACATAGTACGCCCTTGCTCCTAAAATAGCTGGAATCATCGCCCATAATAAATAATCTAAATATACTTCTGGATCTTTCTTATCTTTTTTGGCCAAATATTGTACGAGCAATAATCCCATAATAAATCCAGCGGCAATAATCATTCCATAAAAACGAATTTCAAATCCTCCTATCGTAATCCCTGTTCCCACAGATGGAATCGTGATATGAAGGTTTGGAAAACGAATATCATTGTACTCCATTTTTATCACTCCAATCTTTTCATTTTCTCTACAGTATAGCATCTTTCATTTTTTTTCACAACTTAGATTTGTAGAGATATGTATTATTCCACAGTGAAAATATTTCTATGAATAGTAAATTATCTAAATAATATATAAAAAACTAAATACTATACTTTTTTAAGTCTAAATTTCACTTGCAAATAAACAGAGGTATGATAAAATAAATAGATGAAATTAGAGAGATTGTCACAAAATACTTTTTTCAGACAAGATATCAATTTAACTAAAAACATTTAGTAATATATTTTGTCGAGAATTTCCACTTTATGACAAACTCTAGACTGAATATAGAAAGGATTATAAATATATGAAATTAGGAATTGTGGGACTTCCAAATGTAGGAAAAAGTACATTATTTAACTCATTAACGAAGGCTGGGGCAGAATCCGCTAACTATCCATTTTGTACAATCGACCCTAATATCGGAATTGTTGCTGTTCCAGACGAAAGATTAAATGTACTCTCCGATATGTACAACTCAGCTAAAGTCGTTCCTGCTGCCATTGAGTTCGTTGATATCGCTGGTCTCGTAAAAGGAGCCTCCAAAGGAGAAGGACTTGGTAATCAATTTTTAGCTAATATCCGTGAAGTAGATGCGATTGTTCATGTCGTTCGCTGTTTTGAAGATGCCAATATTGTTCATGTTGATGGAAGTATTGCACCTCTTCGCGATATTGAGACAATTAATCTAGAACTTATTTTCTCCGATATAGAGGTTTTAGACCGTCGAATTCAGAAATCTTCTAAAGGTGCAAAAAATGATAAGACATTGGCAAAAGAAGTAGAGTTTTTAAAACGTATCAAAGCTCACCTAGAAGAGTTTAAACTTGCTAATACATTTGAGACAGAGGATGAGGAAGAACTAGCATTATTAGAATCCTATCAACTTTTGACATATAAACCAGTTATTTTCGCCGCCAACGTGACAGAAGATGACCTCGCTGACAAAGGAGAGCAAAATCCATTTGTACAACAGGTAAGAGAATATGCAAAGGAAGCCGGCGCTGAAGTTTTTGTTGTATGTGCTCAGATTGAGCAGGAAATTGCCGAATTGGATGATGATGAAAAGAAAATGTTCTTAGAAGACCTCGGTTTAGAGGAATCTGGATTAGAGCAATTAATTAAGGCGAGCTATTCTTTGCTTGGTCTTATCAGCTATTTAACTGCCGGCCCAATTGAGTCAAAAGCCTGGACAATCAAGAAAGGAACAAAGGCTCCACAAGCTGCTGGAAAGATTCACTCTGATTTTGAGCGCGGTTTTATCCGTGCAGAGGTTGTAAGCTATAATGATTTAATCGCAAACGAGACAATGGCAAATGCCCGAGAGAAAGGACTTGTCCGTCAGGAGGGTAAAGAGTACGTGATGCAGGACGGAGACGTTGTTTTGTTTAAATTCAATGTATAAATCACTGTTATTTCAAATTTATAGGTTTTGAAACAGTGGAAACAAACGCCGAGAGAGTAAGCAGATATATCCTACGCAAACACGTTCGTTCCCACGATTTTTCGACATACGCTGATTTATGCTGCTTGCGTGAAACTCGCTCCGCTCAGACAGTCACTTTCGCAGCAAAGCTAAGTATATCGAAAAATCGCTCCTCTCTCTATCGTTTGCGTAGGATATATCTGCTTACTCTCTCGGCTGTGTATTGGGAAAACAGGAAGGAAAATCTTGTCGTGAAAAATTTTTAGATGTCATCTATTCCGTTCATTCTTTCTATTTGATACGTTTCACTTATAAAATTATCTGAAATAACAATACTATTTTATTCTTCAGATAATAGCATATCATTTTAAAAATAGAATATGATATTATCGTTTCTCAAAAAATATATTTTTTCTTAAGCCATAGTCATACTTTATAGAATCATAGGATATTATTATGTTAAATAAATTTATAAAACTTAAAAAGAAGCATTAGAAAGAAGTAAATGAATAGATGATATCTAAAATCTTTTTTCACTTTTTCACAACAAGATCTTCCCTCCTGTTTTGCCAGTGCACAGCCATCCATTAGAAGACCGTTCTTTCCCTAGCCAACGATAGAGAAGTGGAGCTGTTTTTCGCTACGGAAGCTTTGGGGTTCTGAGCGTGTCCAAGCGAAGTGAGTTTGC
>CAYTNV010000046.1:0-16310 GCA_964439395.1 uncultured Blautia sp. | reverse complement strand
TGTCGAAAAATCGTGGGAACGAACGTGTTTGCGGAGCATATATCTGCTTGCTCTCACTGTTTCAAAACCTATATTATCTAAAAAGTACAAGATAAATAATAAGGTTGGTAAAAGAATGAAAAAGAAATTTTATTTTATATGGACGGCAATAGCGATATGTATCCTTGCAGCAGGAGCCTATAAAATACAGCAGACGAAACAAATTCAGAATAAGATTGCAGAAAATGTAATTCGATTTCATGTGAGGGCAAATAGCAATGAGATAAAAGACCAAGAAATTAAGCTGAAGGTGAGAAATGAGGTAATCTCTGAGACAAAAAAATATTTTCAAAATTGTTCCAGCAAGAAAGAGGCGGAGCGGATTATCTTAGAGCGTGAGGAAGAAATATTTCAGATTGCCAAAAAAGTATTAGAGAGAGAGGAAGAAACGGCAACAGTAAATATAAGCTACCAAAAAGAGCGATTCCCTCTTCGAACTTATGGAGAGTACGCATTTCCACCTGGAATTTATGATACACTTCGAATTGATATTGGAAAAGCAGAGGGAAGAAATTGGTGGTGTGTGATGTATCCTTCTCTTTGTTATTTTGATGAGACAGAGGATATTTTTGATAGTAGAGCGAGAGAGCCGCTAGAAAAAGTAGTGGGAGAGAAAGCATATTATGAACTAAAGATGAAAGATAAAAAAGGAAAAATAAAAATTAAATGGAAGCTATATGAGATAATAAAAGATAAAGTTTTAAAAGTAGAAGGGGAGTAAGAGTTATATTTTTGTGAATTTCATTTTATACATTGATATATAAGTTTGAATATATTATAATCATTTGGAAAAGAGTTTTCTAGAACAACAAAGGAAGAAGCTCTTTGAAGTACAAATTAGTGAATTTGCGATTTGCATGAAAGGGGAATTTATAAATGGATAAGAAAAATGTAGTAGTAGTTTTTGGTGGAAGATCCTCTGAACATGAGGTTTCTTGTGTTTCCTGCCAAACAGTCATTGCTAATATTAATAAAAAAACTTATGATATTATTTTAGTTGGTATTACAAAAGAGGGAGAATGGCTTTTTGTAGATAAGGTTGAGGATATTGCAGATGGAAGTTGGGTAAATTCTAAGACAAGAGCAATTATTTCTCCAGATACAGTAAAAAAAGAATTAGTTATTTTTAAGGAAGATGGCGTAGACACAAAGAAAATCGACGTAGTATTCCCAGTTCTTCACGGATTAAACGGAGAAGATGGAACAATTCAGGGAATTTTTGAGTTGGCTCAGATACCATATGTTGGATGCGGTGTCTTAGCTTCTAGTGTTTCTATGGATAAGTTATATACAAAAATTGTAGTAGATACATTAGGTGTAAATCAGGCTCAGTATGTCGGTGTTGACAGAAGAGAGCTCAGTGATATGGATGCAGTAGTGAGAAGAGCAGAGAAAAAATTAGATTATCCAATGTTTGTAAAACCATCTTGCGCTGGCTCCTCGAAAGGAGTGTCCAAGGCTGAGAATAGAGAAGGTTTAGTGGCAGCATTAGAAGAGGCGGCTCGTCACGACAGAAAGATTTTAATTGAGGAGACAATCGTAGGTAGAGAAATTGAATGTGCAGTTCTTGGAGTGACAGATGTGAAGGCTTCTGGTCTTGGTGAAATTTTAGCGGCGGCTGAATTTTATGATTATGATGCTAAGTATAATAACGCAGAGTCTAAAACTGTATTGGATCCAGACCTTCCAGCAGATATAGTGGAAGAGGTACGAAAAGCCGCTATTGATATTTTCAAGGCATTAGATGGATCTGGGCTTTCTAGAGTAGACTTTTTCGTAGAAAAAGGGACAAATCGAGTTGTCTTTAATGAGATTAATACTCTTCCAGGATTTACATCTATCAGTATGTATCCAATGCTCTGGGAGAGACAAGGAGTTGCAAAACCTGAGCTTGTAGATAAATTATTACAGTTAGCTATGAAACGTTATACAATTTAGAGGAGAATTATGACAAAAGATATCTTAGTATCAGTGGAGGGGATACAGTTTGAGATTGATGAGGAAGAAGTAATAGAAGTTATTACGTCAGGCAATTATTATTATAAAAACGGAAAGCATTATATTTTGTATGAAGAGAGGGATGAGCAGCAGGGGGTTACGAAGAATCGTATTAAGATTGAGCCGAATCGAGTTGAGATGAAAAAAAATGGTGCTATTACAACAAATATGATTTTTGAGGAGGGGAAAGAAAATATCACCTACTATAATACAGGATTTGGAACTTTATTAGTTCAGGTAAAAACAAGCTCCATTGTATTTTTAGAGCAGGAAGATTTTATCTTTGTAAAGATTTTATATTCGATGGATGTAAACTATGCACATATATCAAATTGTAGAGTAGAAATTAAGGTGAGAGCAAAAAACTAAAATAAAAAAGCCAGATATTTGTTGGGCATGTCCCCAAAGGTCTGGCTTTTGTTATTATTTCTTTTTATTTGCCTTTTTTTGTTCTTCTTTCTTTTTTTCCTCAGATAGTTCTTTGGAAAGTGAAGTTGTCTTAGAACGCATTTTAGCGAAGAAGCCTTTTTTCTCAACTGGTGGAAGTGGAGCATTACGGAAATTGCGAACTCCGATAATATAAAGTCCACTGACTCTAGCTTTGATTTCAGCTTTGATAGGAACTTGGTCGAATACTTCCTCGTCACAGATTAAAGTCATAACCTTTGGTCCGACTTTAGCTTTTACAATCGGCAGTTTAGAGCGACGTAAATATTTTGGAGTATTATCAATAACGACCTTTGGTAGATTGGCATCCTTAATAGGCATCTTCTTTTTATCGATAACTAGCATAGTCACGTTCTGGGCGTTTGCCTCCATCTGTTCTCTTTGTGTCTCTTGTTTTTTCTGCATTTTATTGCCAAAGAAGTATAAAACAGCCAAAATAATAATGGCAATTACTAAGACAATTGCAAATACAATCCATGGATTCATGTGTGGGATACCTCCTATACTTATTTTCCTAACATTGCGCAAATGAAATTTTATCATATTTTGCAGTATTACGCAAGCCTTTTTTCGTCATGCATTATTGCGGTTTATCGTTGTATATCAATAGCGATTATAATATGCTTCTATGTGGAGAAGACAAATTTTTCTAAACTTTCAGCTATGTATCAGCTGAGTATGATCAGAACTTATATTTTATCAATTAAAGAAATTTGAATGTTTAATTGATAAGTATAAAAATAGTTTTTGCAAAATACACATTTTTTTCTCGAAAAATAATATTTTTTATTATATTATGTTGGAAATAAAAAAATATATTGGATTGTATTTAAAAATATGCACTATTTTTAAGGGTTTTATCAAAAATTTTCTTGCGATTTAGTCAAAAATTCTGTATTATAGAGATAACAGTATTGGTTATAATTAGGGTTATTTTATCGTATCATTCATTGGGAGTTGGGCATTTTATTGAGAAGTGCACGGTGGAATGAATACAGTTTAACACAAGGAGGTATTTTTATGGAAAGCAGAGCAACAAAGATTCACGCAAAATCAAATAAGAACGTAATTATGAGAGTAATTCCGGGACATTTTGCAACTAACCACTCTCATATCAATTATTATATGGATATGACCATTATGAAATCCAGAAAGAGTGAAGCAGCCGCAGCCGCATCTGTATTGGCAAAAGCTTATTCTAGCAATACATATGTTGATACAATTATCTGCATGGACGGTTGTGAGGTTATCGGCGCTTACTTAGCAGATGAGTTGACTGCTTCTGGAATTATGTCTTTAAATGTACATAAAACTATCTATATTGTAACTCCTGAGATTCACTCTGGTGGACAGCTTATCTTCCGCGATAATATGCAGCCAATGATTTATGGAAAACATTGTTTGCTCTTACTCGCTTCTGCTACAACAGGACGTACAATCGAGAGAGCTATCGAATGTATTAAATATTACGGCGGTATTGTAGAGGGCGTTTCTTCTATCTTTAGTGCAAATAAAGTTGTAGATGACATGGAGATTAATTATATCTTTAGCACAGAAGACTTGCCAGATTACGATACATATGAGGCTTCAGAATGCCCTATCTGTGCGAGAAAACAAAAATTAGATGCTATTGTAAATAGTTACGGATATTCTAGATTATAAGAAAAAAACCCATAGTATTTCTACATAAAATGAGAATACTATGGGTTTTATATTTGCTATTAAGCAGATATTTATTTTCCAGCTCTTTGTTCAGCATGTATATCAAGCATATCTTGAATTTGGTTCTGAAGATAGGCACCTAAATGACGTTTTTGCTCCTTTTCAAGAGTTGTAGGGTCGACTGGTTTACCGAAAGTGACAGAAACCTTTGCAGGTGTCACTTTGAGTGCAGCATTATTTTCAAAAATATCTGCGGTACCACTTATCGCAACTGGGATGATTCTACTTTTAGATTTCTCAGCCATTTTTGTGCTTCCCTCCTTAAAAGGAAGCATTTTTTCCTCTTTGCTGCGAGTTCCCTCAGGAAAGATAAATAGAGAGTTACCGTCTTTTAGGAGTTGAACTCCCTCGAGAATTGTTTTTAACCCTTCTTTAATATCATTTCGGTTTAAGAAGAGACAGTTGATATTATTCATCCAGAAGTTTAATAGAGGAATCTTTTCCATTTCTTTTTTAGCAATGTATCCAACACCATTTTTAATGTAGATACAGGTTACTAAAATGTCAAAATAGCTTGTATGATTGCCGACAAATAAAATTGGTTCGTCATCTGGCAAATTTTCCAGACCTTCCACGGTGATATCAGCGCCAGCAGCAGCGAGAAGGAGACGAAAAATCCAGCGAACAATTGCCTGTGAGATGGCAACTGCCTTATCACGATTTGTCTTTCGCAAAATAAGCAAAAATAAATCGAGCGGTAAGGTAAGTGTAAAAAAGAAAAATAAAATAATAATAATTAAAATTGTACGCATAATTTATCCTCGTCCATATAAAATGGAAAGTTGTTTTATATAATCTGCCAATCCGTCATTTAATTGTTCAGATTGGAAACGATAACCCCAGTTTCCAAGAGCAACGCCAGGCACGTTCATACGAAAGTCACTTCCCTGCCCAAAAATATCTTGGATAGGTACGATAGCCATATTGGCAGGAGATCCAAAGCAAGTACGAATGAAATCCCAGTGAATACTGCTTCCATCTGTATTCATATAGCGACGCACTTTATCTTGGCAGATAGGAGCTACTTTTTGATACCATCCGACTGTTGTGTCATTGTCGTGGGTTCCAGTATAACATACGGAATTTGCTGGATGGTTGTATGGCATAAAGTCGTTGTCGTTGATATTTTCAAAACCAAATTGGAGAATTTTCATGCCTGGAAGTTCAAAACGATCACGAAGCTCGCGAACACTGTCCGTAATAATTCCGAGGTCTTCTGCGATAATTGGCAAATCTTTTCCAAGGGCGTTTTGAAGAGCAATAAAAAAGTCATCTCTAGGCCCTGGAACCCATTTTCCATCGATGGCAGTTTCTGCGCTTGCTTTTACCTCCCAGTAATCTTGGAAGGCTCTAAAATGGTCAATTCTTAAATAATCGCAAAGCTGAAGTTGACATTTAATTCTGGAAATCCACCATTCAAAATTAGTCTTTTTATGAACTTTCCACTTATAGAGAGGATTGCCCCAAAGCTGTCCTGTTGCACTAAAATAATCCGGTGGTACTCCCGCAACTAAAGTTGCTGTTAAATCTTTTTTTACATGGAATAATTCTGGATGAGCCCATACATCAGAACTATCTCCAGCCACATAAATAGGAATATCGCCGATAATATAAATGCCATTTTCGTTTGCAAATTTTTTTAATTCATGCCATTGTTTAAAGAAAATAAATTGAATAAAGAGCTGATAATTTACTTCGTCAATCAATTTTTCTCTCAATGCCTTTTTTTGCTTGTCATTTGGTCGTTTTTGGCTTGGTTTCCAAAATTGAACACCGGCACCTTCGTTCTCTTTTTTAATTGCCATAAAGAGAGCATAGTCATCAATCCAAAATGTATTTTCTGTTAAGAATTGTTCATATTCTTCTTTTAGGCTTAATTTGGTTTCTTTGATTTCGGTGGAATCTGTCTCTTTTTCTGATAGCTTAGTTTTAGTAGAGTCTTCAATTTTTTCTTCATCGTTAGTTTCAGCCAATTTTTCTTGAAAATGAATAAAAGCTGTCCGCAAATATTTTTCCTTCGCTTTTTCTACAGCAGGGTAATCTACTCTTTCTATAATAGATTTCTCGCCTGTAATACATTTTTCGTCAGGTTTTGCTTCCTCTTTTGTCAAAAGTCCCTCTTCCACTAGTTTTTCAGGGCTGATTAAGAGTGGCTGTCCTGCGAAAGATGAGAAGGATTGATAAGGGGAACCTTCATATCCAGTTGGTCCAAGAGGAAGTACTTGCCATAAATGCTGGCCAGATTTTTTTAAAAATTCAATGAACTTATAAGCCCCTGGTCCTAAATCTCCAATGCCGTATGGACTTGGAAATGAGGTTGGATGAACTAAGATTCCAGACATACGTTTTGGTTTGATTTTGTCTGTTGGTTTCATGGTATTATGCCTCCTTAAAAGTTTACTATAAAAATTACCAATTTGTTTTAATTATACATTATGGTGAAAAAAAAGTCTATAAACTTTCATACTACTGGACAAAAATGTTTTTAATAGTTATAATAAAACATTGCGAGAAATAGTATATTTTATATAACGATTAAGTTTGTATAAAATTTCACAAAATGCATATATAATGAAAAATTAGTTTATAGTAAGCTAGAGAAGTGAGGTGAAGACAAATGAAAATTATAGCAGGGCTTGGCAATCCGACAGCAAAGTATGAAGGGACAAGACATAATGTTGGATTTATGGCAATAGATAAGATAGCGGAGAAATATGGAATTTCAATAGATACAAAAAAACATAGAGCGTTAGTTGGAAAAGGAGTAATTGCTGGGCAGAAAGTTATTTTAGCGAAACCACAGACTTTTATGAATCTCAGTGGGGATAGTATTCAACAGATTGCGGCATATTATAAGGTGGACCCAGAAGATATTTTAATTTTGTTTGATGATATTAGTCTTGATGTAGGCAGAATTCGTATTCGCAAGAAGGGAAGCGCTGGAGGACATAATGGAATTAAGAGTATTATAGCCTGTCTCAATTCAAGTGATTTTCCTCGAGTAAAGATTGGTGTCGGAGATAAAAAGCCAGGACAGGATTTGGCGGCATATGTGCTTGGAAATATTCCAAAGGCTGAAAGGGAGCTTATGGATGATGCGATTTTGAGAGTACAAGAGGCAGTGGAGCTGATTGTAATTGGAGATATAGAGCAGGCAATGAATTTGTACAATACAAAGGCACAAAAAAATGCATAGCAGACAGTATGTTTTTCGTTAAGATATTTTTTCAATTGAAAAGTATGGAGAGAAGGGAACTATGAATTCGTAGTTCCCTAAAACTGATGTAAAAACAAATATAGAAAAAATTGGAAGGAGGAACGGAATGGAACTTTTATATACACCGTTAAAGGAATCGCAGCAGTTTGAGGAAATGGAAAGAGTGATAACGAATAAAGAATTTCCAATTCATATTGCTGGCTGTATTGACACGCAAAAATGTCATCTCATGGATAGTTTAGCAAAAGAAGCGCGGCATAAAATTATCATTACGTATAGTGAGGATAGAGCGAAGGAAATATGGGAAGATTATCGATTTTTTGAGCATTCTGTTCTTCTCTATCCAGCAAAGGATGTTTTATTTTATAGTGCAGATATACATGGAAATTTGATAGCTCAACAGAGATTAGAGGTTTTAAAACATATCATAGAAGGAGAAAAAACGACAATTGTTCTTACCTTTCATGCATTAATGGATCAGCTTATTCCATTGGAGGAATTTAAAAATCAAGTCATTGAAATTGCCGTGGAGCAGGTAATCGAATTAGAAAAAGTAAAAGAAAAACTAAATTTACTCGGTTATGAGAGAGTAGATTTAGTCGAGGCAGTAGGTCAGTTTTCTGTGCGAGGAGGTATTTTAGATATTTTCCCATTGACTGAGGAATGTCCATACCGAATAGAATTTTGGGGAGATGAAGTTGATTCTATTCGAAGCTTTGATATTGAGAGTCAGAGATCAATTGAGACAGTAGAAATGTTATCCATTTATCCAGCTGCCGAAATCATTCTCACGAAAAAAAGAATTCATGATGGCATCGCTAAATTGGAAAAAGAAGGAAAACAAGTAATGCAGATATTTCACGATAATTTCCAGACGAAGGAGTATGCTCGGGTGAGAGATTATGTGGAACAGATAAAAGAAGAGATATTAGAGCTTGATAGTATTGGAAATGATAGTTTAATCCACTATTTTTATGAGAAAACAGTTTCCTTTATGGATTATTTTGAAGACGATGCTATATTTTTCTTGGATGAGCCAAATCGAATGGAGGAGCAGAGTGAGGTGTTTGAGATGGAGGTTGCTGAGAGTATGAAGGGAAGACTCGAGGCGGGATATATTTTACCATCTCAGGCGGAGATTATTTTTTCAACAGAAGAAGTTATGGCGAAATTATTTCGAAAAAAAAGCATTTGTCTCAGTATGTTAATCTATGAGATAAAAAAAGCAAATATACGTAACGAATTTTATATTGAGACAAAAGAAGTTATTTCCTATCAAAATAGTTTTGAGCAGTTGATGGAGGACTTGAGAATATTTAAGAAAAAGAAATATAAGATATTGCTCGTATCTCCTTCTACAACGAGAGCAAAGAGACTCGCACAGGATTTACAGGAAAATGAAATTTCAGCCTTTTTTTCTAATGATCGAGAGCATACTTTGATGGATGGGGAAATTATGGTTATTAACGGTGTATTAAAAAGAGGATTTGAGTATCCGAAATTAAAATTAGTTGTGATTTCAGAGAAAGATATTTTTTCTATTAAGACGGCGAAGCCAAAAAAGAAAAAAAAGAGTGAGCATAGTGGAAATCGAATTAATTCTTTCACAGAATTATCTATCGGGGATTATGTTGTACATGAAAATCATGGGCTTGGAATTTACCGGGGAATTGAGCAGATTGAAGTGGACGGAGTTTATAAAGATTATATTAATATTGAATATCAGGGTGGAAGTACACTCTTTATTTTAGCTTCTCAGCTTGATTTAATTCAAAAATATGCCAGTGTTAATGCAAAAAAGCCTAAGCTAAATAAATTAGGCGGTACGGAATGGGAGAAGACGAAAAAAGAAGTTAGAACGAGAGTAAAAAAGACAGCGCAAAATTTACTAGAACTTTATGCCATCCGTCAGCAGCAAAGAGGTTTTGCCTTTTCGGAGGATTCTGTCTGGCAAAAGGAGTTTGAAGAGTTATTTCCATTTGATGAGACAGAAGATCAGTTGACGGCAATTGCAGATACAAAAAGAGATATGGAGAGTTATAAAATCATGGACCGCTTAATCTGCGGAGATGTGGGATACGGAAAGACAGAAGTGGCGATACGTGCAGCATTTAAGGCGGTTATGGATGGAAAACAGGTAGTTTATCTTGTACCAACGACGATTTTAGCCCAGCAACATTATAGTACATTTGTGGAGAGAATGAAAGATTATCCGATTCAGATTCGCATGCTTTCTCGGTTTATTACGCCAGCCAATCAGAAAAAAACAATTGAGGGATTGAAAAAGGGACAGATAGATATTGTAATTGGAACGCATAAAGTTCTTTCAAAGACAGTGGATTTTAAAGATTTGGGATTGCTTATTATTGATGAGGAGCAGAGATTTGGAGTAAATCACAAAGAAAAGATTAAGGGTATGAAAAAGACGGTTGATGTGCTTTCTCTTTCTGCAACGCCAATTCCTAGAACTCTCCATATGAGTCTTGTCGGAATTCGAGATATGAGCGTGTTAGAGGAGCCACCCGTTGACCGAAGAGCGATTCAAACTTATGTACTTGAGTATAATGATGAGATGGTTCGCGAGGCAATTCATCGTGAGCTTGCCCGTGGGGGACAGGTTTATTACGTATATAATCGTGTTAATAATATCGATGAGATCACGGCGACTGTGGCTAAGTTAGTTCCAAATGCAAATGTAGCTTACGCTCACGGTCAGATGAGCGAGCGTCAGCTTGAGAAGATTATGTTTGATTTTATTAATAAAGATATTGACGTTTTAGTATCTACAACGATTATCGAGACTGGACTTGATATTGCAAATGTAAATACGATGATTATTCATGATGCAGATAAGCTTGGACTATCTCAGCTTTATCAGCTCCGAGGGAGGGTTGGACGTTCTAATCGAACAGCCTACGCATTTTTAATGTATAAGCGGGATAAACAGCTTCGGGAAGTGGCGGAAAAGCGTCTTAAGACAATACGTGAGTTTACAGACCTTGGTTCAGGCTTTCGAATTGCGATGCGTGACCTAGAAATTCGAGGTGCGGGAAATATTCTTGGAGCAGACCAGTCAGGTCATATGGAGGCCGTTGGATATGATTTATATTGTAAGATGTTAAATAGTGAGGTGAAGCGTCTAAAAGGTGAGTCGAAAGAGGAGGAGGAATTTGCAACAGCAATTGACATTGATATTAGTGCGTATATTCCTTCTATGTATGTAAAAAATGAGGCGCAAAAGCTGGAACTTTATAAACGAATTGCTAGTATTGAGAATGATGAGGAAAGAGAAGATATGCTCGATGAGTTAATTGATCGTTATGGAGAAGTTCCAGTAAGTGTGGAAAATTTGCTTCAGATAGCGACAATTAAGACTCTCGCTCACGATGCATATTTGATGGAAATTAAGGAGGAAGGAAATAAAATTCGCTTTGAAATGAATCCGAAGGCACCCGTGAAGGTAGAATTTATTCAAGATATGGTAAATTTTTATGGGCGTGAGATGACTTTACAGTTAACTGGAAATCCATGCTTTTTGCTTGATGTATCGAAGATGCCAAAGAAGCAGAGGGTGGAAAAGGTAAAAGAAGTTGTTAAGAGTATTCGAGGGCTGATAGAAGAGAAGGTATAGATTGCATCCACAGTTTCAAAACTGATATTCATAGGGCATACTGCGTTATATATCCTGAGAGTGAGAACTTTATAAGGTATATTTCTTAAGATAACGAAAGATTTTTGATAGAATTTTGTTACCTTATTGACAAAAATACGAAATATAGTATGAGTAATATTGAGTAAATATATTTATTTATACTTTACTGAACGAAGTTCGAGGATAATAGGAGGTAAGAGAAATGTGGGGGAGTGAAATTTTCGTATTTGAGATTTTATTTTTTGTCATATTTGGAATGATAGCCTTGGTAATTGTAGTAAATTTAGTAAAAGACACAAGAGAGTGGAATAAAAATAATCATTCACCGAGGCTAACTGTATCATGTAGAATTGTAGGAAAGAGAGCGGAGGTTAGTTATACACAGCATCCAGTTGGAGAAGATAGAAATGGTGCTCATGGAGTTCCAATGCTGTCCTCTACAGCGCATTATGTGACTTTTCAAGTGGAAAGTGGAGATAGGATGGAATTTCGTGTAGACGACAGAGAATACGGATTATTGGCGGAGGGTGATTTTGGTAAGTTATCCTTTCAGGGGAAGAGATTTTTAGATTTTGAGAGAGGTTGATTAGATTTTTTACAACAAATACACTGGACAGCATTTCACAAATATACTATAATAAAAGGCAGGCGAAAAGTTATGAATGGTAATAGCTATTTGCTTAGACTGCCATATAGTTTTGCGGAGCAAAATAATACTCGTTATCTGCAAAAATGGTATGGTTTCTTGAATGGTGAAAATAGAAAGGTGTTATAGATAGATATGAGAAAATGGACAAAAAAAACAGAGGCTATCTTTGCCGTAGCATTAGCTGCAAGTCTTTGTTTTACAGGATGTAATGGTGTGACAGCAAGTGAACAGAGTAAACAAAAAGTATTTAGCTATGATGGCGTAGATATAAATTTGGATGAAGTTTGGCTCTATGCAGATATTTCTAAGGCGAAGTATGAATCTCAGTATGGTAGTATTTTTGGAGATTCTCTCTGGACAACTGAGGTTTCTACAGATGACGATGGCAATCCTGTTACATTAGAAACTACAGTGAAAGATAATGTGATTGACCAAATCAAGCATATTATCGTATTGAATAATAAGGCAGAGGAACTTGGAATTTCTTTGACTGATGCTGAGATAAAGAAGGCTAAGAAGAGTGCAAAGGCGTTTGTCAAAGAAGATGAGGGAAAGGCGATTATGGAGGAAACTGGTGCGAATGAGGAATTAATCCAGAAGCTTTATGAGCAAAATGCAATCGCAAGTAAAGTTCACCAAAAAATGATTGAGGATACTAATACAGAAGTTTCTGATGAGGAAGCGAGACAGACGACGATTTATAAGTTGGTCTTTCCTAAGACAAAGACAGATGAAGAGACTGGTGAGACTTCTGATATGAGTAAAAAAGAGTTGGCGCAGCAGAAGAAGAAAGCAGATGAGGCTTATGAGAAGTTACAGTCTGGTACAAGTATTGAGGACTTAGCGAAAGAGTACGATATCGAGAGTACAACAGATGAGACATTCGAAAAGGGCGAGTCTTTAGAAGGTGAAAATTTCGAGACAGCAATTTATAAGTTAAAAGATGGAGAGACAACAGCAGTTATGGATACAGACGCTGGATATGTAATTGCAAAATTGGTTGCCTTGACAGATAAAGACGCAACAGAGGAGAAGAAGTCTGAAATTATTCAGGAAAGACAGCAAGAAGAGTACGAGAGAGAGTACACAGAGTGGACAAAAGATTTAGAGGAGGAATGGGATGCGGATAAGGATGTAGACCAAGATTCTATGGACAAGATTGTGTTCCACGAAGAGACGGAGGAGGATTCCACACAAGCAAGCGAAGCTACGACAACAGCAACGGAAACTGCTGAGGAAACTACGCAGGCAGAAGAGACTTCCACTGAGGCTAAGGCAGATGAAACTACTGCAGCGACGACAGCGAGCAAGTCGACAACAGCCGCTTCTACCGAAAAGACAACAGCGGCAAGTGAGACTACGACTGCAAAGGCAGAAGCTTCCAGTGCGGCAAGTGAAGCGACAACGGCGAAATAGAGATTTAGAAAGAAGAAAAGGATGCTAATTGAGAGTTTGGCATCCTTTTTTTATTTTATTTTTAGTGAGAAGCAGGGGGAGTCTTTGCTTATTAGTCAAAGATATAATTTGATTTATATAGATATTTATTCAAATGGATAAACCATTCCCCATTGATTTCTCACAGCGGTTAATGTCTCCTTGCGAAAAATTTTTTCATAACTATATATTAATGATATATTTTTCCAGAGGAATGTCAAGTTACGAATGATATACAAAAATTATAATAACTATATAATCCTTATTGGATATGCTTTTATTATTTCATATCAAAGCCAGCAAAAGATGAAAAATCTTCCTGCTGGCTTTGAATTTTTAAATAAATTTAATTTTTTTATAAAATTAGGATATGCATCTTTTGAATATAAAATCAAGTCATATCGTCTCGAAGAGCATCGATAATATTTTCCTTTTTTATCTTGCTGACAGCATACATCATCGTGATAAAGATAATAAGAAGCACACTGCATACGCTGATGCCAATGCTTGCCCATGGCATCACAAATTCGACACCATCTGCACCACCGGTGACCATTCCTTTGTATATCAGCCAAGAGCAGATTAATGCTAGAGGAATTCCAATAATTAATGCTCGTATACCATAAAATGCACATTCAAAGCGCATCATTTTGTTGAAGTCCTGGTCGGACATTCCAATGGAACGGAGCATGGCAAGTTCCTGTCGGCGCAGTTTGATATTGGTAGAGATTGTATTGAATACATTGGCAACCGCAATTAATGAGATCATAATGATAAATGTATATGCAAATACATTGGCAATGAAAATATAGTTTTTACTTTCCTGTAATACCTCATGCATATTCATTAGAGTGTACTCGGTGGTAATGCCCTCGTTTTCGACGATCTCTTTCATCTTTGCTGTTGATTGTCTTGGTGTTTCTGATTGGAAAGTGATTCCTTTAGACTGGATTTGAATGTCATTGTCAGTAGGAGCTAATGTCTCTTTTAGAGACCAGGGAGCTAATACTTGGATAGAATAGGGTAGTTGTTCGATGGATTCTCTCGATACTGGAGGGATGTCTGGCGGTATAAAATTGGCAAAGGTTATATTTACTGCCTGTTCTTTGGCTGTACCCTTACTATTCTTAGGAGTAATGTTTAGCTCTAAGGAAGAGCTGGTAAATAGGTCAGGGAATTCGCTCACCTCGTGTAGACGATTATCATTGATAAGCATTTTTGCCACAGCTATAAGGTTAGCATTTGGTCCAGTGTATTCCTCCACTGGTAGGTTTAGACTCTGGATAATTCCTAAATAGGTGTCGTCGTCTAGAAATTGAACATCCATCGTCAAATCTACTGTTTTATCTGATGTCTGACTTTTTGCATTTTGCCAATATGCATCAGAAAGGTTGTCTTTTTGTACTGTGCAGCGATAGTTGATCATTGTTTGGTAAGAACTCTCCGTAACACCCTCGACATTTTTTAGTTGGTCATATAATGCAACCATGGAATCATCTTCTATCTCTAATGAGCCAAGAGCTATATCGTAGGTAGTGAATACTATGGCTTGCTCTGAAGCTTGTTTTAGATATATCACAAAAGTATTCGTTGATATGAATAATACGATACTTAAAACTAGGGAGAGCACGATGCTGCGGTAGCGTTTTTTATTTCGCTTAAAGTTTTTTGAGGCGAGAATACCCTCCAAACCGTATAAATGTTGCTCCAACCAGGAGGTTTTCACGGTCTTGGCTTCCACTTTGACTTCATTGGTCTGACGGATGCACTCCATTACTGGCATGGCGGCAGCCTTTTTGGCTGGGATATAGGCTGAAATCAAAATAGTAACAAGACTGACTATTATTGACACAAGGATGGCAGGAAGTGATACTGTTAAAACTAGAGGGACACCGCTATAAAGGATTTCTCCAAAATTTTTGGTGACAACAGAAATTACAATTCCCATGCCTCCAATGCCTATAGCGATGCCAATAGGAATTCCAATGATACCGATACAAAGTCCCTCAAAAAGCACTGAATTTCGCAATTGCCTAGCCGTAGCTCCCACCGAGGCGAGGATTCCGATTTGGTGTGTGCGCTCATTTAATGAGATAATGAAGGAATTATAAATTAAAAAGATTGAGCCTATCATAATAATAGTGATTACTATGCCACCAACTGTGTATAAAAGTGTATTGAATAGTTTATTGCGGGAAAGTCCCATAAAGCGCAGCGTGTCGTCGTTTAGGGCATAGATATGACCCTTCGCAGATTTATTTATATATGAGCGAAGTTGACTTGGCTTTTTTAACGTGACAAATAGGCTGAGACTTCCTATATGTTTTTCTGTGCTTGTAATTAGGGTGTAGCCAGGAGCAGAACGTTCCTCAAATGTAGGGCGTTGATAGATGCCTACTACAGTGTAAGTTTGTTCTTTTGTCTGAACTAGGGTTTCTTCTCCAGCACGGTAAGGGTCATGTTGAGTGAGCGTTTCCTCTCCTACTTGGCGGTTGCCTACTGTGAGATGTAGAGTATCACCCACTGAAATTTTCACACCGCCGTTATTTGCTACATGGGATGAGACGAGAATTTCTTCGCTATTTTCTGGCAATCTACCAGAAATAAGATGTATGGGTAGAGTGTCAAATGTTTTTTTGTTGAATCCAGCAATGAAAAGATAAGGCTTGCTAGCATTTTTTCCACCTTTTAGCGTTGCATATCCGATATTTTTAAAAGTAGCGATGTTTGCGATACGGGCATCTTTTTCTTGTTCTTTTACGAAAGAAGAGTCGACATTCAAATATTCGACATGCCAATTACCATACTTTTGAATTGCTCCGTTTGTCATATAGTTTAATAAAGAGACGCCAAAAGTGGTTACTGCCGTAATCATGGCAGCAGATAAAATAACGCCGATAATTGTCACAATTGTTCGTGTGCGGTTCTTTTTTAGACCTTGTAAGGCAACTTTATGAAAGATATTCATTATCTTGCCACCTGCCTTTCATCTCGCACTATTTTTCCGTCTGCGATGGTGATAATACGGTCTGCCTGTAAGGCAATATTTTCGTCATGAGTGACGAGGAGAAGCGTTTGCCCATATTTTTTATTACTTTCTTTTAGCAGTTTGATAATTTCATGACCGTTTCGACTATCTAAACTGCCAGTAG
>CAYTNV010000045.1:0-17995 GCA_964439395.1 uncultured Blautia sp. | reverse complement strand
AAAAGAAGAAGAAAGCAAACAACTATTTTTAATTCATTCAAATGATGATATTGCAAAATTACAACAATTATTGAACGAAATGATTTATGATTATGAAAAACAGTTGGAAAGTTTTTTGATATCGACAAAGGCAAACCAACAGTTAATGACTAGCTTGTCTCATGATATACGCACTCCAATGACTACTTTAATGGGATATTTGGATGTGATATATTCTGGTTGTAGTAGTGAGAAACGAAAAAAATATATAAAACTTGCCAGAGATAAAGCGTGTGATTTAAAAACATATATTGATGTTTTATTTGAGTGGTTTCGTCTAAATTCAAATGAAGAAGTCTTTAATATTGTTGAGATAGATATTATTGAGGCGACAAGAGATATATTAAAAGATTGGATTCTTGTGTTAGAGGAAAATGGGATTGATTATGAAATTAAATTACCAGATGAAGAAATAGTTTTAAAAATTGACTGTTATTGCTATTTGAGAATTATTAATAATATTATGAAAAATATACTGATACATAGCTATGCGGATAATATTAGTATTATCGGGCAAAAAAATGGCGCTCAGTTTGAATTAAAAATAAAGGATAATGGGATAGGAATATCGGATGAAAAAATAAAGTATATATTTGAAAGGCTTTATAAATGCGATGAAAGTAGAATGGACAAGGGAAATGGGCTTGGACTTAATATTGTTAAAATGCTTACAGAAAAAATGGGTGGTTCAGTAACTGCTTTTAGTGAAAAAAATGATGGTACTACTTTTGTTATTTGTTTTCCATTCGAAAAGAATAATTAAAAATAATTTGTTAAGTGATTGATTAATATGTTATGGAGAAGAAAAAAATGGCAAGTACATATGTTGTAGAAACAAGACAACTTACAAAAAAATTTGGAGAGGGATTTCGTATATTGAATATGAATTTACATGTTCGCAAAAATAGTATTTATGCTTTATTGGGGCGAAATGGAGCGGGTAAGACAACAGTTATGAAATTATTATTAGGACTACTAGAACCAGATTGTGGAGATATATGTATATTTGGAAAAGATTTCAAGAGAAACAAAAAAAATATATTACCAAGAATTGGATGTATGATAGAATCGCCAGGATTTTATCCTAATCTGACAGGAATGGAGAATCTTGAGATTTTTGCATCTCTTAGAGGATTACCGAGAAAAGGTGCCATACAAGATGCATTAAAGGTGGTTGGCATTCCGTATAAAGATAAAAAGTTATTTTGTCAGTATTCTCTTGGTATGAAACAACGTTTGGCGATTGCACTTGCAATTATGCATGATCCAGAATTATTGATTCTTGATGAACCAATAAATGGACTCGATCCTGTTGGAATAGCAGAAATGCGAAGCTTTATAAAAGAGTTATGTGAGATAAGAGGAAAAACTATTTTAATTTCAAGTCATATTCTCTCAGAAGTAGCTTTGTTAGCGGATGATATAGGGATTATTGATAAAGGGGAACTAGTAGAAGAAAGGTCAATAAAAGAATTAGAAAAGAAAAATGAAAAATATATACATTTTATTGTATCTGACGTAAAGCAAGTTGCCATACTTTTAAGTACAGTGTTTGGAATAGAAAGTTTTAAAATAGTAGATAATCATAGTATTTTTTTATATGATTTTTCTGTTTCGAGTGCTCAAATTAATAGTGTTTTGGTTCAGAATAATATAGAGATATATGAAATGCATCTCTGTGAAAATACGTTGGAAGCGTATTTTAGAAAAATTACTAGAGGTGAAGGAATTGGTTAGACTGATTAAATGTGAATTAAAAAAAATTAAGAGGAATTATTTTATATTTTTTATAACAATGATATCTATATTATTTCCGATTTCTGTTTCTATTTTAATGATGACGAGAAATATTGAGAGTAGAAAGGAATTTGATTTGATTTTTGGCTTTATAGTAACATGGGGTGCAGCAATTATATTACCGTTGATGATTGGAATTTTTGCATCTATGTTATTTTTTATAGAGAGGGAGAATGATACGCTCAAAAACTGGAGAGTGATACCTATATCTATATCTAAAATGATTGTTGCCAAAATTATAGTTGTATTTATGATAAGTTTTTTGTATTCATTGGCAGCTATAATAATTACTGTTTTATTGGGAGTGATCGTTGGTGTGGCAATGGAAGATATTTTGTTGAGATTAGGAATAATAGTTATAACAAATATATTATATTTACTCGGAACATTTCCAATATTGATTGTTATTGTATATCTTAATAAGACATTTATTTTTTCTGTCTTATTAACAGTTTTTTATACATTCTTTAATTTTGCAATAGGATTTGTATTAATGTCTTCTAAATCACCTATTATGAAAATTTTAATAAATATTATACCAACAGCTATTATATATAGAGGTCAGATGTCTTCTCTTATAAAAAATAATGCAATTTATTTTGAAAAAGTCGATGATTATTTTTTGTCTCTTCCAATTGTTATCTTAATACTTTCGTTTATAGGAGTACTTTCATATATCTTAATTATAAAAATATATAAAAAGCGTGAAAGGTAGGGTGCTTTATATGATACGAATTGTAAAAATGGAATTAAAAAAATTAAAACGTTCATCGATTCTTATGGTAGGGATATTTGCAATGTTTTTATGTGTTATGTTAACTAGATTTATGGCAACAGCATCAAATGCGGAAGCATATACGTTTTTAAGTTTTTCTAGTATTGTAATATGGAATAATTTTAGTTTGATATTTCCAACTTTGATATTTGTGATAGCAGAAAGTATTATGGAAAGTGAATATTTAAATGATACGATAAAGAATATTTGTGTTATTCCTATGTCACTCAGGAGATTAGTGACTGCAAAGGTTTTTGCAGTTGCAATCATATGTATTGGGCTTGGGGGAGTAGAATTTATTTTTACATTGTTTATATCAATAATAAGTAGATATCCGCTGGAAAAATTTTATTTTGCTCTTATAATATTAGCAAAGATGGTAATGATGAATATATATGTATACATAGCAATTTTACCTATATTTTTATTAACTTGTAAAAATAGAGAAAAAATTTCAAATGGCGTTGTTTTTTCTTTTCTTTATGGTCTTTTGGGAGCAGTTGCAGCTACTCATGGGTTTGTGAATATATATCCTATTACAGTAGGGTTGGGTTTGATTTGTTATCAGGGAGAATATATTATGGAATATAATATAAAGATAGAATTAACTGTGATTTTTATTATATTAATTTTATCATATGGTATTATTTTTACAATTTCAAATAAGGATGTTAAACTATAATAAAAAAGTCATTCTTTTAAAGTAGAGAATGACTTTTTTTTATGCGATAATTTTGGAACTTGCAAGGTTTATACAAGGTTTGCGTAAGGTTAATATAAGGTACAAGTATTATAATACCAATATAGCTAATTTAAAAAGTTAATGAGAGAGCTTGAATGAATAGTAAATTAGG
Source organism: uncultured Blautia sp. (assembly GCA_964439395.1). Lineage (GTDB taxonomy): Bacteria > Bacillota > Clostridia > Lachnospirales > Lachnospiraceae > JAUUSJ01. Next base: position 14,530 of record CAYTNV010000045.1, on the reverse strand, counting down.
AAGTTCATTTTGTGAGATTCTTATTAATAAAGAAATTTTAAAATTTGTCGGAAAGGAGAGAAGAATGGATTATTTTGCAATAGAAACTAAAAACATAACTAAGATTTATGATGAGCAAATATGTGTTTCGAATTTAAATATGCATGTCAGAGGAGGAAAAATATATGGACTTCTTGGAAGAAATGGGGCGGGAAAAACAACTACCATGAAAATGCTCTTAAATTTGATTGAACCGACAAGAGGAAAAATTTTATTTTGTGGAAAATCTTTGCATGAGAATGTTGAAAAAATTTTACCACATGTTGGTTCTATGATTGAGAGTCCTGGATTTTATCCAAATTTGACAGGGACAGAAAATTTGAAAATTTTTGCGAGATTGAGAAAGATAAGAAATATTGAGGCGATAAAAAGTGCTTTAGAATTGGTTGGATTATCTTTTGAGGATAAAAAATTATATTCTCAATATTCACTAGGTATGAAACAAAGGTTGGCGATAGCTCTGGCGATTATGCATAATCCAGATATTTTAATTCTTGACGAACCAACAAATGGACTCGATCCGATAGGAATCGCTGAGGTTCGAGAGTTCCTTATAAGATTATGTCAAGAAAATGGAAAGACAATTTTGATTTCAAGCCATATTTTATCAGAGATTGCTATGCTTGCAGATGATATAGGTATTATTGAACATGGAGTTTTATTGGAAGAGGGAACGATAGAAGATTTAGAGAAAAAAAGTAATAAACATATTTTGTTTAAAGTTTCTAATCCAGAATATGTATCAAAACTTCTTTCTAGATATTTTGATATTTCAAGTTGTGAAGTAAAAACTACAGGAGAAATAATAATACCCTGGTCGAATTTATCGATGCCAGATATTATACGTATGTTGGTTCAAGAAGGAATAGATATATATGAAGCTTCCATCTGTGAAGAGACATTAGAAGACTATTTTAAGAGAATTACGGGAGGGAAAGGAATTGGTTGATCTAATTATATGTGAATTTGAAAAAATGAAACGTCAAAAAATATTTCCTGTAATCATTGCCCTTTCTGTTTTTTTTCCATTGTTAGTAGCGGGAGCTATAAAGGTTGGAATGAATGGAGACCAAAGTATACGATATTTACGAATGAGATTCGATTTAGCTTATACTATGATGTTTGGATATGGCATGGTTTTTTTTGAACCATTTTTGCTTGGAGTCTTGGGAATACTTCTTTTTTTCAAAGAACGAGATGCAGATACTTTTAAAAATATTAAAACAGTGCCAGTGTCAACAGAAAAATTGATTTTGTCAAAAATAATTATACTGTTAATTTGTAGTATTATATACAGTTTGATAAATATGCTGTTTTTGATTTTTTTTGCTTTTTTGCTACATGCAGGTGAACCATACGGTTTATTGGTCAAATTTATGTATAGTGTGATATTTGGAGGTGGAATTTGCATTGCATCGTTACCTGTCATTGTCTTAATCATTTGGTTCAATAAAAGTTATATGATTTCTACAATATTTGCTTTTTTCTATTGTATATTTAATTGGTGTATAGTAGGAGCTGCATCTCCTGATGGAATAGTTCCAAAGGTGATGAATTTTTTTCCTGTTATTTGTGTAATGAATTGGATAAGTGGAAAATTAGTAGATAATAATATTGTAATTAGAGATAATTTAAGGGAGGAGGCAAGAGCATTTTTTACATCCAGTTTTCATACGGCATGTCTATTAAGTGTGACAACGATAGTATGTTTATTGCTTATGTTTAGGTTTTATAAAAAATGGGAGAGGTGATTGGAATGGGCATAGATAATATAATAACTGAAATAATGAAAATAAAACGCTACTATGTAGTAAAAGCGGGTATTGTGATGTCAGTATTATCAGTTTTTTTGAGTTATTTTTATTCCACAGCAAGTACGGCAGAGGGATGGGATTTTAAATATTATGTACATCAGGTGGTAAGTAGTAATTGTAGTCATTTTTTCCCTATTATTATTGCCTTAACAGCAACATTTATTGTTGGGAGAGAGGTAACAGATGATACATTAAAATCAATTCTAGTTGTTCCTTTGTCTTATAAGAAATTGTTTATAGCAAAAATGATCGTGGTGTTTTTTTTGACATTGTTTTACAGTATTTGTAATATAGGATTTACTGTGATAGCGAATATTTTTCTGGATTTTTCAGATATGGATATAAAAGCGATAATAGTTGGAGGATGGAGTATTTTGTTATGTAATTTTTTCATTTATATTGCGATGCTTCCAATTGTTATTATAAATACTTTTTTTAATGGAAATCTTGTAGGTGTAGCAGTTTCATTCCTTTATGGATATTTTGGAACGTTTGAAGGAAAATTATTGAATTGGTTTCCTGTAAAAGCAACTATGATTATTGGCGATCCGTTATGTGGAGTGGAGTATGAGGAGATATCTTATCAAATGTGGCCAGCTATATTGGTTTTAGTTCTATGTCTTATAATATTTGCTATTTTACTTCTTAGTTTAGAAGTAAATGAGAACGCAGTTAGGAAGAGAAAATATAAACCAGAAACATACAAAAGAGGCTGGTAAAATAAAATTTGAAGTATATTTTTGCAAGAGGTTTGAAAGATATATATTTTTCAAACCTCTTGCTTTTTTATTCTTTATAGACAAGTGATACAAAGATTCTTGCTAAAGTTAATTGAATTTGCAGTGTTAAATCACTATATCTAGTATAGGTCAATAATAAAAGGAAGGATTATTTGGCTATAGAAAATCCTTCCAATCCCATTAATACTTAGTTATGTTTCTAGAAAATGATTGAAGGAAAAATACATTTATGATATAATTTGAGTCATTAACATTAAATTTGGGTATAATAATACGAATAAAAAAGATTATAACGCAATTAGATATTGGATAGTAAAAGAGCGCATTCAATATACAAATAAATATAGGGGGAAATTATGACAAAATTTAGTGAAAAAGTTCGTGAAATAATACAGAGCTCAGGTTATACCATTTATCAAATTGCAAAGCAATCTGGAATGGGCAGAACAAGTTTGCATAAAATGATGTCGGGAGATTTGGTGCCAAGTAAAGAATTTATGGAAAAATTTTATCACTATTTTAGAATGCTTCCAGCAGAGAGAAAAGAGTTGGAGCGTTTATATACGATTGAGAAGATAGGATTAGTACATTATGAGAATCGAGTCTATATTCGACAAATGATCGAAGATTTATCGGGATTTTATAGTTTTAGTTCTGAAGTACAAATTAGTAGCAAAGAGGAGATTCATTTTAGTGAAACAAGAGACTTTTTTGCTACATTAGAACTAATTAGCTGGGTTTTAGGGCAAGAATTCAAAAACTATGAAAAACCTATTATTTATATGAATGTACCGTTAAAGTCAAAAGAGTTATCTAACTCTCTATATCATTTTTTAAAAAAGACAGATAAAGATTTTAAAGTGAAGCAGATTGTTATGGTAAATCAAAATCCTGAAAAATTGACAGATGCAAACTATAATTTAAGAATATTTAATCGTATACTTCCACTTATTATGACTTTTGGGGGAAGATATGAGGTACATACTTGTTATAGTACATGTGATGAAAGGGATAGTTATCCATTTTTATGGCCTTTTTATATCATTACGCATGATTATGTGACAATGCTTTCAGCTGATGTCACCTCGTCCTATGTTCAAAAAAATAAGGAAATTATAGATAAATATATGACAGAATTTCAAAAAATTTATGAAAATACGGAATCAATGGTTGAATATTGTCCTAATGCTTATATTGCATTTCAAAAATATGCGAGTAATTTTTATAAATATGGAATGCCAACCTATTCCCTGGAGAATAAGCCTTGTCCACTTGTTATGATGAATGAAGAGATTTTTGAACAGTTGATAGGGGAAACTTCTCAACAATTTCCAGAATTTTATAATGCATTTAAAAAATATTGTCTCGAAGATTATAACAAAATAGGAGATTCGGCATACACTACGATTCAGTTTTTCCCGCAATATGGTGTGAAAAATTTTCTAGAGAACGGGACTATTTTTGATAAGACTGGAGTTTTTCCTGGTTCTGTGAGTAAGGAGACGGCGGTAACTATGTTAAAGACATATGTAGAAAACTGTAGAAAATCGCAAATGGTTGTGAATATGGTTTTAGATTCCAAAATAAAAATTCCTGAAAATCTGATGATAGAAGTTTTTGGACATCAGGCGGTTATATTATTTTTTATTTTAGATGAACAGCGTATGAGTTTTTTTGAAATTAAGGAGAGTAGTATATGTGAGGCATTTTCTGATTTTCTGGAATATGTGAAAGAAAGTGATATATCTGTTAGTACAGAGGAAACATTGAAATATATAGAAAAAATAATACAACGAGAGAAAAAGACTGAAAATTCAGATAATTTCGGGGGGGGGGGGATTTGAACTGTATACAAAATATAAAAAATATACTATTTTAAATAAAACGATAAGAAAAAAAAGTAAGTTTATATTAAAAAATCCAAAAGTCAGTCACAAATCAAGTTACATATAGAAAGCATATCAAAAATATAGTATACTGATATTGCTTGAGACGAAAAAAATCTAAAAAAGCAGATAAAGTAATATTCATGAGAAACGGGGAAAAAAGATGGATGATAAGATAATTGATTTAGGATTAAGTAATTGGATGACTAAGACGAAGGAGGAGTTTGCCAAGAAAGATAAAGTATATATAGAGCAAGAAAGAATGACTACAGAGGCAGAAAAAAAGTATGTAGATCTCGGATTATCAGCGGAAGAAAAAGAAATCATTGAAGAATATATACAAAAAACAAGAGAATTAGAGCAACGATATGCGGATATTTCTTATATGGCGGGTATGAGAGATGGATTTCTTATTTTGAGTAGTTTAGGACTAATAAAAATAGATATTAATGTTTTATAAAGAGGATAGAAAGATAAGCAGAGAATATATGATATTATATTCTTTGCTTTTTTATTATGAATTTTCTATAACAGGATATTTTCTAAATTCTAGGCATCTGTCTTCGCAATTTCATAAGGCATAAGTTTTGGAGGTTAGGATTGACAGGAGGCAATAAAGCTTTTAAAATATAGAAAAAAGTTAGGAGGAGTTAGAATGGATTTTTTTACAAGAGCAATGGATACATTGACAGTGGCAGGAAAAGGGGTATCAAAAAAAGCGGGTGAAGTATCAGCAGTGGCGAAGGCAAATTTGAAAGTAGTCAATCAAGAGCGTGACTTGCAAGATATGTTTCGACAACTTGGACAGGAATTTTTTGAGAATTATCCTGAGCAGGCGACAGAAATGTTTGCGGATATTGTCGGAAGGATAGAAAGAAAACAAAAACAGCTAGAGCAAGACAGAGAAGAACTGGCGAGATTAAGAGGGCAAAAGACATGTCCACATTGTGGAGAGATGATTTCAGTAAATGCAAATTATTGTGAAAAATGTGGACAAAGTACTATTACTGTGGAGCAGATAGATAAGTCGCAAGAAACGGAGGAAGAGCATTATCCAGAAGAAGAGGAGGCTATTCAGAAAAGTAGTATAGAAGTAGAAGAGCCAGCACAATATAGCTCACAAAATATAGAAGAGTAAAGAAAAGAGCAGGAGGAAGAAAAAGGTGACAATAGAGGAGAGAGCTCTAGAAATTATAGAACGCTTAAAAAGGGAGTATCCAGATGCGGACTGTACGTTGGATTATGATGTGAAGGAGGCGTGGAAGCTTCTTGTAAGTGTGAGATTGGCAGCTCAGTGTACAGATGAGAGAGTAAATAAAATTGTTGTAGGTTTATTTGAGAAATATCCAGATGTGCCTTCGTTAGCGGCGGCAGATGTGAAGGATATTGAGGCGATTGTGAGACCATGCGGACTTGGACCAAGTAAGGCGAGAGATATTAGTGCCTGTATGAAAATGTTGCATGAGCAATTCAACGATGAGGTTCCTGATAATTTTGACGATTTGCTAAAGCTTCCAGGAGTTGGAAGAAAGAGTGCAAATTTAGTGATGGGTGATGTATTTAAGAAACCAGCGATTGTGACAGATACACATTGTATTCGACTTGTAAATCGCATGGGATTAGTTGATCAAATTACAGAGCCAAAGAAGGTAGAGATGGCACTTTGGAGAATTATACCTCCAGAAGAGGGAAGTGATTTTTGCCATCGCTTAGTCATTCACGGAAGGGCAGTCTGTTCCGCTAGAACAAAGCCGTTTTGTGATAAATGTTGTCTCGCAGATATTTGTCCAAAGATAAATTTAGATAAAAAGAAAAATAGTAAAAAGGCAGCTGCAAAAAAATAGAGATTTCATTTATATCAATAGCAATCTCATATTTCAAAGTATAGAACGGATATGTGGAAGCAATTTAAAATGCAAAAAAACAAGAGTCCAAAAGGAAGAAAGGGCTCTTGTTTTTTTCTCTAAGAAATATTGTTATGAATAAGGAATTGTCTTTCTTTGCCTTCAAAAGATAAGGGATTGGAGTCATATAAAAATGAAGGCTAAAAATTTGTATGCTTCATTAGGAAAATAATACCGCCATATAATCCTGCAAATAGACCAATGTAGAGAGGAAGAACAAAGATGATTAAAGCATGCTGGTCTATAAAGGCTGCTCCTAGTATGGAGCAAAAGAGGAATTCTGCGATAAAGCTTAAACATGTAAAGCATACTATATGGAGAAATAGAAAAAGTTTTATTTTCCATTGTTTTTGCACTGATGTATCTATAAAGTTCCATAAATATTTCGTCATTAAAATCACCTCTTCTTTATTTGTTATGAGAAGTTATTACAAAATATTAGGGAGATTATAAGTAAATTTGTAATTCTTCTTCATATTCTATATCCATAGGGCATATAGTAATTCAATCCTTTGCAGAATGAAAAATAGTTTTACTATTTCATAAGGTATACTAACAGAGCACACCGAATTCTATGCCCTATGGGCGAAAACAGCTTATGCTATTTTATAAGATATAGTATAGCGAGAAAATATATAGAATATATGATGTTTTTGTAAAAGATATGTTAAAAAATTTGCCATTGTTTATAGAATCAGGTAGAATGAGAAAAGAATAGAAAAACTGGCTGTGAGTGAGAGGATATAAACGAAAGGATTTTATTAATGAAAAAGGAATTAGATTATTTTTGGATTGGGAAATCTTATGGAGGCAATCAAGAGTGGTTTACAACCTTTATGATGCGAATTGGTGGATGTGCAGCAGAGACGGCGTGTGATAGCTGTGTTTATTTCGCAAAGAGGTTTGGAAAAACACATTTATATCCATATAATTTAACAGAAATTGTCAAGGAGGAGTATGTGGCTTTCTCCAATATTATGAAGCCTTTTTTAAGACCGAGATTAGGTGGAGTGAGTCGCTTAGAATTGTATACGGAAGGATTTCAACAATATTTAAAGACAGTAGGAGAGAAAAATATCTCGCTTAGAACTTTACAAGGATATCGGCCTTTAGATGAGGCAAAGGAAGCAATTAAAAGTCAGATAGACAAAAATATCCCTATTCCCTGTCTACTGCTAAAACATAAAAATCCGAGATTAGAAGATTATACATGGCATTGGTTTTTACTCATTGGATATTATAATTTTGAGAAAGGAAGGAAGCCAATGGTAAAGGCTGTAACTTATAGCAAAGCAGAGTGGCTTCCGCTTGATGAGCTTTGGGATACAGGGCATTCCCAAAAAGGTGGGTTGATTTTATATAATTTGGAAGAAAAATAAAGTATTTATGAGTATGAAAAGAACAGTTTTTATCAAAAAGATAATTCATCCCAAACAAGAGAAAATTTCAATAATAAGTACTTGACGAAGAAATGACAAAAAGCGTATAATAAGGCACAAGAGTGTGATGAAACTCGGAAAATACGCTGAAAAAGTAGGTAACTGATAATTCATAGCATGAGGGAAGAAATCAGATATAATAATTTGATTTTCAAAACCGATATGTATTATGTATGGAGGAAAAACGATGAGTATAAAGATTGGTATTTTAGGATACGGAAACTTAGGACGTGGCGTTGAGTGTGCAATTAAGCAGAATGCTGATATGGAACTTGTCGCTGTATTTACAAGAAGAAATCCTGAGACTGTAAGTATTCTCACAGAGGGCGTTGCTATTTGTAATGTAGCTGACGTGGCTGATTGGAAAGATAAAATTGATGTTATGATTTTATGTGGTGGAAGTGCTACTGATTTACCAGTGCAGACACCTAAGTATGCTTCTATGTTTAATGTAGTAGATAGTTTTGATACACATGCCAAAATTCCAGAGCATTTTGCAAACGTTGACGCAGCGGCAAAAGAAGCTGGAAAAGTTGGTATTATTTCTGTTGGCTGGGATCCAGGAATGTTTTCTCTTAACAGAATGTACGCAAATGCTATCTTACCAGAAGGCAATGACTATACATTCTGGGGCAAGGGTGTAAGTCAGGGACATTCTGATGCTATCCGTCGTATTGAAGGTGTTAAGAATGCAAAACAGTACACAATTCCTGTTGATTCGGCACTTGAGTCTGTAAGAGCTGGAGAAAACCCAGAACTTACAACAAGACAGAAACATACAAGAGAATGTTTTGTTGTATTAGAAGACGGTGCTGATGCAGCTAAGATTGAGGAAGAAATCAAGACAATGCCTAACTATTTTGCTGATTATGATACGACTGTTCATTTTATTAGTGAGGAAGAATTACTCACTAATCATAGTGGTATTCCTCATGGCGGATTTGTTTTGAGAAGTGGTGTGACAGGCTGGGAGAAAGAGAATAAACATATTATTGAGTACAGCTTAAAGTTAGACTCTAATCCTGAGTTTACATCTTCTGTTATTATTGCTTACGCTAGAGCGGCTTATCGTTTGGCGAGTGAGGGACAGAGTGGTTGTAAGACAGTATTTGATATTGCACCGGCATATTTGAGTGCTAAGAGTGGCGAAGAGCTTCGCGCAAGTCTCTTGTAAGAGAAAAAAGCATAGGGTGTTTTGTGGGTGAGAGATCATCCACGAAGCATCCTTTTTTGATACCTAAAAATTTTTTATAAAAATTTAAAAACTCTAAAAAAAAGTATGGTTTTTTATGCGTAAAAGTGAATAAAAACTCTAGTAAAAACTGACAAAAAAATAAAAATTGCTTTACTTTATTCGTCTAAAATAAAACAAAAATTTAAAAAATTAAATAAAATCCATTTTACCTCTTACATTTTTAGAAAAAATGTATATAATAGGTTAGAAGAGAAAGGAGAGCTTTAGTTATGCCAAAAAGAACAGATATACACAAAGTACTTATTATTGGATCAGGTCCTATTGTTATCGGACAGGCCTGCGAATTTGATTATTCAGGAACACAAGCTTGTAAAGCTTTGAAAAAATTAGGATATGAGATTGTGTTGGTAAATTCCAACCCAGCTACTATTATGACAGACCCAGAAACTGCAGATGTGACTTATATTGAACCTTTAAATGTAGAGCGTGTAGAGCAGATTATCGCAAAAGAGCGTCCAGATGCATTACTTCCAAACTTAGGTGGACAGTCAGGATTAAACCTCTGTGCAGAGTTAGCAAATGCGGGAGTTTTAGAGAAATATAATGTACAGGTAATCGGTGTACAGGTAGATGCAATTGAGCGTGGCGAGGATAGAATTGAGTTTAAAAATTCGATGGATGCACTTGGAATTGAGATGGCGAGAAGTGAGGTTGCCTACAGCGTAGATCAGGCAGTGGCAATCGCAGATAAACTTGGATATCCAGTTGTTCTCCGTCCAGCCTATACAATGGGTGGAGCCGGCGGCGGACTTGTATATAATGTAGAAGAGTTAAAGACAGTCTGTGCTCGTGGACTTCAGGCAAGTTTAGTAGGACAGGTATTAGTAGAGGAATCCGTTTTAGGATGGGAAGAATTAGAGCTTGAAGTTGTACGTGATGCAGATGGAAATATGATTACAGTCTGCTTTATTGAGAATATTGACCCTATGGGTGTTCATACAGGAGATTCCTTCTGTTCTGCACCAATGCTTACTATCTCTGAGGAAGTTCAAAAACGTCTTCAAGAGCAGGCTTATAAAATTGTTGAATCTGTACAAGTTATCGGTGGAACAAATGTACAGTTTGCACATGATCCAGTGAGTGACCGTATCGTTGTTATTGAGATTAATCCAAGAACATCTCGTTCCTCTGCACTTGCATCTAAGGCAACAGGTTTCCCAATCGCTTTAGTATCTGCAATGCTTGCAACAGGACTTACATTAAAGGATATCCCTTGCGGAAAATACGGAACACTCGATAAATACGTACCAGATGGAGATTATGTAGTAATTAAGTTTGCTCGTTGGGCGTTTGAAAAATTCAAAGGCGTATCCGATGAACTTGGAACACAGATGAGAGCTGTCGGAGAGGTTATGAGTATTGGTAAGACATACAAAGAGGCTTTCCAGAAGGCTATCAGAAGTCTTGAGACAGGACGCTATGGTCTAGGCTACGCAAAAGATTTCAATGCAAAGACAAAAGATGAGTTATTAAAAATGCTCATCACTCCATCTAGTGAGAGACATTTCATTATGTACGAGGCACTTAGAAAAGGAGCTTCTATCGATGAAATCCATAATCTCACACATGTAAAGAGATGGTTTATCGAGCAGATGAGAGAATTAGTGGAGGAAGAGGAAGCATTAGCAGCAAATAAAGGCGCTATGCCATCTGACGAAGCTTTGACAGCGGCAAAGAAAAATGGTTTCTCTGATAAATATTTGAGCCAAATTTTAGGTATTTCAGAGGATGAGATTCGCAATAAAAGAATTGAGATTGGTGTGGAGGAAGCATGGGAAGGTGTACATGTAAGTGGTACAGAAAATAGCGCTTATTATTATTCCACATATAATGCAGAGGATAAGAATTCGGTATCTGACAATAAAAAGATTATGATCTTAGGTGGTGGACCAAACCGTATCGGACAGGGTATCGAGTTTGACTACTGTTGTGTTCATGCCGCACTTGCACTTAAGAAATTAGGATTTGAGACAATTATCGTAAACTGTAACCCAGAGACAGTATCTACAGATTACGATACTTCTGATAAGTTATATTTTGAGCCACTTACACTTGAGGATGTTCTTAGCATTTACAAGAAAGAAAAACCACTCGGTGTTATCGCACAATTTGGCGGACAGACACCACTTAACTTAGCGGCGGAGCTTGAGAAAAATGGTGTGAAGATTCTTGGAACAGCTCCATCTGTTATTGATTTAGCGGAGGATAGAGATTTATTCCGTGAGATGATGGATAAATTAGAGATTCCTATGCCAGAGTCTGGAATGGCCACAACAGTGGACGAGGCTCTTGCAATTGCACATGAGATTGGATATCCTACGATGGTTCGTCCTTCCTATGTACTCGGTGGACGTGGAATGGAAGTTGTATATGACGATGAGAGCATGAAAAACTATATGGAGGCAGCTGTAGGTGTAACTCCAGATAGACCAATTTTAATTGATAGATTTTTGAATAATGCTATGGAATGTGAGGCAGACGCTATCAGCGATGGAACACATGCTTATGTGCCGGCAGTGATGGAGCATATCGAGCTTGCAGGTGTTCACTCTGGTGACTCCGCTTGTATTGTGCCATCCGCTCATATTTCTGAGGAGCATTTAAAGACAATTGAGAATTATACAAAGAAGATTGCAGAGGAGATGCATGTCAAAGGTCTTATGAATATGCAGTATGCAATTGAGAACGATAAAGTATATGTACTTGAGGCAAACCCTCGTGCATCTCGTACTGTGCCATTGGTATCAAAAGTTTGTAATATTCGTATGGTGCCTATCGCTACAGATATTATCACATCTGAGCTTACAGGTCGTCCATCACCAGTGCCAGAATTAAAAGAGAAAAATATCCCTAACTACGGTGTAAAAGAGGCTGTCTTCCCATTCAATATGTTCCACGAGGTAGACCCTGTTTTAGGACCAGAAATGCGTTCTACAGGTGAGGTTCTCGGACTTAGCTCTTCTTACGGAGAGGCATTTTGTAAGGCGCAGGAGGCTACAAAGGTTGAGCTTCCAACAGAGGGAACTGTTTTAATTTCTGTAAATAGAAGAGATAAAGAGGGCGCCGTAGAGGTGGCTAAGATGTTCCACGAGGCTGGATTTAAGATTGTAGCGACAGAACATACTTCTCAGGTAATTAGCGAGGCAGGTGTTCCAGCTCAAAAAGTGAAAAAAATTTATGAAGGTCGTCCAAATATCTATGATATGATTACAAACGGAAAGATTGATTTAATTATCAACTCCCCAGTTGGAAAAGACAGTGTGCATGATGACAGCTATTTGCGTAAAGCAGCTGTTAAGGCCAAAGTTCCTTATATGACAACAATCGCAGCGGCAAAGGCTACAGCGAGTGGAATTAAGGAAATGAATATAAAGGGAAAAGAGGGAGTAAAATCCTTACAAGAATACCACGCTGAGATTACAGACAAATAGGGGATTGTGAAGTAGAGTTTTGTGGCTATTTCATAGAAATTTACAGTAAAATAAAGGAAAAGAGACTGTTGCAAAACAGAAATTTTCAATAAGATATGTTATGAAATATTTTAGTAATATCAATATCTTGTTTGAAAGGTTCGTTTTGTGATAGTCTCTTTCTTTTTTGATATAATTTTACTGTGAAAGTCCCTGTCAACAGACAAAGACAAATTTATTTGGATTTGTCTGCATATTTGACAGATTAATCTGTATGATGAATAGAGCATTTCGTGAGGTTTTTTCGAACGCTGCGAATTTCGTTCGAAGGAACTTGGCGAGGTGTTTTCGAGCCTAGTGAATCGAACTTCCTTGCGATAACTTGGAACGCGAATACAGGTGCGATTTCCAGAGTGCCTTGGCACGGAGCAATCGGATTTTCCTTTATGGTGGTGCCTGCGATAGCAGGCATGTCCGTTTAAAAAGATAACAAAATGATGAGAAAAGAAAATCTTATTTTTATATTATGTCCAAAAAAACAAAAAATGAATGAAATACGTATATCCATAAAAAGAGGGGAGAATCGTTGAGTATTCCGTCAATAGATTTTTTTTGTCTGGCTTTGTATAATACTAATTGTCAAGTGAAAGACAGCGCGCTGAAAGTCAAAAATTTAACTAAAAGATAAGAGAGTTTTTATAGTAGAGGATATAAGGCTCTAAAGAAACATCATATATGAAAGTTAAAAGCCATGTTATGGCTCTTTCATAGGAATTGGATTTATCTGCTTCTCAGGCAGAAGCAGATATGAACTCAAGTATAGGGAGGATATTTATGAGTGAGTCAACGCGTATGATGATTGGTTTGATACTTGGTATCGTTATTATGGTAGTTTTAGTATCAAAGACAAAAGTTCACACATTTATTGCATTAATGGTTGCAAGCTGTATTACAGGCATAATTGGAGGTATGCCGCTTGTAACTCAAACGTTAGCTGATGGAACTGAAGTAACAGGTTTAGTAACAGCAATTCAAGACGGTTTTGGTAATACATTAAAAAGTACTGGTATTATTATCGGTCTAGGTGTTATGATGGGCGGTATCCTTGAAAAATCGGGAGCTGCTGAGCAGATGGCGTATTCCTTTATTAAGGCAGTCGGAAAGAAGAAAGAGGAATGGGCGTTAGCAATTACAGGATGGTTTATCGCTATCCCAGTATTTGCGGATTCTGCAATTGTTATCTTTGCACCTTTGTGTAAAGCGATTTCCAAAGTAACAGGTAAATCTTTAATTGGCTTAGCGCTTGCTATGGCGGCAGGTCTTCAGCTTACACACTGTTTAGTACCTCCTACACCAGGTCCTACAACTGCAGCTAGTATGTTAGGCGTTGATGTTGGACAGATGATTATTTTTGGTTCTTTAATTTCTATTCCAATGCTTATTATTGCAGTATTTTACTGTAAATGGATTGGAAAGAAAATTTATCAAGTTCCAACAGATGATGGCGGCTTTGATAGAAAGGAATTCAAAGAAGAGTATATTAAATCTATGGAACAGTTAGACGATATGATTGGCGAGAAAAAACTTCCAGGTCTTTTGATGTCTATGGCTCCAATTATCGTTCCATTAGTACTTATCTTGGCAAATACAATTGCAGACATGGCTGGATTTGAGAACCCTATTTTGGCATTCCTCGGTGCTCCAATTATTTCTCTTGCAATTGGTACATTACTTGCAATTTATGGTCTTATGGCAAAGGATGATACAAAAGAAGTTCTTGCTATCATGGATGACTCTATTAAGAGCACAGGTATTATTATGTTAATTACGGGTGCTGGCGGTTCTTTAGGTAACGTAATTAAAGTGAGCGGTGTAGGTAATGCGCTCGGTGAAGCGGTTATGTTATTGCCATTACCAGCAATTTTACTTCCATTTGTTATTGCAGCATTGATGCGTATCGCTCTTGGTTCTGCAACAGTTGCTATTACAGCAGCAGCACCGGGATCAGGCCCAGCAGTATCGGAATGACCAAAACAGGCAGGG
>CAYTNV010000044.1:0-19038 GCA_964439395.1 uncultured Blautia sp. | reverse complement strand
ATCCGTCAGAAGACCGTTCTTTCCCTTTCCAACACGTTGCGTTCCCGCCACTTTTGCTACTCTGCCTATTTATGAGGTTCATTGCAAACTCACTTCGCTTGGACATGCTCAGAACCTCAAAGCTTCCGCAGCGAAAAATCGTGGGAACGAACGTATTTGTGGAGCATATATCTGCTTGCTCTCTCGGCGTTCGCTCTCACTGTTTCAAAACCTATATTTTTTTGCAATTTTATCTATTATTATTTCATAATGAAAAATTTTGTATTGGTTATAGATGGAAAAACACTGCTTTTAGGTGGTGAGAAGAATCTTGTGGTCTCATAGCCTATACTTCTTTTTTTAACGTCAACCATCGACAGAAAACATAGAGGACGATAGTAAAGAGAAGAAAGACAAAGAGAAGTTTCCAATCAAATCCCTTATAATAATAAGTAATAATACGAGTTTTTTTATCCCAGTCGTTTTCTAACTTAAAAAATGCGCAGAAATATCCAAAAAGTACAAGTCTCGCAAAGCTTGTCGGAAAAAATAAGGAGAAGAGTCCTAAAAAAGAACCAAGTAGTCCCACAAGCAACGGTAAAATTTGATTTTGAGAGAGCAAGGATAAAACCTGCTGAATACTAAGCAATGCACAACTTACGAGGAAAGTCGATAAAATAAGTTCAAAAAGCATAGCAATCGACAATGTATCTTTAAAATGATAATACTGTCCCGTAAGTACAATAAAAAAAGCTTCTGTTAAAATCGTAAACAAGATTGGAAGTAAGCTGCTTAAATATTTACAGTCGTAAAAACTACTCTTTTTTTGCAGAGTGTATAAAAGTTTTAACGTATCTCCTTTTACCTCCATATCACAGAGCCGACTTGCCATAACAGCGATAAAAATAGGATATAAAATTGTATTAATTACAGGGAAGAA
Organism: uncultured Blautia sp.; assembly: GCA_964439395.1. Lineage (GTDB taxonomy): Bacteria > Bacillota > Clostridia > Lachnospirales > Lachnospiraceae > JAUUSJ01. The sequence goes on along the minus strand of CAYTNV010000044.1, from coordinate 18,119 downwards.
GCGAAAACAGCTTAGATATCCTTGAGTCAAATCGTTATAGTCGGTTGGTCTTTGAACATAAAACGCCCATAAAAATTGAACACCGATAAAAAATAATACAAAAATAAAATGGCTTTTATGTCGCTGCTTTTTTTGTTCGATGATAAATTGTGTGAAAAAAGATGGGGATGTACTCATAGGCTCACCTGCCTTCCAGTTAAATTTAGGAAAATATCCTCTAAGCTGCGCTGTTCTTCCTCAATTCTTAAAATGCCGATATCGTGCTCCACACAGAGTTTAACGGCTCTTATGATTTCCTTCTCCTTAAAACTGTCCAGATAAATTCTATTTTCTTCCTGTCTAATAGGAAGATGGTGGGAGGAGAGCAATTTCCAAGCCACTTGGTCATTTTGTGTTTTTAAAAGTATTTTTGTGCCACTTTGCTCGTGGAGTTCTAATAAGCTATCTTGAAAAATTAGTTTTCCGTTGTCAATAATGCCGACATCGGTTGCCATCTGGTCAATCTCAGATAAGAGGTGACTGGACACAAAGACAGTGATGCCGTGATTTGGTAGGGAGCGAATTAATTCTCTCATTTCCAAAATTCCCGCTGGGTCAAGTCCGTTGGTCGGTTCATCCAAAAAAAGTAGCTTTGGACTGCCAAGAAGGGCGGCGGCGAGAGCGAGACGCTGCTTCATACCGAGCGAGTACTGTCCCACTTTTTTATTTTGCTGATTTTCCATTCTCACGAGACTAAGTACGCGATTAATGTCACGCTCTGTCACGTTTTTTAGTTTACAAATGATTTGTAAATTTTCTTTCCCACTTAGATGGCTATAGTAGGCGGGAGACTCAATTAAAGAGCCAGTATCTTTCAGAATAGTCAGTCGATTTTTTTCTGTCACTTCTTTCTCAAAAATGGACATATATCCAAAACTTGGCTTCACAAGCCCGAGAAGCATTTTCATAGTAGTAGATTTTCCAGCTCCGTTTGGCCCTAGGAAGCCGTAGATACTGCCTTCTGGTATTTTTAAGTCGAGGTGATCTACGACGGTTTTATCGTTATATTTTTTTGTTAATGCTTTTGTTGTGATAATATATTTCAAAACTATCCTCTCCTTTCAAAAGTATCATAGCAGGAGTAACTTAGATTAGACTTAAGATGACCTTAAATTTACCTTAAAGATTTTTGAAATCATGGAAGTTAACAAAGCAATACGATATAATAATATATAATTGGATTCGCATAATAAAAGTGATAGTATGAAAAAATAAAGTTAAAAATAAATATAAAACAAACTAGGAGGCAAAAATATGAATCCTTTCAATCGAAAAATCTTACTCGTAGACGACAATCAGGAATTACTAAAAATGATAAAAGATACCCTAAAGCGAAATGGTTACGAAAATATTGTCACGGCAGACTGTGTAAAAACTGCGATAAAATGTTTTCAAAACGAAAAGCCAGATTTGGCAGTACTAGATATTATGTTGCCAGACGGTGACGGCTTTTATCTTTTTAGGAGAATTAGGGAGGAATCTCAAATCCCTATTTTATTTTTATCGGCGAAGGATGAGGATAATGACCGTCTCTTTGGTCTAGGACTTGGAGCAGATGATTATATGACAAAGCCGTTTTTGGCGCAGGAGCTTGTGCTTCGCATAAATGCCATTTTAAGAAGAAGCTATTTTGGTGTGAATCTAGAAAATGGTTGTGTTCAAGAAAAAAGAAAAGAAGATGATGGCTTTTATCTTGGGAAAAAATGGATTTCTTTTGCGGAGGCGACTGTGACAGATAAGGAAAATGGAAGCATTTCTTTTACAGCGAAAGAGCTGATTTTATTAAAGAAATTATATGAAAACAGAGGGCGAATTGTTACCTTTGATGCACTCTGTCAGGTAGCATGGCAAGATTCTTATTATGGATATGAAAATACATTAATGGTACATATTAGGCATTTGAGGGAGAAAATTGAGGAGGAACCTTCCAAGCCAAAGTTTTTACTTACCGCGCGAGGATTAGGATATAGGCTGGCAAAATAAGAATGATATAAAATGATGCGAAAATAATATAAAATAGTAGTTGGAAAACAGGAAAAATTATTTATATAGAAAGGAGAAGAAGAGTATTGTGTTATGCAATATCTTTTGATATGAATTTATGAAAGGCTTGATAAAAATTATTTCTAGGTATTCTATCACAGCGGGAGTCATGATTTTAATTATTTTATTTAGTAATATAGTGGTATTCGGTTATTTAGGCTATCGTTCTGTCATGGAAGAAGATGGATTATCTTATAATGGAAATATTCGAGTTGCGATGGAGTCCATTGGAAATGAATTATCACAATCGAAAGAGGAAAAAGCAAAAAAAGAAGGAAAATACCATTTATCAAAAAAAGGAAAAAAAATTTTGGGGGAGACAAAATTTGTCTGGGCAATGGCGTTAAATCAACAGGGAGATATAGTGTGGAAATGGAAGCTTCCAGAAGAAATTCCACTTAAATATAGCTTGTCCGATGTGGCTACTTTTTCCAGATGGTATCTTTGTGATTATCCTGTCCGAGTTTGGAAAAATGGAGACCTTTTATGTGTATATGCCTATCCAAAAGACTCATATACTGTACTAAATTTATATTCTACAGTAAATGCAATAAAAAAATTTCCTAGATATATAAAATTACTTTTGATAGCAAATTTAACTGTAATTATTGTATTTATTTTGACGCTTGGCTATCGTTTTTATTGGTCATTAAAGCCAATTTCTCAGGGTATTGAGGCACTCTCCAGGAAGGAGCCAATTCACCTAAGAGAGAGAGGAATCGCAAGTGATTTGGCAAAGAAAATAAATATTACCTCAGAGATTTTAAAGGAACAAGATAGAAAATTGGCAAAGAGAGATCAGGCAAGAACAGAGTGGATTGCGGGAGTGTCTCATGATATTAGGACTCCACTTACCTTAATTATGGGATATTCAGAGAGATTGATGAGTAAAGATGAAAATATAAGCGAGGAGGATGGACAGGACAGGAAGAGGAATGAGAAAATAGAGCAAGAGCGGGAGATGGCAACGTCCATCTATCGACAGGCAATGATTATAAAGCAATTAATAGAAGATTTAAACTTGACTTCCAAGCTTACTTATAATGAGACACCACTTTCTTTGGTGGAATGTGAGCCTGCAAAGATTCTTCGAGAATCTGTGGCAGATATTTATAATAGTGGATTGGATGAGAAATATGAGATAGAAATTCAGATTTCAAAGGAGGCAGAACAGAGTAAAATTTTGGTTGACGAAAAGCTAATAAAAAGAGCAATTCGCAATATTTTAGGAAATAGTATCAGGCATAATAGTGATGGGTGCATGATAAGGGCGAGATTAAACTTGGAAAATGAGGATATCTATTATACATTTTTAGACAGTGGGCCAGGAATTCCAGATATAGTAGTAAAAATTTTAGAAGAAGAGAAAATGAAAAATAGAAAAAAAATGAGAAGGCAAGGAAGAGTGATAAGAGAGAAGAGGGAGGAAAAAAGAGAACAGAATAGGAGAAAAGAGAGTGAAATCGAAGAAAGTAAAAAAAAGGTACATATTATGGGTTTGAGATTGACAAAGCAGATTGTGGAAGTACACGGTGGAGAGCTTCTTTTTTGCGAGAAAGAAGAAGGGGGATATGATTGTAAAATAAAATTTCCATGCATGTAATATGATGGAATATTTTGGAAATTCTGTGCTTCACTGAGAATATTTATTGACTTTCTTTTTCATGCTTGCTAGAATGTAGCTACAAAGAAAATTTGCGATTAATTGATATGGGGGAAATGGAAAAGTTAAAATTTAGTTTTTGGTCATAATACAAACAAAAGGGATTTGGCAATAGTTGCTTATATCTCCATATTTAATGAAAGAAGCTTTATATTTTTATCGGCAAAGTGAGAAATTTTCGAATAATGAGGTGATGGAAGTGCAAATTGGTTTAAGGTTAGGCAATGACAGGATTTCAAGGAAAAGGAAAAGAGACATTTTTGAAATCATGCATATGGATAGAATTGTCGTCAAAATTTCATCAAATGGAAAAGCTGAAATTTTGGCAGAAAAGTTTATGCCATATGATTTATATTTAGAGCAAGACGACGAAAACGATATAGATATTTTGATTAATAATTTAAATAATTTTAATCATTGGTGTGCCTCAAGGGTGTTATCATTAGATAGAAAATATGCAAAAGAAATATTAAATAGTATAGGAGTCGCACAAGCCATCACAGATAAAGATAGAGCCAATATTTCGTTATCATATCACTGTGTTTCCTTAACGGATGTGTACTGGGTAAGAAAATTTGGAGAAGAAATTAGTTTTGAAAAATTAAATTTGTATGATAATCCCTTAAATGATGCTATTGTAGAGCTTTCCCTTAGAGGACGCCAGATGACTGTAACAAACAAAGAATTAGCACCAGATTTATCTACAAAAGGCTGTTTTCCGAAGGCTTGGATTAGAGAGGAAGATGGATTGAGATTATTAAAAGATGGTGGAGAGGATGCAGTTAAAAGAGAATTATTGGCAAGTGAAATTTGTCAATGTTTTGATGTACGCCAAGTTAAATATTTAAAATATATATATGATGGTGAGACGGTTACACAAAGTAAGATTATAACATCAAAGGAATATTCCATTGTGTCTAAGATGGCATTTGATGTGTATGCATGTAATCATGATTTGGATACAGTTGAAGTTTGCAAAGAAATTGATCCAGAGACATATTATGGTATGAATATATTGGATTATTTGACAGGAAATACAGATCGACATCCAGAAAATTGGGGATTTTTGGTTGATAATAGCAATAATGAATATATATGTTTGTATCCAGTCATGGATTTTAATCAGTGCTTTTTATCTTACGATAATATAGACGGAGCCAGATGTCAGACTGTCCGACCAAGAATTTTATCGCAGAGAGAAGCGGCAATTGAGGCTGTAAAATGTATTGGTCTTAGACAAGTATATGAGATGGATATGAGCAAATTTAAAGATATGAAAAAAGAAGCCGAAATGTTTCAAATGAGACTGAATGAATTGAAAAAATACGTAAATTAAAGCATAAAAATATTTTTAAAGAAATACAAGTATGATATGGAGCGTAAGATTTTATTTTTTAAGTCAATGAGTGGAATTCTCGATTGTTTATATTCGAGATGAAAGACCATTGATGTGAACTACTTAGCGACAAGTGAATGAGTCGTTTATTAAGAGAATCTTATATTAAGAATTAAGAAGTGGAAAAAAGGAAAAAGGGAGATAATGTATCAGTAAAATATAGGTTACTTATACGCTATCTCCCTTAAAATTTGCTTCTATTTACATAAAGATAAAAAAGTTTCGTGAATTTTTGTATCGTTGTCGAGCTCAGGATGAAAAGCAAGTGCTATCTGTTTTTGATAGCGCAAAGCTACAATGCGATTTTCTAGCGTGGAGAGAATTTCCACACCATCTCCAACCTCTGTTGCAAACGGAGCTCGGATAAAAGTCATAGGAATTGTGCCAATTCCTCTTAAATCAGCATTTACGTGGAAACTTCCGAGCTGACGACCGTACGCGTTTCGTCGTACAGTCATCGGGATTGTTCCAAAATAAGAGTTCTCCTGATCCTCGATTTGATCTGCGAGTAGAATCATTCCAGCGCAGGTTGCGAGTACAGGCATTCCCTGTTCAATCTGAGTTTTGATTGTAGAAAACATATTTAATTCTTTTAAGAGTTTTCCCTGAACAGTGCTCTCGCCGCCAGGGAGAATGATGCCATCGTATTTTTGTTCAAGGTCGGATTCCTGTCTTAGCTCGATACAAGAAGCACCGAGGTTTTCTAATATTTTTTCATGTTCGATAAAAGCACCCTGTACAGCTAGTACTGCAATTTTCATTTTTATCTAGTCCTTTCTCCTATTTTCCTCTCTCAGCCATTAATAGAGCGATTTCTTGCTCGTTGATTCCAACCATGGCTTCTCCTAAGTTTTTGGAGAGCTCTGCAATCATTTTAGCGTCTGTGAAGTTTGTCACAGCTTTTACGATGGCATTTGCTCTCTTTTCAGGATTGCCAGATTTGAAGATTCCAGATCCAACAAAAACACCCTCCGCTCCAAGCTGCATCATTAAAGCTGCGTCAGCAGGAGTGGCAACACCGCTGGCTGCAAAGTTAACAACAGGAAGTTTTCCGTTTTCATGTACATATTCCACTAAATCGTAAGGAACTTGGAGTCTCTTTGCCTCTTCAAATAATTCGTCCTCACGCATACTTGTGATTTTGGCAATCTCACTATTCATCATTCTCATATGTCGCACTGCCTGAATAATATCTCCAGTTCCAGGTTCTCCCTTTGTACGAATCATAGAAGCCCCCTCATTAATTCTTCTTAATGCTTCTCCGAGGTCTTTTGCTCCGCAGACAAATGGTACTTTAAAGTTTCTTTTATTAATATGATAGACATCATCGGCTGGAGAGAGAACTTCACTCTCATCGATATAGTCAATCTCAATAGCCTCAAGAATCTGAGCTTCTACAAAATGACCGATACGGCATTTTGCCATAACAGGGATGGATACAGCGTTTTGAATTCCTTCAATCATCTTAGGGTCGCTCATTCTAGATACACCGCCTGCTGCTCTAATATCAGCTGGAATACGCTCAAGAGCCATAACGGCACATGCACCGGCTGCTTCCGCAATCTTGGCCTGTTCAGGAGTTGTCACATCCATGATAACTCCGCCTTTTAACATCTGTGCTAATTGTTTATTTAATTCATATCTGTTTTCCATTTTAAGTTCCTCCTAATTAAAAAATATAAATTATTTAAAACAGCAATTCATTTAGGATGAATAACTGCGATATAGCGAGTTTTGTTTAACACAGTACTTTAATAACTTTCATCTACAGTGCTATCTGCGCTCGTAGGTACGTCAGTTTTGTATTCAAGAACTCTGCCTTCGAATAATTCAGAAAAAAATGAAGTTTAGATAGATATTCTGAAATTTACTTTATCGAAATGCATGGGTACAGTATAAGCAAAAGTAATCTTTCTTAAAAGAACCAAACGAGAGGAATTTCATAGTACCAGATAGAACCAAAAAGTAAAAAAATAATAGTGCCAGATAGATGGAAACTATAAGAAATAGCTTTAAAAGAGGATTTGGACATAGGTATTATTCAATGTATAAGGTATAAAATTAAAAATACTGGAAACTATAATTTTAGATAGATGATTAGGAGGATACAATGAAAACATGCGATGTATGTCAAAGCCCACTTGGAATGTTAAAAAAATTTAAGTATGCAGATGGATATATTTGTAAAGAATGTTATAAAAAAGCAAGTCGAAATTTTACTGAGACGATTACTCAAAAAAATCTTTCTGAAATTAAAAAATTATGTCATAATGAAAAGGAAATTGACGAGAAATTTGAAATTACAGGCAGAATCGGAAATTATTTATTAGTAGATGAAAAAAATAATAAAATTTGTATTTTAAATAATCGCATGACAGCCAAAAAAGTATCGGCTCCTGATTTTTATGATATAAAAAATATAATTGGATGTGAAATTATATGTCATCCTGCTCTCACAGTGGAAGAATTAGAGGGAAAAGTAGAGGGAAGGGAAGATGAGATTATTGACTCTTTAAAAGTGAGTATTTCCATGAAAAATAAAAAGAAACCTGTTGAAATTATGATGATTTCTAATTCAGTCCGCACAAAAAGCTATGCTTTCCGACAAGTATTTCATTTTGCGAAGAGGATAACAAAGGAGATAAGGAGTTTGCAGCAAAAAAATAGAGAGACTGTTTTATGATAGATGCCAAATGAACAGTCTGCTGGGTGGCATAAATAGTTTTGATGGATGGGAGAAGAAAAGTTATGAAAACATTTAGACATGTGGTACAATCCCCAGAGGGAATTCACGCAAGACCTGCGACAATACTATCACAAGAAGCGAGAAAATATAAAAGTAAAATTATGATTGAATACGATGGGATACGAGTAAATGCCTCAGATATTATTTCCTTATTTAGGTTAAGAGCAAATCAAGGATCTAATATTGTATTTACGATAGAGGGAGAAGATGAGGTAGAAACCGCAGAAAAACTAAAACAATTTTGCCAAGAGAATTTATAAAAGAAGAAGTATCGTATTCATGTAAAAATTTTAGTCTGAATACGATATTTTTTGTTATATTTTTCTCTTTTTTTTCAATGATAGAAGTGCTAGAATAGTCCATTGAGTGGATGAAATCCTATTAATTTTTAAGAATTTAGAAAATTTGTCACTCATATATTTTACTGAAAAGGCCATTTTTAAGCAGTGAGACATAAATTTATCAAAAAATGATCAAAAATTCATCAAAAATTTTTAGTAAAGTATATGCCAAGTATATCAAGGAGGAGTAAATTTTTATGAATCATGATAGCACATTCATGACAAAAGAAAATTCAACGATGATTAAAGGTGGTTTGGCACTTTGTATTTTGACTCATCATATTTTAGAATTTGTGAGCAACTCAGAGACAATATATCCTGTCCATATTGGATATCTTTTTGTGGCGGCATTTTTCTGGATTTCAGGCTATGGAGTTCGGAAGTCTTTATTAAAAAAAGAACAATATTTAGATGGATTTTTAGCAAAATCTATCTCAAAGCTTTATATTCCATTTTTAGTAGTATCTGCAATTTATATTGGGGTAAGATATTGTTTCGGAATTACGTACTCTCTAAAAGTAATTTTAACTTCCATGATTGGAATTCGCACAATTGCTAGTTTCTCTTGGTTTGTATTTGAGATTATCGCTTTATATATTGCATTTTATTTTGCATTTATAATTTCAAGAAAATATGGAGAGCTTCTTGTATTTTTGACAACGCTTGCATTTATCTGGTTTGCGTATCAAAAAGAGATGGATACATACTGGTATGTATCCACACTTGCTTTTCCGTTTGGAATGTTTACTGCATCGAGAGAAGAAGTATTTGCAAAACGTATTTTTCAATCTAAAAAAATATATTTTGTAAATACTATATTACTTATTTTGACGACATTTGGAGCAAGCACATATATTTTACAAAAGTTTTTCAATGCTCAAGATGAAATCCAGATTATAAGTCGGATAAGCGCAATTATAGCTTCTATTTTGGCTTGTACAACAGTGGGATTTTTAGCTTCGCGTATGAGCGGAAAAGATTATAGGATTCTCACATTCTGGGGAAAAAATTCCTACGAGCTTTATTTAATGCAAGGATTATTTGTTCGAGGCTTTAAAGAGATTGTTATTATCTCTAATGATTTTTTGTATGCAGTAGTAGTGGTAGCATTTAGTTTGGGGACAGCGCTAATCTTTAAACAAGTTTTGAAAAATACGAGAGGGAAGTTTAGTCAAATGGTATATAGGTAGAAATAGTTTCGGAAGAAATTTTATAGGCAATTAAAAATGAAATATGAATAGATAAAGGGTGTTTACAAAAATATAAAATTGTAAATGCTCTTTTTATATTTTGGCATAGATTAGATATAGATTATTTACTTTCAATGAGTTCTAAAAGTTCTTCCATTTCTTCCTCAGATAAAGGTTCAGAATAATTAAAATAAAAAGTTAAATTTAGTATTATTGCGCTCACTACTCCTATAACAAGGAAAAAATTAGCAATAAAAATTAGAGGGCCACTTATAATGTCTAATTTTTTACATATGAAGAATAATAAAATTGTAATGATATATGAAATTGTTGAGAAAAGAAAAGAAAATTTTCTAATTTTTTTAATTTTCATTATTCACCTCCATAACATAAAAATTGATAATTTAAATAAATTTATTCCTTCTCCCCAGGAATAAATTCCAATAAATCTTCGATTTTGCAGTCGAGTGCGGTACATATTCTTGCCAATACGGCAGTGTCCAATCTTGTAATTTGATTATTACAGTAATGATTAATCTGTGTGCGTTGCATTTCTGCAGAATGAGATAATTTATTTTTACTTAATCCTTTTTCTTTTAGTAATTTAGTCAGTTTAATTTCAATATGACCATAATCTTGTTCTTTCATCTATTTGAGACGCTCCTTGTCAAATTTATACTAAATCGTGTTATGTAAAACATATTGTTTGACAAATAATAGTTTAAGGAATTCGATGGCAAATTGTAAGTTCTAGTATGTCTGATTAGACTTCTTACACAACCCAAAATTTATTTAAGATACATAAAGTATGTGTAAAATGGTTTATTGCATACATGAAATAACGTTAATTTATGGAAGATTATTAAGAAGAGTAAATTTTTTAAAAATGAGATTTGGCGAAAAATAAAATGAAGTGTTTATTTTTTGAAAGCCACCTAGAGTAATTGCCCTAAAGGTATTCTTTGCAGTTTAATAGGCGCTACAAACCCATTACCTTTAGGTTATGAATCGTTGATATGCAATAGTTATAGTATATAATAGTTATAGTGAAAAATTAGTCGAAGCTTCTTAATTTTTCATCGATATATTGCTCAATAAATATTTGTTTACTTTGCGGAGGATATAAACTAAGTGATAAAAAATAAATATTTACTTGATTGTTCTATAATAAGAAGATATAATGAAAGGCGGAAAATTTGAGCATTCGTAACTATTTCGGAATAGTTATGGATATATTACAAAAAGAGGAGGAAATTATGGAAAACTCAACTGAAGCAATTCGTGATGCAAAAAAATTAGGTATTTCTAAAATGTTGATTTTGGGACTGCAACATATGTTTGCAATGTTCGGTGCAACAATTCTTGTGCCAATTCTCGTAAATAACTATTTCCAAAGTGCCTGTGGAGAATCTTTGACAAAAGGACTAACTGTATCGGTGACGCTGTTTTGCGCTGGAATTGGGACGTTATTCTTCCATGTATGTGCGAAGATGAAAGTTCCAGCATTTCTTGGATCGTCCTTTGCATTTCTTGGAGGTTTTTCTACTGTAGCAAATTTAAATAGTGGAATTTACGAGGGAATGGGAGCAAATGAAAAAGCTGCGTATGCCTGCGGTGGTGTTGTAGTAGCAGGATTTTTATATCTGGTGTTTGCTATGATTATCCGGTTAGTAGGTGTAAAGCGTGTTATGCGTTTTTTGCCGCCAGTTGTGACTGGTCCAGTAATTATCTGCATCGGTTTAAGCTTGGCATCTTCCGCAATTGGTAATGCCTCGACTAACTGGTTTTTGGCATTAGTAGCGTTTGCAGTCATTGTTGTATTTAATATTTGGGGAAGAGGAATGTTTAAAATTATTCCAATTTTGATGGGTGTTGTCATTTCTTATGCGATAGCAGTGATTATGAACGCCTGTGGTATCACGAATCCAGACGGTTCTATAATTATTGATCTTTCAGCGACAGCCTCTGCAAGTATTGTAGGAATACCGCCGTTCCAAATCTGTAAATTTGATTTGACGGCAATTCTTGTCATGGCACCGATTGCTATTGCGACTATGATGGAGCATATCGGTGATATGTCTGCTATTTCAGCAACGGTTGGTGAGAATTTCCTCGCAGAGCCAGGACTTCATCGTACGCTGATGGGAGACGGAGTGGCAACGTTACTTGCAGGGGTGATTGGTGGTCCTGCGAATACTACTTACGGTGAGAATACAGGAGTATTGGAGATTAGTCGTGTCTATGATCCTTTTGTAATCCGCATTGCAGCCGTATTTGCAATTATTATCAGTTTCATTCCTAAGGTATCAGCTATTATCAGTACAATGCCAACGTCGATTATCGGTGGTGTTAGTTTCATACTTTACGGTATGATCTCTGCGATTGGTGTCCGAAATGTGGTGGAGAACAAGGTGGATTTAACAAAATCTCGTAACTTGATTATTGTTGGAGTCATTTTTGTATGTGGACTTGGATTTGGAAATGGTTTGACCTTGCAGATTGGTGCTGCATCGATTACATTGACCGCACTTGCAATTGCATCGATTGCAGGTATCGTACTTAATATTATTCTTCCAGGAAATGATTATGAGTTTGGTATGAATCTAGAAAAGAGTGAGAATTAGGCAAACAAAAAGCATATTCTTATCTTTGCAATTTTAAAAACTATGCTTTCTTAAAAAGTTTAAAAAAGTAAGAAAATATTTTGTTAATATTATTTTTGAAGAATCCCTCTTGACGAGAGGGATTTTTTATGTTACCATTCATAACATAGTTATGAAACACTGTTATGAATGGTAAGGAGATGAATATATGGCAAAACAAATTGAAGGAGTTTATGAGCGTATTTTGGAATGTGCAAAACAGGAATTTCTTGATAAAGGTTATACAAATGCATCTTTGCGTACGATTGCATCAAAGGCGGAGACTAGTACGAATTCCATTTATGTCCGTTTTAAAGATAAAGAAGGTCTGTTTGAGGCAATTGTAAAGCCGGTTGTGAAGGGATTGCTTGAGATGTTTTGTAATGTTCAAGAAACCTTCCATAGTTACGATGCAGAGGTACAAAAAGAACAGGTAAATGATTATAGTTTTGAGCAGATGGATGTGCTTTTGGATTATATGTATGCGCATTTTGATGAATTTCGCCTTTTACTCGATGCTTCTTACGGAACGAAATTTCAAAATTTTGTGGATGAACTGACTCGTATTGAAGTGGAGTATACGTATAAATACATGGAGACAGTGGGATGTCCTGGCGTAGGGTCTGGAGATGTGACAGAAGAGTTTTTGCATATTGTAACTACGGCATATTTTGAGGGAATATTTGAGGTAATTCGACATAAGATGGATCGGGAAACTGCAGGAAGATATATAGGAATGCTAGAAAGGTATCACGCAGCTGGATTTGATACTTTCTTTTATCCAGATAAAAAATAATAAAGTTTATATAATGGTTTTAGGGCTGTTTCTTTTGAAAGAAAACAGCCTAAAAATACAGTCACAAGTTAGTAAAGACTAACTTAGGTATTAATCAACTTATAAAAGGAGGATTCATATGGAAAAACAAAATCCGATGCTTCGCTTATGGGAGCTTGGCAAAAAGGAACATAGTGGTTTAATTTCTGCTATTATTTTGGCCGCAGTTGGTGTGCTTGGTGGGATGTTACCCTACTATGCGGCGGCACAGATTATTATTGCACTATTACAGGGGAATCAGGAATGGTCTTTTTATCTGACTTGGTGTGGCATTGCCACGGTAGGCTATATTTTAAGGGCTTGTCTATATTCACTGGCATTATCTACATCACATAAGGCAACTTTTGCTATTTTGAAAAGCATTAGGGAGCGTGTCATTGATAAATTTCCCAAAATGCCTCTTGGTACGATTATGGATACGCCAAGTGGTAAGCTTAAGCAAATTATTGTAGATCAAGTGGAGAGTATGGAGACACCGTTAGCGCATTTATTACCTGAGATGACGTCCAATTTATTCGGTCCTATTTGTATTTTGATTTACCTGTTTATTCTGGACTGGAGAATGGCGCTTTTGTCTCTAGTTTCTATTCCAGTAGGTATGTGCTTTATGATGCCGGCGATGAAAGATTATGCCAGTAAATATGAGGGGTCCGTAAAGACTACACAATCCATGAATGCAACGATTGTAGAGTATATCGGTGGAATTGAGGTAATCAAGGCGTTTAATCAGGGAAAAAATTCTTATGCGAAATTTTCTGATAAAGTAATGGCTAACGCAGCATATTTTTATAACTGGATGAAAAGTTGTCAACTCCCTATTTCAGTTTCGAAAGCAGTTTCACCTACAACACTTATTACGATTTTGCCAGTAGGATGGATATTATATAATTCTGGCAGTCTTAATATCGAAACTTTTATTATTACGATTATTCTTTCACTGGGTATCGCTGGACCTTTGATGGCGGCAATGAATTTTGTTGATAGTCTTGCTCGCATCGGCACGATTGTAGGATCTGTAGATGAGATTTTAGACGGTGAAGAGCAGCAACACGGACATAAAAAAGTCGTGTTTACGAATAGAGATATTAGTTTAGAACAGGTTTCCTTTGGATATCATGATGATAAGGAAATTTTGCATGATGTCAGTTTAAAAATTCCTGAGGGAACTATGACAGCCTTTGTGGGACCCAGTGGAAGTGGTAAATCCACTATTGCCAAGCTGATTGCGGGTTTTTGGGATATAAAAGAAGGCCAAATTACGATGGGAGGTCACAATCTAAGGGAAATTCCGCTTACGCAGCTTTATGATCAGGTCGCTTTTGTGACGCAGGATAATTATCTGTTTGATGATTCTATTCGGGAAAATATCCGTATGGGTAGGCTAAATGCCACAGATGACGAGGTAGAAGCTGTGGCAAAGGCAGCTGGTTGTGATAACTTTATTAGAGGCTTGGAAAAAGGTTATGATACAGTAGTCGGAGGAGGTGGTGCTCACCTTTCAGGCGGAGAACGTCAAAGAATTGCCATTGCCCGTGCGATGCTAAAAAATGCACCTGTCGTAATATTAGATGAGGCGACAGCTTATATTGATCCTGAAAATGAAGCAGTGATTCAAAGAGCTGTGGCAAAGCTGATTAAGGGGAAAACAGTCATAGTTATTGCTCATCGTTTATCGACCATTACGGATGCAGATAATATTGTGGTTGTAAAGGATGGGAGGATTGACTCTGCTGGAACTCATGAACAGCTATTAAGAGAAAGTCTGCTGTATTATTCTATGTGGCAGGCACATATCGGAGTGAAGGATGGTGATATAGTATGTTAAATGCGCTTAAAAAAATCTGGCAGTTTGCTGGAGAGGAACGAAAGAACGTTAATAAATCTATTGCAGTAGGCTTTATCTATGCAATTTTTCATATGTTTCAAGTCGGAGCAATTTATTATGTAATTCTTGTTCTGACTGGAGAGAGTGATATAAATAATGTTGCTTGGATTGCCCTTGGTTTTCTTGTTGGGAGCATTATCGGTCGAGCTGTGTGCAATTATTTTGGGCAACTTCAGCAGACCCATGCTGGATATTTTATGTCGGCAAATAAAAGAGTTCAGATTGGAAATAAATTAAAAACTGTTCCTATGGGATATTTTAATAATAATAGTTTGGGTGAAATTACTGGAGTGACAACGACGGTTTTGGACGAGGTAGAGACAACAGCACCTATGGTTTTGGTAGGAATGTTGGGGGGATTTATTAATGCCATTGTATTTACAGGTATGGTTTTCTTATTTGACTGGCGTATTGGGTTAATCGTTGTGGCAGGTACTATTTTATATTTGCTAATTACTTCGGCCATGGAGAAAAAAACAAAGGTGCTGGCACCAAAGCGTCAGACTTCGACGGCAGAGATGGTTAATGCGGTGCTAGAGCAGATACAGGGGATGACTGTCATTAAATCTTTTAACCTGACTGGAAAGGGAGATAAAAAGGTGAGAGATGCATTGGAGGAAAATCGTAGATGTAACCTGGCCGTGGAGCAGTTATTTACTCCTTATAATATTGCACAGGAATTAGTTTTACATTTATTTAGTATTCTGATGATTTTGGCAGCTATTTCTTTTTATTTAAATAACAGTATGTCTCTTGCCAATGCCATGATGACCGTTATTATATCTTTCTTAGTATTTGCTCAGATTGAGTCGGCAGGAAGTGGTATGGCAATTTTACGTCTGGCAAGTAGTGCTATTGATCATGCAAATCAGATTGATGAGATTCCACAGATGGATGAGGGGGGAAGTGTGATTAAGCCAAAGCAGCATGATATTGTATTTGACAATGTAAGTTTTTCCTACGGACAAAAAGAAATTCTTCATGGAGTTTCCTTAAAAATCTCAGATAAGACAACAACCGCCATTATCGGTCCTTCTGGCTCTGGAAAAACAACTCTTTGTAACTTGATTGCAAGATTCTGGGATGTGGATGGAGGAAAGGTGAAGATTGGCGGAAAGAATGTAAAAGAGTATACGCTGGAATCTTTAATGGAGCAAATTAGTATGGTATTTCAAAATGTCTATCTTTTTGCCGATACGATCGAGAATAATATTAAGTTTGGAAAGCCAGATGCCACCCATGATGAAGTTGTGGCGGCGGCAAAAAAGGCCTGCTGTGATGATTTTATCGATTCTTTGCCAGATGGATATGATACAGTGATTGGTGAGGGCGGTGCTTCTCTCTCGGGAGGTGAAAAGCAGAGGATTAGTATTGCGAGGGCGATGCTAAAAGATGCACCTATTGTTATTTTTGATGAAGCTACTGCAAATATTGACCCTGAGAATGAGGATAGGCTACAAAAAGCGATTGAAGCTCTCACGACAGATAAGACGATTATTATGATTGCACATAGATTGAAAACAGTAAGGAATGCGGATCAGATTATAGTATTGGATAACGGAAAAATTGTCCAGCAAGGCAAGCACGAAAACTTAATTGAACAAAAGGGAATTTATGCAGACTTCGTTCTAGGACGAAAAGAAGCTATCGGATGGAAGTTGGAAACATAAAGGTATAAAAAGGCAGCAGTGATTTGAATAATGAGATGATTTCAAAAAGTTAGGTCTAAAAGTCTAACGATTGGAGGTTCGTTTATAAAATCGCTGTTGCCTTTTTACTCTCATACATAAATTTTTGGTTGTAATTGGTTGTATTGTTAAGGAAAAATTCGATATCAGATGGAGCAAAAATAACTGCACGGGTATAGAACGAATTTTGTTATAGTGTTATAATACGATGTGTGTTAGTTTGAACTAACTCAAAAAGTAAAGAAAGAGTGAAGAAAGTGGAGCAAGAAAATACATTTCGACCAGAATGGATAGAGAAATACCATGTGAACACAGTGATATTATCAGATTGTGTGGAGCAGTGTGAGTATCTATACCAGACAGAGCGAGGAACTATTTATTTATGTCGACCGTGGCAGGGCATTACGATATGGGCCAATGATGTCAGTATGAGTAGTCTGCCCTGTGAGATTGCGACGACAAATTATCCTTTTGTAAAATTGAATTACTGTACATCAGGTAGATGTGAAGTGCTTTTGGAAAATGGAAAATACGTTTATCTGGGACCTGGTATGCTTAGTATTGACTGCAATCAGCCAAAAGAAATTTTTAGATATCCCACGAAGAGATATGAGGGTTTTGAGATTGTTTTTAATCTAGAGGAGCTTACTAAAAATCCGTTGTCCATATTGGAAGAATTGGGAATTGGATTAAGGCGATATGAGGAATTGATTGAGCATAATCAAGGAAGCTATATTGCCGAGGTGTCAACGGATTGGGATATATTGGCGAGGACTATGATAAGACGGCTGAGAGAAGCAGATGGAAGAATGGAAGATTTTCGTTTTTATAGCTTACAACTCTTATATTTAATTGGATGTGGTCATACCTTTTCTCTAAAAAATGTTTATATTACAAAGGGACAAAGGAAAATTGCAGAAGAAGTTAATGAGAAAATTATTGGAGATTTAAAGCATGATTATACGGTGGAGAGATTGGCAAAGGAAGTTGGAATTAGTCCCTCCTCCTTGAAAAAATATTTTGCTGTAGTTTATGGAAGTCCGATTTCTGAGTATGTTCGACAAAAGAGAATGGAGTTTGCCTGTCGTCTTTTAAGAGAGACCGATATGAGTGTTGGAAATGTGGCGGAGGAAGTGGGATATGCTCATCAGGGGAAATTTGGAAATGTATTCAAGAAATATACGGGTCAGACCCCGCTTGAATATAGGAGGAGAAATAGGGAAAGGAGTAGATAGAATATGAAAAAATTATCAGAAATGTCTCCGGGAACAAAGGGTAGAATTCAGATTTTGAAGGGGGACGGTCGGTTTTTAAGCCGTGTCACTTCGATGGGATTGACTGTTGGATGTTCCATAGAGGTGCTGCGAAATGAGGGAAAGCAGCCTATGCTAATTTATAGTCGTGACACGATGGTGGCATTGAATCGAAAAGAATGTGAAAAAATCTTGTTGGAAGAAAGGAAAGGTGAGTGAGATGGCGAAGGATAGACAGCCAGTGATTGCTCTGCTTGGGCAGCCAAATTCAGGAAAATCTACTTTGTTCAATAATCTGACGGGCTCTCATCAGCATGTAGGAAATTGGCCAGGAAAAACCGTAGAAAAAAAGGAAGGAGAATTTACATATAATGGTCGAAAGTGGCATGTGGATGATT
>CAYTNV010000043.1:12015-19688 GCA_964439395.1 uncultured Blautia sp. | reverse complement strand
CAACAGAAACAAGACTATTTACGGTATTGATATACTCGCCCATAGTCATAAGTATGAACTCTTTTTGATAAATTCTTCTCTTAAAATACGAGAGGAATAACCTTTTATCTGTTTCACGGCTTTGTGAATTCTATATTGAGGGTCTACTTCCATTGGTAGAGGAACATGGTCTGGCATTATCTCCATTTCCATCATTTCGATGTTAAGACGTTCGCAAGTTTCAACAATCAACTCCGTCAATAAGTACGGAACGTCGATATTTTGGACAAAATACCACATGATATTTACAGGAATAGATTACATTATTGTTTGATTTGTATTTCATATGTTTATTATACAACTTAACGATATCTAATACAAGTATAAGTTGTTTATGCTTCATCATTATATATTAAGCGCCTTATATCCCCATATCTAAAGATAGGGGATATAAGGCGTACTTGGTAAGTTCCTTTTTTCTATAACAAGATATTTTATAGAGTTTTGCCAATATACTTCCTCTGCCTTTTGGCGTATCTTTCTAATCTCTTCTTAATCTTCTATCTGAATTTCGTTCTTTGTCTATATAATATTTGCTATTCTATCTTTTTCAAAACCTATTCTTTTTTAGCATTTTCCTATCTAGTAGTACTTCCAAATCCACCATTTCTGATTGCCGTCGCATCATCATCTATTGTAATGCCATATTCTATGAAAATTCCCTGAACGACACCTGTGTTTTTCTCCACTGTGACAGATTTTCCCTCATTAGAATCATTCGTTAGTTTGACGAAAATATGCCCTTCATTATCAGAATAATAATAATCACTGTCAATAATACCGACCGTATTATTCAACTGAAGACGGTATTTAAAGCCTAATCCACTTCGGGGAAAACACTGAAGTACCCAATTTTCCTCCATCTGTACTCGAATTCCAGTTGGAAATTTAATTGTCTCAGACGGTGCGAGAGTGAAGCTGATCGGAGAAAAAATATCATATCCTGCACTTCCTTTAGTTGCTCTTTTAGGAAGTTGAATCTCTTCATAGAGTAACTTTATGTCTTCGGATGTTGCAGTAGAGTCGAAATCCAACCAATCTTTTGTAAATTGTTCTAAGCTGACTTTTTGAAATTGTGCGATGCGTTTCATATTTATTCTCCTTTTGTTAGCAAGCATTTATCTCGTCGAGAGGAATCCATACATTATCGTGTGAAGTATGCCCATCTGAAGGATAGGAAATAAGTGGTACTCGTGAGTGCATATTGGTTTGATGAAAATTAGCTGAAGTGTCAAAGGCATTATCTGTCTCTTCTTTCAATAAAACAATATAGCCTGAATTATTTTGAAGTGTCTGTTTTACGTCGATAATTCTTTGATTAGAGCTTCCTCTCCAATGAAGCATAGGGTCTTTAGCTGCCTCGATAAAACGTCCATCTACGACAATATCTACCATGGAAAGGAAGGAAAGCTCTCTTATTTGTTCCCAGCGAAAGCCAGTATAAAGCCAAATATTTTTTTCTGGAAATTGTCTTTTTACTTCATAAATAAGGTTACCGATTTCTTCACGATTTGCAGGATGGAGTGGATCTCCACCACTTAATGTCAAACCAGATATATAATCTTTTGATAGAGCTTCGAATAATTCTTCTTTGGCTTCTTGATCAAAAGGAAGTCCACCGCATAAATCCCATGTAATAGGATTATGACATCCTGGACATTGATGAGTACAACCTGATACCCACAAAACAACTCGAAGTCCACATCCATTTAACATATCATCTTTTGTTATATTATGGTAGCGCATTACATACTCTTCCTTTCTTTGATTTCTTCCATTTTTGCGTCGTTTAATCGACTGTCACCTTTTACACGAGAGTAAGATAGATAGCCATTCATACGGTCAATTTTTGTTAAGTTGCGGCTGCCACATTCTGGGCAGACATCCATACTGAGTTCTTCATGACCGCAGTCGTCACAGTAAGCAAGAGATAGATTTACCCCCTCATAAAGTCCCATTTTCATTGCGCGGCGAACTAAAGTTTTAATGGCATCTAAATTATAGTCGATAGGATATTTTACATACTGGATTTTTCCGCCGTTAGATAATTCCCAGAAACGATATTCTAAATCCTGTTTTTCGATAGGAGAGATATCTTCTGAAACATGACAGTGAAAGCCGTTGCTTACATAGGCACGGTCTGATACATTTTCAATAATTCCATATTTTTTGCGGAACTGTGTTACTTGAAGACCACATAGGTTTTCCGCTGGAGTTGCATAGATAGCATATAAATTTCCATCTTCTTTTTTGAACTCATCCACTTTCTTGTTAATATATTTCAAGACTTCAAGAGCGAATTCTCCGTCTTGGACGAGTGATTTTTTATTATAAAGTTGTTGAAGTTCGTTAAAAGCTGTGATACCAAAGGAGGCAGTCGCAGTTTTTAAGAGTGGCTTAATTTTATCATGAATGCCTAAATGTCCTCCATAGAAGCCTCCCTCACAGTAGGCAAGAGGATTTGTGGATGCTTTCATCTCTCCTAAATAAGCGTAGGTGCGAATATGTAATTGACGGATTAAATTAAGGTAATAGTCTAATACTTCGTAAAAATCTTTGCCTTCTTGTTGAGATTTTGCATAGATCATTGGAAGATGAAGACTTACAACACCGATATTAAAACGACCAATAAAGACTGGAGTATCGTTCTCATCGACAGGTTTCATGCCGCCTTTTTTATACCATGGAGATAGAAAGGCACGACATCCCATAGGACTAATAATTTCTCCGTATTTTTTATACATACTAGAAATATAACCTTCTCCTGTTAAACTAAGCCAATCTGGATACATTGTTTTGGCAGAGCAACGGATACCAGCTTCAAAGACATCTTCAAGTTCACCACCTGGACCGTGAAGCTTCTCGTCATATAAAAATACAATTTTAGGGAAAAGAACAGGTTTTTTATGCCCTTTTTTACCTTGTCCTTTTCTTCTTACGTTTAACATGGAAATAGTGGCCATCTTGGCAAAATATCCAGTTCCAGTTCCAGCAGTTACAGTAATAAATGGGTAGTCGCCACGGCTTGAAGAAACGCTGTTAAACTTATATTCTAATCCTTGGAAGCCCTGATTAAATTCGTATTGAACATCCTTTAAAGCTTCTTTTTTTGCGAGTTCTTTGCTAAGACCGAGAGATAAATATTTCTTTTTTGCTTTTTGATAAGATTTCTCAGCATAAGGCTCTAGTATACATTCAATGCTAGGTACAGTGAAACCGCCATATTGTTGACTGGCTGCACTTAAAACAATATCTCCGATTACGTCAAAGGCGACATCTAGAGATTTTGGCTCATTATACCATAGATTGCCCATCTCAAATCCGCCACTCAAAACATTTTTTACATCGAAAAGACAGCAGTTCATAGTATCTCTTCTGGCGGACATGTCGTGGATATAGATATATCCGTCACGACAGGCCTGAAGTTCTTCTGTTGTCAGGAAGAACTTTTTATATAGCTCTTTATTTAATTCGTTAAAAATAAGGCTTCGCTTTGTAGATACGAGAGCACTGTCAGTATTACTATTTTCCTTATCTCCAATATACATAATGGACTGGCTCTTTTTATATACTTCATCTAGCATCTGAACGAAGTCTTGTTTATAATTTCTATAGTCCTTATAGCTTTTGGCAACAGAAGGATTCGTCTGCTCAAGAGCACTCTCCACGATATTATGCATCTGGGCAATATGAATTTCATTTGTATGTAAGGAATATGCCTTTTCTTCTACATAATCACAGATAAATTTCAATTCTTCTTCTGTAAAAGTAACGAGAGCACGGTAGGCTGATTTATTGACTGCGGTCACTACCTTTTGAACATTAAATACTTCTTTTGTATTATCTTTTTTTATGATTTTTACTTGACTCATATCGTACATGAGAAACATCCCCTCTTTAATAAAAATAGATAACAATATATAGTAATAAAGGTTATTATAAACACTATATAATGTGTGAAAACAAATCTATAGTATCATTGGTATAGGGGGGATGTCAAGGTAAAATATAGCGTAATATTTTTTAGAATTTTTTTTGTTTTCCCGAAAAATACTCTTGACAAGAACGGAAAACTAGGAATATAGAAAATAATATAAAAAAAGGTAAAATTTAGAAAAAACAGAAGATGGGATGTTTTCAGAGGAAAGAGCATATTTAAAAAGTTATCCACAATAAAATGTGGATAATGTGGATAACTATAAAAAAATTATCCCAAGTATCCACAACAAAAAAGTATCATTAAAAAAATTTAGTATAAAAGTTTTATACATAGTGTGATATTGATAATTAGTTAAAGAATCCTCTATATGTTTAAATAAGTATACTTTTTGAAATAGACAAAGTAGAATGTTTTTTGGGAGGAGACGCCATCCGTCAGAAGAACGTTCTTTCTCTTTCCACCCCTCTATTGTTTTCTTCTAAGTTTTACAGATTTATTTAACGTAGCAATAATCTATGATTTTGTAAAGTATCGTCATGGCTTAACAGAAAATATATTTTTGAGAAACGATAATGTAATATTCTATTTTAAAAACGATATTATATCATTTTTATCGTGTTTAGCCGATACACAGCGAAGAGTCCTGGAACCCTCTTTTGATTTAGAAACGATAGTGAAGTGGAGCAATTTTCGTTACGGAAGCTTTGGGGTTCTGAGCGTGTTTCTAAATCAAAAGAGGGTTCCAGGACTCTTTGCGTTTGTCTTCACTGTTTCACAAAGTATAATAATGATACTATATTTTCTGTTGCTTTTTACTTAATTGTTATAGTCTTTACAATTGCATTTCCTGCCTTATCCTTTGCGTAGAAGGAATAAGTACCCTTTGAAGAGACTGTAATAGTCTTTGTTTTACCACTGAAAGCTCCTAATTTCTTTCCCTTCGATTTCATATAGGAGACAGTATGCTTTGATTTAGCATATCGAACTTCACTAAGACCAGAGGCGGAATCAGATGCTTTTATAGTAATTTTATATTTTTTTCCTGATTTTTTATAGGATAGAGAGAGGGAAGGAGCAGTTTTATCAAAACTTACTTTTATAACCTTCACAATTTCATTTCCAGCATTATCTTGTGCATAGATTGTATAATATCCTTGCTTGGTCACAAATGGCTTTGAACCAGGAGCGAGAGCTTTTCCTTTTTCTCCGTTCTTAAAAGCAGAGGTGGAAAGTTTACCGTAAGCATATCTTCGGACACGGGTACAAGAGCCACCTTTATCTTTTACACTCACGGATAAATAAGCGCCATTTTTTCTAGGAATAACAGTAGGCGTGATAGTAGGAGGAGTTTTATCCTCTTTATAAGTTTTTCCCTGTACCTGAGATGTTGCTAATGAGGCGTCAATGATACCATTTGTTGCTACCTTATTTTTGAGAGCAGATAGAGTTCTTGTCGACGATAAAAGTATATTTTTAGCTCTAGCAGGGTATAAGGTAGGATCATAGGCATATAGCATTGCAGCTACTCCTGTGACAAATGGAGTTGCCATAGATGTTCCAGAATCATATCCATACTTGCCGACAATGGTACTACAGATATTAGAGCCTGGAGCTGCCATAGATACAGTATTTTTGCCATAATTAGAAAAGTATGAAAGGGTACCATCAGGGTCAATCGATGTAACACTTACTATATTAGTCAAATTATAGGAGGCTGGATAACTTGGTTCATAGTCGGTATTAGTACCATATCCGTTACCTGCGGAGCAAATAAATAACATATTTGATTCAGTAATTGCTAATTTTAAGGCAGGGTCATCGTTATCGCAGTTCCAACTCGCATTACAAATTTTAGCTCCATTATAAGAGGCATATTTGATAGCTTTTATGATATTGGCGGTATCTCCCTCAGCGTTTGAGCCACCTGCTGTTTTTAGAGACATGATTTTTACGTTTACATTGGAGGCGACACCTGCGATACCAAAATTATTATTAGCAGTAGCTGCGATAATACCTGCACAGCGTGTTCCATGGTTATCATTGTCCTTTTTTGAGGCAGTGGTACCTGAATAGTGACATACAGTGGCATCGTCATTGTAAAAATCCCATCCATATATATCATCTTTATATCCGTTATTATCATCATCTACGCCGTCAATTCCGTCAAGTTCTGCTTTATTATACCACATATGGTCTTTCAAATCTTTATGTTGGTAATCGACACCAGTATCAATTACAGCTACGATTACTTCGGTATTAGATTGAAAATTTTGCCAAGCACTTAAGACATTAATATCAATCCTGTTAGAAGAAGAGGAGCTTTGAGTTATATCAGAATTAGAGGAGTCTTTATTGTAAAGTCCCCACTGTTTACTAAAAAAAGTATCATTGGGAAGAGAAGAGGAAGAAATTATGTCTTCTAGCTCGTCTATTTCTTCTCCCTCCTCAGAACTTGAAAAAGAGTATTTATAGTTTGGTTGAATAATAGAAACCTCTTGAATTGAACTTAAAATAGAGATATCTTCCTCGATAACTGTCTTAGATTTTGCGGTAAAAACAGCAATTCCATCAGAGTAGGATTTTAAGGTTGTTTTTGGAAGTTCCTCTGCAATTTCTTGTACTTTTTTTTCAGTGATATCTGTCTTAAACTGGACAAGTAATTCGTTGTCATCATACTCGGAAGGATCTTCAGAGGCGATTTCGATATCTTCTATAGTATCATAGGCTTGTGTTTCGGTTGAGTTTGCCGTTGTGCTCGAATCAACGGTAGATTCCGAAGTAGTATTATTTTCTTCAGAATCCTTGTCCTCTTTAGAGGTAGCGTCATTTTCTTTAGAACTTGTACTATTTTCGGAGGTGTCATCGCTGTCATTGGAATTCTTGTCTTCTTTGGCAGTTGAATCACTCTCCTTAGAATTCTTGTCTTCTTCGGCAGTTGAATCATTCTCCTTAGAATTCTTGTCTTCTTTGACAGTTGAGTCATTCTCCTTAGAATTCTTGTCTTCTTTGGCAGTTGAGTCATTCTCCTTAGAATTCTTGTTTTCTTCGGCAGTTGAATCATTCTCCTTAGAATTCTTGTCTTCTTTGGCAGTTGAATCACTCTCCGTGGAATCTTTGTCCTCTTTAGAAGTTGAAGTATTCTCCTTAGAGTCCTTATCTTCTTTTGAGTTTGTATTATTTTCTTTAGAGTCTTTATTTTCTTTTGAGCTTGTATCACTTTCTTTAGAATTTTCCTCATCTTTCGTGGAAGTTTCCGTCTTCGATGATATTGATTTTAAAGTATTATCTTCAGAGGAAATAGTTTCTTCTGTTTTCGATACTGTCGTCGTCCCAGATGAAGAATTCGATTTCTTTGCTGAATCTATAATAGAAGAAATAGTATCTTCTGTTTGAGTAGTGTTAGATTCATCTGTGGAAGAAGCGAGAGAAGGGAAAGACTGAGTGACTGTAATAACAGAAACGAGAGAACAACAAAAAATAAATTTTGCATATTTTTTTCGTTTATGTTTTAAAAAATTAAAAAAATCTTTTTTCACGTTAATATCTCCTTTCAAAAAAATGTTTCTTAAAATTGATATAAATAAATTATTCTGCAAAGTTTTTCTAGAAATATGATAAATTTATAACCATACGTGCAGAGCACGCCCGCTCGAAGAGCCTGAATCACGAGATACCTGAAAAGGTATAACCATAC
>CAYTNV010000043.1:0-11915 GCA_964439395.1 uncultured Blautia sp. | reverse complement strand
GTGCAGAGCACGCCCGCTCGAAGAGCCTGAATCACGAGATGCCTGAAAAGGTATAACCATACGTGCAGAGCACGCCCGCTCGAAGAGCCTGAATCACGAGATGCCTGAAAAGGTATAGTTATAATTAATTAATAGAAAGTATATAATAGATTAACGAAAATTTCCATAGAAAAATTAAAAAAAACTTAGAAAACTAAAAAAATGATTGACGAAGTATGGGGAATGTGATATAGTATTGTGGCGATGGAAGAGGTCTTTTTTTTATGCCTTAATTTTTTAATACCCATTTGGGTATATTGCGTTTTATTCCCTTATATTTGGATATGTTCGCATGATAAGGTATGAAAAGCAAAGATTTTCATAGCAAAAAAGGATGATAGACAATGCCTTCTTTTTTGCTAAGGACTAATTTATAAATTAACACGGAGGTGGAAGTGATGCGAGTAAGAATTACATTAGCATGTACAGAGTGTAAACAGCGTAATTACAATATGACAAAAGAAAAGAAAAATCATCCAGAGAGATTAGAGACAAAGAAGTATTGTAGATTCTGTAAAAAGCATACAATGCACAAGGAAACAAAATAATTGCCCATATAGCTAATAGGAGGGAGACAATGCAAAATTCGGCTAATAAATGGTTTAAAAACCTTCAATCTGAATTTAAGAAAATCATTTGGCCTGGAAAAGAGCAGGTTGCAGAAGAAACAGGAGTTGTCGTTATTATTTCTATTGTTTTGGGTATTATCATTGCTATACTGGATATGGTTTTCCAGTATGGAGTACAATTATTAATTCGCTAAAGGCAAAGGTGATTATATGTCAGAATTAAATAATAATCCGCAAGAAAAAGAAAATGATTATCAAGAAGGATTACATTGGTACGTTGTGCATACGTATTCAGGATACGAGAACAAAGTAAAAGCTAATATCGAGAAGACAATCGAGAATAGAAAGCTACAAGATCAAATTCTAGAAGTAATTGTACCTCTTCAAGAAGTAGTGGAGATTACTGGAGGCGTTCGCAAAAATGTCTCTCAAAAATTATTTCCAGGATATGTTCTGATTCATATGTATATGAACGATGATACGTGGTATGTTATTCGCAATACAAGAGGTGTGACTGGATTTGTCGGTCCAGGTTCCAAACCTGTTCCTCTGACACAGGAGGAGATGGATAATCTTGGTATTACAGAGAGTATTCAAGACATTATCATTGACGTTGAGGTTGGAGATGCTATTGAGGTCATTTCTGGTCCATATGTAGGAGTAATCAGCAACGTAAAGGCAATTCATGAAAACAAACAAACAGTTACGATTGAAGTAGAAATGTTTGGTCGAGCTACAGATGTAGAGATAGGATTTTTAGATATTAGAAAACAGTAACAAGTAAGCTTGCAAAAGGCAGGCGGTGGGAGGGTCAATCCCGCAATTACCACAATATTAGGAGGTGCGCTATCATGGCGAAAAAAGTAACAGGTTATATTAAATTACAAATTCCAGCAGGCAAGGCAACACCAGCTCCACCGGTAGGTCCAGCACTTGGACAGCATGGTGTTAACATTGTACAGTTTACAAAAGAGTTCAATGCAAGAACAGCGGACAAAGATGGAATGATTATTCCAGTTGTTATTACTGTATATCAGGATAGAAGCTTTAGCTTCATTACAAAAACTCCACCAGCAGCAGTTCTTTTAAAGAAAGCATGTAATATCAAATCTGGTTCTGGTGTACCTAATAGAACAAAAGTTGCTAAGGTTTCTAAAGACCAAATTAGAGAAATCGCAGAGCTTAAGATGAAAGATTTAAATGCAGGCAGCATCGAGGCAGCTATGAGCATGATCGAGGGAACTGCAAAGAGCATGGGAATCGTAGTAGAGTAAATAAGAGTTAACACAAATTAGTGGGAGGGAAGTCTCCCGATAATACCACAGGAGGTTTTTATAATGAAAAAAGGAAAACGATATTTAGAATCTGCAAAATTAGTTGATAGATCTATCACATATGATCCAGCAGATGCAGTAGCATTAGTAAAGAAAACTGCAACTGTAAAATTTGATGAGACAGTAGAAGCTCATATTAGACTTGGTGTAGATGGACGTCACGCTGATCAGCAAGTACGTGGCGCTGTAGTATTACCACATGGAACTGGTAAAAAAGTTAGAGTACTTGTATTTGCTAAGGGTGCTAAATTAGATGAAGCTCAGGCAGCAGGCGCTGATTTTGTAGGAGGAGAAGAACTCGTTCCAAGAATTCAAAAAGAAGGATGGTTAGACTTCGATGTTGTCGTTGCCACACCTGACATGATGGGTATCGTTGGTCGTTTAGGACGTATCTTAGGACCAAAAGGATTAATGCCTAACCCTAAAGCTGGAACAGTTACAATGGATGTAACAAAAGCCATCAATGATATTAAAGCTGGTAAGATTGAGTACCGCTTAGACAAAACAAATATTATTCATGTTCCTTTGGGAAAAGTTTCCTTTACAGAGGAACAACTCGCAGACAACTTCCAGACGTTAATGGATGCAATTATTAAAGCAAAACCAGCTGCAGCAAAAGGACAGTATTTAAGAAGCGTTGTTATCAGCTCCACAATGGGACCTGGTATCAAGATTAATACTACAAAGTTCTAGATTGTATTCAATAGAAAATTTAAGAAGCTATCATGTATTTGCATGATAGCTTCTTTTTTTATTGCTCACTTCGACAGAAAGAACGAAGCGACTGGAGTATAATCCTAAAAGAAAATAGAAATATATTCATGATATGGATAGAGTTATAAAAATAGTTGGGAGAGTCGAAATGGGAAAAGATTATGGAATTCAAAGAGAAGCACAGATGGTAACTGCTAATAAAATAAAAGAGTTCTCAAATGCGTTTGAAAAGATAGAGAGAGAGCTTAGAGAAAATCCAAAGAAGAGAAATTATATTAATAAAGAGGAATTTGAGAGAATTTTAAGTAAGGCAGCGATAGAGGTTTGTGATCAATGCGATAATTATGATAATTGCTATGGAGGAGAATTTTCTCTTATTTATAGGGAGGCGTATCGAATTGTAGATAAATTAGAGACAGAACAATTTTTAACATTGGATTCTGTTCCAGCTTCTTTTATTCAAAGATGCGATCGACTAAATAGTATGCTTAGGGAATTAAAAAAAGATTATGAGCTTACGAGGCAAAATCTAGCTTGGACAAACCGAATGATTGATATGCGAATTATTTTAGCGCAACAGATGTCAGAAATGACAGCTATTTTACAAAATTTTTATATCAATTTGCAGTCGGAGGAGAAAGAAAGCAAA
The DNA here is from genome assembly GCA_964439395.1 of uncultured Blautia sp. Lineage (GTDB taxonomy): Bacteria > Bacillota > Clostridia > Lachnospirales > Lachnospiraceae > JAUUSJ01. Next base: position 8,610 of record CAYTNV010000043.1, on the reverse strand, counting down.
AGTCTAGAAAAAGACTTAATAAGACTTTGTAAGAGGTATAGAGTTTTAGTAAAAAAGGTAGTATTATATGAGACGAAAAAGGGAAGAATGGAAATTTACTTAGTTGCAAAGTCTCTTCAAGGAAGAATTTCAACAGAAAAAATTTCTAGATTTATTGGGAAAATTACAAAATATAAGATGATACCTGCCAGGGAGACAAAAATTTTATTAGGAGAAAATTATGCTGTGCTTCATTTTGTGGAAGACACGAAGCTTCGAGTAAAAAAGGGAGTGAGTAGCAAACCAAAGGAGGAATTATTAAGCTCAGGTGATAATTTTTCTATCTTTACTCCAATGATTGGAAAAGAAGTTTTTATAGCGGCGGATGGAATGGGAAGTGGCATAAGAGCAAATGAGATAAGCAAAAAAATATTAGAGTTATTAGAAACTTTATTGGAGGCTGGATTTGGAGAGGAAGAAGCGGTAAAATGTGCGAATACAGTAGTGAGCCTTGGACTTGACAGAGAAGTCTATACGACAATAGATTTATTTTCCATCGATACTTATGAAGCAAAAGGACGTTTTATTAAGACTGGAGGAGCCCAGACATTTTTGAGGAGGATGGAAAAGTCAGTTGAAGTTATTTTTCCATCCACTCTTCCAGCGGGAGTATTAGATAGAGTGGAATTTGACTGTGTGGAGAGAAATCTATATCCCAATGATTTATTTATTATGGTGACAGATGGAGTTTTGGAAAGCATCGATATTGATAGAGGACAGGAGAAATTTATAGATTGGATTGAAAAAATAGACTTGACAAATCCACAGCAAATAGCAGATTATTTAATGGAACAACTATGGAAGCAATGTCAGGGGAGTTTAAGAGATGATGCAATGATTTTAGTTGTCCTGGTTGAGTGAACAGAGAAAGGAATAAAACAAAAGAATGTTAATTGATAGAGTGAGGAAAAATATAATGAAATATGAACTGGTACAAAAGGGAGATAAAATTGTAGTTGGAATCTCAGGAGGAGCAGATTCTATTTGCCTTGTGCATATTTTATTAGCATTAAAAGATGAACTAAAAATAAAAATTTATGGAGTACATATTAATCACGGAATACGAAAAGAAACAGCAAAGAGAGACGAGGAGTATGTGAGAGAATTTTGTGGAAAATATAAGATTCCATTTTTTTGTTTTGAGAGAGATATCCCAAAGATTTCTAAGCAAGAAAAATTATCAGAAGAGGAGGCTGGAAGAAAAATTAGATATCAATGTTTTAGGGAAGTATTAGAAAAATTAGATGCGAATAAAATTGCTGTGGCCCATCATCAAAATGATCAGGCAGAGACATTAGTTTTACATCTTTGCAGAGGAAGTGGAATGGAAGGTTTAGCGGGAATTCGCCCAAAAAGAGATGATATTATTCGTCCGCTACTTTTTGTAACTCGAGGTGAGATTGAACAGTATTTATCTGAAAATGAGATTTTTTATCAGGAAGACGAGACGAATCAAGATATTATTTATGCGAGAAATAAAGTGAGACATGAGATTTTGCCGGGGCTTGAGCAGATAAATCCAAGAACAGTGGAACATATGGCGAGAGCATGCGAAATAATGCAAGAGACAGTCGATTTTTTGCAAAGAACAGTGAAAAATGAGTTTGAGAGATTAGTAGAAAAAGAAGAGGATAAAAGGAGCATTTTAATTGAGTCACTAAGAGATGCGGATTTGTTTTTACAAAAGCAATTAATAAAAAATATGATAGAAGATATGGCTAAAGCTAAAAAGGATATTTCATCTGTTCATATTATGTCTGCGCTTTCTTTGATAGAAAAAGAGGTAGGAAAAAAGATAACTCTTCCATATCATTTAGAAGCATTAAGAGAATATGAAAAAATTGTAATACAGACAAGAAAGAATGAGAGAATTGTTAAGAAGGAAGAAGAATATTTATTGAAAGAGGGAGAACAGAGCTTTCCAGAGGTTGGATTTCAATTTTTTATAGAGAAAAGAGCGTATTTTGGTGAAGAAATTTCAAAAAAAACATATACGAAATACTTTGATTATGCTAAAATAAAATCGAATGTCGTACTCCGGCATCGAAGAGCGGGAGACTATCTCATTATAAATACAAGGGGAGAAAAAAAGTCTTTAAAGCGCTTACTCATTGATGAAAAAATTCCAAGACAGGACAGAGATAATATCTTGCTTTTAGCGGATGGAAGTCATATTATATGGATTGTGGGAAATCGTATTAGTGAGTATTATAAAGTGACCGATACGACAAGGGAAATATTGCTTATACAGGCTGTCCCAATGATACATTTATAGAGGAGAAGAAAGGAAGAAGTTAAATGCAGGATAAGATTAAAGAATTAATTTCAGAAGAAGTTGTAAATGAAAAGATTAGACAATTAGGTGAACAAATTAGTAAAGATTACGAAGGAAAAGAAATTCATTTGATTTGCATCTTAAAGGGTGGAGTGTTTTTTGCGTGTGAGTTAGCAAAAAGAATTACAGTTCCTGTATCCTTTGACTTTATGTCATTATCTAGCTATGGTAATGCAAAATCATCATCAGGTATTGTAAAGCTGCAAAAAGATTTAGATGAAGCTTTAGAGGGTAAAGATGTATTGATTGTAGAAGATATTATCGATTCTGGAAAAACATTATCTTATTTGATGCCAGTACTTGAAAAAAGAAATCCAAAGAGTATGAAACTTTGTGCTCTTCTCAATAAACCGGATAGAAGAGAAGCAGAAGTAAAAATTGATTATTTAGGATTTGACATACCAGATGAGTTTGTAGTAGGATATGGATTAGACTATGCACAAAAGTATAGAAATCTGCCTTATATTGGTGTGATAAATTAGTTTCTAAACTAAAATCTTAATGAGAGGAGAGAAATTTTGGGTAAATATTTTAAAAGCGGAATAGGATTTTATATTCTTATTTTCGCAGTGATTGCTTTAGCTATGTATGTGACAGATAAAAGAAATGATATGGAAAATGTCACTTATACGCAACAGCAATTTGAGCAGGATCTGGCGGACGATAAAGTGACGGAAATTTATGTATCACAAAATCAGGAAGTTCCGACAGGTACAGTGAGTGTTACTTTAAAAGATGGAACAAGTAAGAGTTTTTATGTATCAAATGTTAATGAAATCCAAGATACAGTAAGACAATATAATAGTGCAATGCCGATTCATATGAGAGATGTTGCTAGACAAAGTCAGATATTTAGTTCTATTTTTCCTATGATTCTCATGGTCATTTTGATTATTTTTGTCATGAATATGTTCATGAGCCAGTCGGGTGGCGGAGGAACGAATTCTAAAATGATGAATTTTGGAAAAAGTCGGGCAAAATTAAATATGGATTTCAATACAAAGATTACTTTTGATAATGTAGCAGGACTTCAGGAAGAAAAAGAAGAATTAAAGGAAGTAGTAGATTTTTTAAAAGATCCTTCTAAGTATACAAGTGTAGGAGCTAGAATTCCAAAAGGTGTACTTTTGGTAGGGCCTCCAGGAACGGGTAAGACGTTGCTTGCAAAGGCAGTTTCGGGAGAGGCTGGTGTACCTTTCTTTAGTATTTCTGGTTCTGATTTTGTGGAAATGTTTGTTGGTGTCGGTGCGTCTCGAGTGAGAGATTTATTTGAGGATGCAAAGAGAAATTCTCCCTGTATTATTTTTATTGATGAGATTGATGCTGTGGCAAGACGAAGAGGAACGGGTCTTGGTGGAGGACATGACGAGAGAGAACAGACATTAAATCAATTATTAGTAGAGATGGATGGATTTGGTGTAAATGAGGGAATTATTGTTATGGCCGCTACAAACCGTGTGGATATTTTAGACCCAGCTATTTTACGTCCAGGACGTTTTGATAGAAAAGTTGCCGTAGGGCGTCCAGATGTGAAAGGGAGAGAAGAAATTTTGGGTGTCCACATCAAAGGAAAGCCGTTGGCAGAAGATGTAGATTTACAAGAAATTGCTCGAACAACAGCGGGATTTGCCGGAGCAGATTTGGAAAATTTAATGAATGAATCTGCTATTTATGCCGCCAGAGAAGGTCGTAAATTTATCAAAAAAGAAGATATTGATAAGGCGTTTATTAAAGTTGGAATTGGTACAGAAAAGAAGAGTCGTTTAATTCCGGAATTAGAGCGTCAAATTACAGCGTATCATGAGGCGGGGCATGCTATTTTATTTCACCTGCTTCCAGACATGGGACCAGTATATACAGTATCCATTATTCCAACAGGAATAGGGGCAGCAGGATATACAATGCCACTTCCAGAAAATGATAATATTTTCTATACCAAAGCAAAGTTATATCAAGAAATAGAGGTTTCTTTAGGTGGGCGTATTGCCGAGGAACTTATATTTGGAGCAGACAAAGTTACAACTGGAGCTTCACAAGATATTAAGCAGGTGACAAAACTTGCAAGAGCTATGGTCACAGAGTATGGAATGTCTAATAAATTGGGACTGATTAACTACGAGGAAGACGATGGCGGAGAAGTATTTTTAGGTCGCGATCTTGGACATTCAAAGTCTTATGGAGAGGAAATTGCTACTATAATTGACTCAGAGGTAAAACGAATTGTTGATGAATGTTATGAGGATGCAAAGCAAATCTTGATGGATAATAAGGATATTTTGCATAGATGTGCAGCATTATTAATTGCAAAAGAAAGAATTGACCAAGCTGAGTTTGAGAGCTTATTTTTGCCAATTTTCTATAGTGAGCCAGCTGACACAGAGCCTATCTTGGATGAACAGGATGGATATGAGTTGGAATTAGATTCAAGTGACTTAGATTCTTCTTCTGAAGAACAGCGAAAAGTTATTGATATTCCTTCATGGCATTCAGGAAGTGAAGATGATACAGACTTATAGAGAAAAATTATCAAAAACTCCTTTGAACTGTTAAAATACAGTTTGGAGGAGTTTTTTCTTACGGTTTCTTAAATTAATTTTACCGCAGAAAAGGTCTGATTTATATGAAAATATGAATTATTTGTGAAAAATAACAGACCAAATTTCGTATTTACATAAAAAAAGAAAAAACGAATAGTTTTTTGCACAAAAAAAAATTAAAAAAAAATGAAATTTTATGCACACTTAAGTACTATGTCATGCTATTATAATACTCGTAACCCCCCCCAATACATTATATAGTTTTTGCTACACCCAATAAGTAACAAAATACCTTCTCCAAAAAGGGACTATTTCAAAATAACAGATTTGTTATGAGAAATAGTCCCTTTTTACTATAAAAAAATAGGTTTAAGGCGACCTATTGTATAAGGTATATTTTTATGAATAAAGGGAAAATTTGTAATATAAGCAGAACAGGAAAAAATGTAAGATTTATGCTTGAGGCTTTTTCTAAACTGTGCTACTATTAAAAGATACAGTATTAAATAGAAAACTAGGGGAGATAAAAGATGCGAAAGGGTATAAAAAAATTACTGACTATACTTGGAATTATTTTGGCTATCGGCATCGTAATTTTTTTGTGTAAAGATCCGATTGTGAATATTGTATTTTATGATATGGATGCAGAGATGGATTTACCAAAGGACTTAAAAACTGATCCAAAATATGCACCTAGTTCTAGCAGCAAAGAAGATAAGAAAGACGCGACGTACGAGACAGAAGAACAAATTGGGCAGGAGGAATCGGAACAAGTTTATACTGTGGAGGCAAAATCTGGATTATCTCTTCGTACTTCCCCAGAGGCGACAGGAGATACGATAACAAAGCTAGAGTATAAAACTGAGGTGATAGTAATAGATGATTCTACAGCTCCATTTGTAGAGGTAAAACTTGTAAATAATCCAGATTTACGTGGATATTTAAATGAGGAGTATCTTGAGAAGAAAAAATAAAATGAAGGACAACAAAAGATAGATAATTTATCCTTCAAGGAAAGGAAATGCGTAGCATGGCAACAACAAATTTAACGTTACTCACTGATTTATATGAGTTAACAATGATGCAGGGATATTTTAAGGAGAAAAATCCAGAGACAGTAGTATTTGATATGTTTTATCGCAAGAATCCATCGGGAAGTGGATATGCGATTACTTGTGGGCTTGAGCAAGTTATTGATTATATTAAGGGACTTAGTTTTAGCTATGACGATATTGAATATTTGGGAACTCTTGGAATTTTTGATGAGGAGTTTTTAGAGTATTTGGCAGGATTCCATTTTAGTGGAGATATCTATGCGATTCCAGAGGGAACGGTTGTATTTCCAAATGAGCCTCTTGTAAAGGTTATTGCTCCAATTATGGAGGCACAGCTTGTAGAGACAGCAATTTTAAATATTATTAATCATCAAAGCTTAATTGCTACAAAGGCTTCTAGAGTTGTGTATGCGGCTGGTGGCAGTGGAATTATGGAATTTGGGCTTAGAAGAGCACAGGGACCAGATGCGGGCACATTGGGAGCGAGAGCGGCGGTTATTGCGGGATGTGATGGGACTTCTAATGTATTAGCAGGTAAGATTTTCGATATTCCAGTAAAAGGAACTCATGCTCATAGCTGGATTATGAGCTTTCCTGATGAGTATACAGCGTTTAAAACTTACGCTGATATGTATCCGGATGCCTGTATTTTGCTTGTGGATACTTATGATACACTAAAACAGGGTGTCCCAGACGCCATTCGGGTATTCCAGGAGATGAGAGAAAAAGGAGTCAAGTCTAAAATGTACGGCATTCGCTTGGATAGTGGAGATCTTGCATATCTCTCTAAAAAAGCGAGAAAGATGCTAGATGAGGCAGGATTTGAGGATGCAATTATTTCTGCTTCCAGTGATTTGGATGAGTACTTGATTGAGAGCTTACGTGCTCAGGGAGCTGCCATCACTTCCTGGGGTGTTGGAACGAATATGATTACTTCCGCAGATTGTCCAGCTTTTGGTGGTGTATATAAGCTTGCAGCTGTAAAAAAAGAAGATGAGGAAGAATTTACAGCGAAGATTAAGATTTCCGAAAATCCAGTAAAGATTACAAATCCAGGCAATAAGACGATTTATCGTATTTATGATAAAGAGACAGGCAAGATTCGAGCAGACCTAATTTGTCTTGTGGATGAGGAGTATGAGGAGTCGAAAGACTTGAAAATTTTTGACCCGTTGGCGACATGGAAAAAACTTACAATTAAGGGTGGAACTTATACACTTCGTGAACTTTTAGTTCCTGTATTTATCAAGGGAAAATGTGTCTATGAGACGCCTAAAACGATGGATATTAAAGATTACTGCAAGAGAGAGTTAGATACGCTTTGGGATGAGACGAGACGTTTTGCGAATCCTCAGGAGGTATATATTGATTTGTCTAAGCCGCTTTTTGACTTGAAAAATAAACTTTTAAATGAAAAGGAATAATTTAACTTATGAGAGCCTGCTTTGCAAGCTCAAAAGGCAAAAAAGGGAAGTCGTTGTTAGGCGGAGGCTTATAAGGAAGTAAATGAAATTTCCGATGAAACTGGCGTGGCAAAAGTCACGCCAGTTTTTCTGTGGCTGTAAATGGTTCGGGCTTGATTCTGCACAGTGACCAGGGGCGTCAGTTTACCTCATGGAAATTTGTGGATTTTTGTAAATCCCAGGGAATGATCCAGTAGCACAATATGTATTTGTCTGGTACAACCATGTTAGACCGCATTCATATCATAACTGGATGACACCATTTGAAGCACGAAACATGTAGTGAATTTTTCGAACAAAGTGTTACAAAAATGCTTGACCACTACAATGCAGATTTTATCGGCAATAGTCTGAAAAGGTATAGATTACGGCAATGACAGCATACCGAATCCATTCCCTAATTTGTCCTCCGTATATCCTCATAATTTTCTGAAGTTGCCCTAATTTTGTCTTTTATGTTCTGGCATCAAATTTATATCCAATGCGTGTCATTAAGCAAAATGAACAGTTTTTCCGCAATCTGCCGGCCATTCTCCGATATATCCAATACAGCTAATTTCCCATGCTACCACCACCTTATTTTCTACTAAGCTCTTTCCTTAAAAACGTGATTAGGTAATGTCCCATAAATACGAATAATCCCATAACCGCTACATAATCCACAATAAAGAAAATGATCGGTTCATCGAAGTCAAAAAACACAAAGTGATCCATCATCAGCATGTAACGTCCAATGCCTCGACGAATGAAGGCATAAATACCATACCCCGCAATCAATAACGCAACCGCTCGAAGCACCCATGTTCGAGTAACAGACTTGCGATTGACAAATTTCCTTACCATTCCCATCATCATGTTCCAGTGCAGCCCTAAATGCAGTGACATCAGAATAAATCCCCAATAGGCAGAAATCATATGTAGATTGCGGGCAAAAGAACGCCAGCCCCGTATTCTAATAAATGGGAATATATGTTGCGAAAGAATGATACCGCTAAACATGGAGCCGAGCATGGAAAACAGAACCAGTATTACAAGTATCGTCTGTAATATTCGGATTGCTGTATATTTGCCTTTGAACAGGTTACGATTCCAGTGGTTGTTCAATATGTGATGCAGTATAAATAACACAAACATAGACACACCGATCCACTCATGTGCTGCCTCTCCAATCAATCCGTAGG
>CAYTNV010000042.1:0-20976 GCA_964439395.1 uncultured Blautia sp. | reverse complement strand
TGTGCAGTGGCAAGTAGTAAGAATCCCCTGCCTTTAGGCATGGGGAGTGTCAACTTCTCTAATTCCGCAATACATTCATTCTTGATATTCAGTGAACTACTCGGCAACAAGTTACCGAGCTTCCTGTTTCAACCACCGTTGCTTGGCTAATACGAAAAAATAGTATTGCTAAGTCTTACACAATGTCCACAGGCGTATCCGTTCGGCTCGTTCCAAGCCTACTATGAATAATCGGGCTTTCATCTCAGATACAAGTAACCGAGGATTCCCGCCCCATTATCTTAAATTTGTTGCGGCAAACATAACTCCCTCTATATCTCCCTTCTGAAAAGCTCTTCCCAAGTCAAGCATATATTTTTCCTCTTCCTTAGTGGTCTCATATATTGGTTTTACATCGCTATCCTCAGTTAAGCTTTTTCTCTCTTTTTTCACTTCTGAAATGCGAGATATTTTCTCCTTTCAACTTTTTCAAAATAAAAAGGAGCCAAAGCTGACTCCTTAAAAGTATTGATTCTACTATCTTTTTTGTCGTATGCAAATGAAGAGTTTTCTTTATTTTACTCATACGAATTCATGCCAGGTGTGTTTAAATCTGAGTAGAGGCTGCTCGATAGGCAGCCTCTGCTTCAGATTTAATTATATCCTGCTGAATGAGTTGAATTGTCTGCATCTAACAAAAAATCCCTCTCTTCAGGGTTTTATTTATCTCTTCTTATTGTACTCTTTTATTTATTTCAATGCTTTTAGCTAAATCGAAGTTATTTTCAGCAATAGCCTTTTTCAACATGGAATGAAACCTCCATCCCTCCCAGTCATATTCTCTTAAGATATGCTGTAAATATTGTACGTTCCTTTCTGAAACAGTATATCTCCATCCATTGTGAAAATCTGTCAATTTCACATCATGGAACATTACAAGATTTTTGAGAGTAAAATAAGCCCCGCTACCCTTGTAAGCATCTTTCCACTCCCTGCAAAGTGGGGTTCTATAAGGTAGAGCATTAAAATATTTGTCAAAGAACTTTTTCAACTCAAGGTACAAATTGTAAAAATCCTCTGCCAGTTTGATGTTATTAAGCTGAATATACATTTCTGCTATTTCTCCATAAAAGTTTGTGAGGAGAATGTTTCCCCATCTTTTTGTCTTGCAATACTCTTCTCCTCTATAATAATGCTTTTTTATTTTTCTGCACTTTTCTATATAGTCTACTAATCTCTGGATGTAGTCTGTGCAAAGAGCAATTATAACTTCTTTGTTAAAGAAATAACTTCTTTCTTCGAATGCTTCTGCATCTTGCTTTTCTAAAATTGAAATTACTCTAATTTCCTCTATTGTTTGCTTAAAGCAATATCCCCAATTTCTATAAAGGGTCAAATAAGCATCCCACCCTTTTCCTCTTCCATCATAAGAAGTCCAATTTAACATTCTGAATGTTTGGGCTGTAATCCACCTTCTGTGAATCTTAGTATTGGTCACATACCCACTTTGCAAAATTAAATTTTCTACTTCATCTAACTTTTCTCCACTTTCGATTTTTCTCTCAATATAGTCCTCTAGAGGGATTTCTTTTCCATTAATTAATAGTTTTGCATCTGTTCCCTCTGGGAGAGTCAAATCAATTGAAAAACGATTCGTACTAAATCCAGCCTGTTTTAATGCTTCCATTCTCACTTCTTTTTTATTTACCATAGTTTTCTCTCCTTCTCTAAATCCAATCTTTTAAAATTATAAAATCTTTATCTTCATTATCTCTCCAAAACCACTGTTCTGGGTTACGCCATGTCAATATTCCTTGCATTGATGCTAATAATATGTATCCCTCTAACTTTGCTTGCGCCAAATTTCTATTTGTCCCAAAAGCTAAATCGTATTCCTCTAGCTCCTCATAAGGCAAAGCTTTAAAGTAAGGGTTATTCCCTAGTTTCCTTTTTACTGGCGAAGAATGCTTGAATTCTCGGTATAACTCTCTTAATATCTCCCACGGAGCATCATTCCTGTTGGAAATTAATTCTATATTTTCATTAAACTTTCCCTCAGAAATAATCTTATGTTTCCCAATTTTTAAGCATTTATTTTTGAGGTCAATGTTGAAATTTTGACCTCGTTCAACTTCCTCTAATAAAAACTCATATACTGTCATTCTTTATCCTTTCTAAGAGTACTCAATATCTTTGGTGAATTTCTTTATTTTGTTCATATTATGATCTATAAGCTCTGGGATTGAACTAGCAGATATGCTGGGAAAATCTCCAGAACTTTTGATCATTATTGAAGTAATAGTAGATACCTTGTACTTTTGGGGTTCACTCCCTATATTTTTTTTACAAAATTCCTCTGACTACCGCCTCAAATAAATGGGCGGAACGTTGATAATTCTCAACCAAGCATCCAACGGAAATATATTCTTTAATATATCCTTCTGTTTTGTCTCTGTTGGCTCGGACATTTTTTCCTTTGCCTCTAAGAATTGTTCGATCTGGAAGGTTATCAACGCTACCTAATCCTCCAATTTTCTTATTTTCAGTTTTGCAAGCCCGGATACAATCAAGGATAAATTTATTAAGTTCTTGAATATCTGGTTTACAATTGATGATTCCAAAACAGCTGGTCGCCCAATTATAATCTCCCGAATAAAGTCGTCTCATTACATTTTTCCTTGCTTGTTCCGCTGTGATATTTTTCCTCTTGATTGTACATCCCTCGACTGTCTTCTGAAATTTCTTTACTCTATTTTTGCTAAGAGTAATTAACTCTCCTTTTATTTTAAATCCAAGAAAAGTAAAAAATTTATCTTTATATAGAGCTTCCACTTTTTGGGGATTAACTTTCAGTCCGTACTTATTTAACTCTGTTTCCACAAGAGATAAAGCAAAGTCTGGATTTTCTGAAATTAGCAACATATCATCACTATATCTCACATAGAAACTGCAATAATTTTCCATTTTTCTGTCCATATTATATAAAATTACATCTGCTAAAAATGCAGCCACGGCACATCCTTGTTTCAAGGAAGTATACTGCTTCGTTAAATTTCCTTCTGCGGAAAAAAGCCAATCGCTGTGATAATATTTCCTTAACATATTAATTATCGGCTCTGTCCCTTTTTTAAATCCAAGTCTCCACTCTACTTCATCAAAAACTCTGTCAATCCATTCAATTTTCACGGAATCAAAATATTTTGACAAATCAAGTTTATAACCAATAAAATTACTATTTCTTTTCTGAGAAACATTTTCTATCTGTCTCACAGCCTGTTTAACAATTTCCTGGCAACCAATTCCTTTCTGGTACGATTTACATGATTTATGTATCATGTTGGGGAATAGTTCCATTAAACAATCGTTTATTAGTGTAAGAAAGATTCTATCAATATCCTCATTTGCCTTACATTCTCTAAAATCCCCATTATCCTTTGGGATTAATACAATGTGAGGTGGAGAGATTTCGTACTCTCCTACCTTAATTTTGTTATATAAAAAAATACGAGTACTTGGCTCACACATTTTTCGCAGGACAGTTTTATTAATTCCTTTCTTTTCCGCTTTATCAATCAATTCGACCCATCTCTTTGGGTCAAATACTTTTTTCATTAATCTACTTTCCATATTTACCTCCTTTAAAATAGAATTTTCTTTTTAGATATAATTAGTGGACACCCAATCACTAGTAATACCACCGAAATTGTCGTATCACTCTTTACTACTAGTATTCCAAGGGACAAAAGAATTGTCCCTATTATTTTTTGCAAAATTCCATATACTAAATTTTCATTCATTTTTATCTTCCTCTCTCTTTACTTCCTCATAATTAAAAATTTCTTCTATTCCATATTTTTTTTCGATTTCTGCTAATGTGAGGGGTTTGCTTGCCTCTGAATTAATAAAAACATATTTTCCATCTCTCTAATTTACACATTTTTCCAGTATGTAAGAAAAAAATAGACCTGATTTCTTAGATCTAACTCTTAATCTCGTATAATAAATCTCAATTCCATTCTGTATAATACCAACCCGTGTCCTCCCACTCGGAATCTTCATTTTCTTGATACACATAGCAACCATCATCTCCTATTATTTCTTCTGTGGTTGCTTTCCAACTCCTTTTTCCATATGTTTCGTCCATATATAAAATAAATTCTGTTTCGGAACAAATATATGTATTTTCATCTGTAAATCCTCTGTCCATTGGTCTTCCACAGATAGAGCAGAATCTTAGCTCGTCATGGAATCCATCTGGCAGACAGTCATCTGGAATATTATCTATGTCCTCTAAATCATCTAAAGGAATTTTATATTCTTCCTCGTCTTTATATACTTCCAGAATAGGTTCACACTCATCAATCTCAAACAAGTAATCTTCTATTTTATATTGGAGTTTCTGTCCTATAAAACTAGACAGATTTCTTGGTGCATCTTCCATGGCAATCTTTAGCTTATAATCCATTGCCTTTGCGGCTTTGGAATCTCCTCCATATTTTCTTAACAGTTTCCTCAAGTATCCTAACTCCGTACTAGAAAAATCCGAAAAACATGGATCTGGAATTTGAGAAAAATTCTTGTCAATTTTACAAGTTATCTCTCCATCATCAAAAAGATTTACATATTTTTCATCCCCACTCCATTTTAGCAGTTCTCGTTTCTCTTCAAGAGATAACTCCTTAGCTCTATCTTCACGAAGTATTTCACTTGCTACATTGTTTACTGACAAAAGAATTTCCTTCCATTCATCTATCTTTTCTTTTCTAATCATTTTTATACACCACCTAACTGAAATTCTGCATATTCAGATATTTTCCTATAAGATTTTCCATATTTACTATCACCATGAGTTTTCTTAACCGCTTCCAAAAACTCTTCGACCGTTCCGTTGAAACAACCGCAATATACGGAAATGCCATTATCTTTGTTTTTGTAAAATGTTGTGTAATCATCACGACTTCCAATAGGTCCCACAACCAAATAGTCTTCTGTTTTGGAAATGCAAGCATTTTCTCTAATCTCTGCATGTCCTTCAATCCAGGCATTCCCTCCAATTACAGCACCATCTATAACAATAGCATATCCTCCTACACAGGCATTTCCTTCAATCACTGTATATCCTCCAATTACTGCATGTGCTTCAATTTCTGCATGTGCTTCAATTTCTGCATGTCCTCCAATTGCTGCATCTTCTCTAATTACTGCATGTCCTCCAATTGCTGCATATCCTCTAATTGCTGCATGTCCTCTAATCAAGGCATATCCTCTAATTACTGCATTTTCACAAACTATAGATTCATCTCCAACCCAACAATCTCCATAATGAGAAAGATTCTCTTCCTTCTCAATCCAACCCCCAATCTCTCCTGCTCTTACCTTTCCAAAATCACGAACTGCTCGAATTCTATGTAAAGTTTTCCCTAAAAACACCTTTACTTCTTCTGCAAATTCATATTTTTGATTCATGTTTTTCTCCTCCTATTCAAAATATATAGCTGTTTCTCCATGATTCGGACTAAATGGCTCAAACTCTCCATTGTTAAGATAAACAACCATTATCGTCTCTAACGGTTTGAATCTCTCAGAGTATTCTCTCCCTAACAAATCTTCGACCAATCCACATTTAATTTCATTTATTCCTGAAAGAGCGTAGCACGCTCCTCCAAACTCCATATCTATCACCATATACGAAAATTTCTTTTTCAACTCATGTCCTCCATTTCTATCTATATTTATGCCATTGCAACCCTCGAGCTTTATATAGCGGAATCCAATGTACTTCATAAAAATCATATCCAGCTCCATCAATTCCAAAGAAATATCCAAATTCATCAAATTCATATATTCTGAATCCGCAATCTGTCATTTCTTGCAAGTGATTTTCAAGCCACCAATCATCGATACTATCCGAAAATTGCCACATGAATTCCCCCATAGGGAAAAAATCATCTTCTTCTATAGATATATCCTCTTTTTCCACTACCACCTCCTCACCATTAAATAATTCTACTTTTATAAGATTGTCTTCTAAAAATTCAGTCACCCTTCCAAGCTCCTGATACTCCTCACTCTACACTTTACTCTCTTTTGTAATAGGAGTGAGTTCGTTCCAGTTATCTGGTTCTAGAATAAATAATTTCTCTATCATACCTATTGGGAAAGCGTTAAAACCTTTTACCCATTCTGTTGTTGCTTCCCTTATTTTTTTGTCTTCCATTTCTTTCCCTCCTTTTTTATGATTTGCCTTATGCGGTTACTCCGTCCTTTTGCTTTAGTAGATATCGGTCACACGGACAATGGTATCCATACTATCATCATCATCGCGCTCCACAATATCAAATACTACTGTGTTTTCTTCGTTAATGCTTACGCTTCCAGACTCTAATAATTCCTCAACGTCTCCGATGCATCCGTCCCAGAGCTGACCAAAAAAGTATTCTCCTCCAATCTTGATTTCTTCTCGAAATCCCTTTATGTAATCTAATGTTGTCATTGTTTTCCCTCTTTAAATAAATTTAATTTCTGTTAAATTCTCTCCTATTCCTATTGCATTTTCAATTTTCTTGCATTCATAACACTTCTCCCAAATTTGATGCCTTCATTCATCGCCATTGGATTTTTTCTACTTTTTATTCTTTTTGTCGCCACCTTGAAAGCTTTACTTTTTTCGTTATATGCTTCCTCCACTTCCGTAGGGACAACCACCATTAAGGCAGTACACTGCCTTTCTAGCTCTTCTTTTATCCCTTGTAGATACCCACAAAGAAATGTATTTTTCAAACCAGAACCATCGAAAAAGTATCCTCCCTTTTTCTTTTCTTTGTTATAGTATCTATTAGCAGCCTTCTTTCCCTCTTCAAAGAGAAAACTAAACACCTCCACCGCAATCTGAGCATCTATAGCATAGCCGTAAAATACAACCGTATGGCTTTCTATCGCGTAACATTTACAACGAAAATTTCTGGAAACTATGTTCGCAAGCTTGTATTTCCATTTATTTCCATTCCCTACATAGGCATATTTTTCGCTAATCTCCTCAATACTTATAGTATCTTCAATATCAACTTGAGTTATATGATATTTCATCATCAGGTCTTGTGCTTTTAATGCTGCCGCTCTTGCTTCATGTTCCGAAGGATTATTTTTCGACAGTTCCAGCACCTTTCTAATTTTCTCTATAATCTTCTCTGCGTTTTCCATAATTTTCCTCTTTACAATTCCACAATTATTGTGTTTCCATCGTCAACAAAACTTCCACGACCGCCAAAATTTTTTCCAGATATTTCATATATTTTTCTTCCTGAAGCAAGTGTTTTAATTTCACACGTTGCTTTTTCCAACCAATACAGAATTTCTTTTCTTGTGTCTGGATTATCAGGGAGCGACATTTTAAGAAGAATTTTCTTTGCAAGTCCTTCTGTTTTATTCTGTAAATCTGTTTTGACAAAAACATCTTTCTTCCCGAGTGGCAATGTAAATCCATACATAATATTTTCCATAACAAATTCTCCTTATCTTTTATTTATGGTTTTCCACGACATCCCGATTTTTCCACCTCCTTCGGGACGTTCGGCTAGTTATCATCTAGAGACATCATCAGGTGAGATTAAATCCATGCAGGACGTACAGGACTATCAGGTAAATGAAATAACCAATCAATAACTTCCGCAGGAATTTCTTCTTTTTTCCAAGCTGTTCCATATTTATATCCGCATATTGGACATGGTTTACATAAAATTCCATCAGGATGTTCTTCTGGATGAAGCCAACCTAATGTTTTTTCTTCAGTTGAATTTTTATCTCCAGCATACAAAGATTTTTTTGGTTCATATCTATTATCAGAAATTTCTTTGTAAGAAGTTTTTGAATAAGATAAATTTGCATATTCAATTTGTTCCGCTGTAGGTATAAAACTTTTGCCATTTTTAAGAGCTTCTAATGCTGCTTTTTCTGCTTCTTTTTTTTGATTTAATGCTTCTTTAGTCATTGTGTAATGATATATAATGACTTTTTTAGTAGCAAGTTTGTCCCATCCTAAACTTTTTTGATGTGCACAATATGGACGCATATCATTTAAATGATATGCGTCCCAAAAGTCACAGAATTTTTTAACATTTCTTTAGACCATCCTTCAGCAGGATTACCAGACCGAATTTTATCAACACATTGACCAGCAGAGCCTTTACAATTCCCATTTCTCATAGGTGCAATAACTCCACAAATTGACAATCTGTCTTGATTATATTCGATTTGTGCAAATGCTCTTAAACCATCAACTATACATGGACTTACAATTTTTTTCATCATATTTTTTACCTCCCTTTTTCTATTTTTTTACATTTTTTGACAAAAAAAGAGAGAGGCTAAGCTCTCTCTTCTACTTTCTTACTAATAATAAGATGCTACAAATTCCTAAACTGCCATAACATCATATTTATAACTATGGTTATACATATACTCAGGAGCGCAATCAATTTCTCCGTCAAGCCATGTTACAACACCATATTCAATAACAGGGTGCTTAAATACATCAGCATCCTTTAACGGTTCAAATGCTTCACCTTCTAAAATGGTTGCATCAAATACACGTGTTTCACCATTAGAAAAAGTTAATAACATTATCATGTCATCTAATGGTTTTACCCCTGTTACCTCAACGGAATCCATTGGATTGTCTCCATAAACAATCCCATTAAGGATATACATAATATTCCTCCTTTCTATTTTAGAGGCTGAATCTTAGGAAATGGAATCTGCCTAACCGCATTATTCCACGCCCTATATAACTCATCTTCATGTAATGCCATCCATCCCGAAACCATTCTATATTGTTTCATAGGAAGTCTACCTTCCAGTAGTTCCCCATCAAGAGACATGGAAGCCTTATATTCACCATAATATATGTGTACGTGTGGTTTATGGTGTTTGTCATTGTCATTAAATAACATTTTTATTACTATTCCATAAAATCTACTTAATTCTGGCATCTAATCACTCCTTTTTTTTATTCTATCACAGTAGACTCTCAAAATCTACTAATTTTTTTCCAGCTTTTAGACCTCTAAAGAGGAGCCACACCGCCACGTCAAGGCAAGCTAGCTGGTGCGGTAGAAACAAAGTTCCTTTATCTTGAAATCGCAATTAAAAAAAGCTAGAGCAAAATCACCCTAGCTTTTTTCTATATTATTTACTATAACCATCCCTATTTTTCAGCTCCGAATTATTCTGAGAGCCACTCTTGCACAAGGTTCACCCCTACTTTTACAGCTTTCGCAATATCTTCAATAGACATTCCCATTTCTGACAACGTTATAGCAGTTTCTTTTTTTGCATTTATTTTACCCTCTTCTCTTCCTTCTTGTCTTCCTTCTTCTCTTGCTTCTTCTTGTTTTACTTGTATATCCTTTTCATAACTATATTCCATTGTCAACATATTACGCACCTCACTTCCCTTTCTTTTCAGATATTCCACTAAAATACCATTCTCAATACACTCATTAATCGCATCTTTAATCGCAGTTTTACTGCCTTTGTTTCGATATTCTCTCACTTTGTCAATAAAAATACTATACTCTTTTAATATTTGACATTTATCCAGTATCTTATGAGCTTTATTCGAATTAATATTGAATACCTTAACTTTCAACTCCATATTCTCTTTTCCTGTAGAATCAAAAAAAGCATCCGATAACAATAATTCTTGTTCTATGGGTGCATTTTTCACACCATTATAAAATACATAAAATTCTGGTGTTGGAATCTTTACAAGCGTTGTTTTATACTTCACGCTATCATCCGTCAATTGCTCATACGCTCTACCTGCATACATTAAGCACCTTAATGGCATATTTGGATTTACTGTACTTTGATGTTCTCCAAATACAATCACTTTTCCATTCACCTCAAATGATATATCATTTCTAAAATTTTTATACAATACATCATCCACTTTTATTTTATGAATCATGGAAGTATCTTGTATATTGGCATCATGTAGAGCGTTATATAAACTTAATAAATTCTCCGTTGCAGTTTCGTCACTGTAAAATAAGTCAACAAATACGCTATCCTTATACTCTCTATTTTCTTTCTCCAAAATATCCCTCCTCTTCTTTTTTTCTTCTTGGTATAATTTTACCATGCACAAACGGCAAAATCAACAAAAAGGCAGACTTTAGATCTGCCTCAAATTCTAGCTTTTAGACCTCTAAAGAGGAGCCACACCACCACATCAAGGTAAGCTAGTTGGTGCGGTAGGGCTTGCGCCCTCAATTATTCTTTGTGATGATTAATCCAATAACAAAAAAAATAATATATTAATAGTACTACTGTACCTCCTATAACTTGTATGATAAATCCTAAGTTTTCCATATTTCTTTTTACTCCTTGCTTAATATCCCAACCATTCGTAAAGTTTCTTCTTACTAAATCCTGTCACATCTTCCACTTCTTCAAAAATTTCTGTTCCTGCCAACATACTATCAGCAAAAATTCTTCCGTTTTTTTCGTAATATGGAACGCTATGAGCTTTCAGGATTTTTTCAATTGCTAAATTTTCCATCATGATTTTTCCTCCCTGCTTAGGCTATCGAGTTTTCATTTTTCCTAATTAATCCTATAAAAGTAATAAATTAGGAATTAATATGTAAAAAATATGACTCTATTCTACAAATAAATCGCAAAATACAGCCATAAATAATTTATTAAATTGAGCCTTGGACATTTCCGTATGGAATTTGCCTGACTCGACAATCGTTTTAGAGTTTGCGTATCTTGCACCAAAAAGGTCACTCATACGTTCGGCAAACTTTGAAATTTGTCCTTGACGACAATCTTCTAGCCCTAAATTTTCCAAAAAGGCATTAATGGCATTAAGATATTCCCCCCGCTTACCCTCGGAGATTTTGCGCTCGTACGCTGGATACATTTCTTTTGGAATAAAAGCATAGGTATCCTTTATTGCTTTATTTAGAGGCTCAACAATCGCCTTATGTTCTGCCTCAGCTTTTGCAATTGCTTTATCAACCTCTACTCTTGAATGTTTCTTTAGAACATCATCCAAAGCCATTCCTTGAGCAAGGTCATTTTCGCGGTTCTCCAAGATTGCCTGCAAACGAGCCTTGAGAGGCTTCATCGCGTCTTTGTGACGAATATCCTCTTTTGCGATGTCTACAGCTGTATCCTTGAAGGTTTTTAATTGCTTCTTTGATTCTTCGCTCATTTTTTTGAAGTTAATTGTATTTTTGCTCATAATATTCTCCTTCTCTCATGTTTAGGCTATCGAGTTGCCAAAATTATCTTTTATTTCTATTTATTTACATTTTTTTGATAAAAAAAGAGAGAGGCTAAGCTCTCTAGACTCTCAAAATCTACTAATCTTTTTCCAGCTTTTAGACCTCTAAAGAGGAGCCACACCGCCACGTCAAGGCAAGCTAGCTGGTGCAGTAGGGCTTGTACCCCATTATCAAAAGAGATTCTTGACCTCCTCCAATAGAATACTTAACCCCTTTCTTATAATGGAGTCGAGAAGGGAATCCTCTCCCATGTATTCATAGGCGTCGTCCATGAGCTGACAATGCAACTCATCAAATTCCCATCCCTCATTGAAAGCTATCTCAAGAGAATCCTCAAATTCTCCCAAAACACCCTCAAGATTGTTGGTGGAGAGTTTTCTAAAGTCTACATCTTCGTCCATATCGTAGGACATGAGGAGGTCTTCTAATGCCTCCTCAAAAAATTTTCTTGTTTCTCTCATAATATTCTCCTTCTCCTATGTTTAGCCTGTCGGGATGGCATTTATTAAATTAATGACTTAACCAAGCCCACAACACAAGTTATAGGCTTGACAAAATTATCAATTTTTAAAGGTTTTTCTTTAAGACGGTGGAGTTCAACTCTGCACTTAACCGCTCAGCGAATCCGACACGGCAATTCATTCAGCCCCTAAACCCTATCACCTATGACTAACTTTACTCAGATTCTACAGCCGTAGCCGCCCTTTTGAGCTTTTAGTCAATTGCTACACACGCTATTACCACGCTATCGCATTGAGTTTTAAGGGACTCGCCCCACGTATTTCTACGTGTCCGACAATCCTGTAGTATCTACAAATGAGTAGAATACTCCTACGGTCTTGCCGTACCAGCTTCTACGCTGGAATTTTTTGCCCTCTGGTCGGTTATTAACGGATGACTAAATGGAGTCACCCTCACCTGCCCTCAGGCTATTGACGAATCGCCCCCCTTACTCAACGCTGGATTACTCACAGCGGAGTTTAGAACGTTTTCGTCTCCTTATGGAATTGCCAATGTGCAAAAACTTGATTTTCGAGTTGGTAGCCAACTCTTGACCCCTTTAGGGTCATATTTCAAGAAAATGACAAAAAAGTCATTTTTTTAAATTTAATTTGGGATTTTTGTGAGAAAACACTTGAAAAGTGAATAATGAAATGATAGAATAATACATAATCACTTTTAAGTGGTTCTTGAAAAGTCGCTTGTTTGGTGTCCAGCCTGTGAGTGACTTTTCTTTTGATGATTGTACTGTAACATATCTTTTAGTTATTGTCAATAGCTTTTTATTATATTTTTTAGATCTATTTTTGATTTATTCACGTTTAAACAAATCTGAAATATCGCATTGTAACGCTTCACATATTTTGTCAACAGCATCTAGTGGCACACGTACAATATTATTATTGTATAATTTATTAATCGTCATTGGCTGAATGCCTGTTATTTGAGCTAACTCTTTCTGGTTAATCTCTTTTTCTGCTAGCAATACACGTAAACGACATTTAATCATGTTATCACATCCTTTTTATATAATAATGCTATTTTATCACATAAAAGAATATTTTTCTAGCACTTCATTTTCACTTTTCAATGTGCAATCTTGGGTAGCAATCCCCAAGAAAATGGCAAAAGCCATTTTTTTAAATTTAATTTGGGATTTTTGTGAGAAAACACTTGAAAAGTGAATAATGAAATGTTAGAATAACTAATACAATCACTTTTAAGTGTTGTGGTGAAAAGCCGCTTCTTTGGTATCCAGCCTGTGAGCGGCTTTTCTTATTTTCTTTTGATGATTATACTATTTTTAAGTTTAAGAAAATCTGACTTGTTTTCTCATTCAAGAGTTTCTGTCGTTCTCTTAACTTGTATTTATATTAACACACTTTTGGGTGATTGTCAACACATTTTTGGGTGATTTTTAAATTTTCTTTTTCCTCTGAAGATGCAACTACTTCTAATATGTCCGATGGTTGACAGTCTAAAAGAATACAGATAATATTGAGTGTTTTTGTATTAATATCTTTCTTATCTCTGAGTCTTTGCATAGTACTTTCTCCCAATATCTTATCAGCTCTCATTTTATTAGCTGTATAGCCTGCATCCCTTAGGGCTTTCATCACATCTATCTTATATTTAATCATCTTGCCTACCTCCTATTAATTCTGCCACCATCCTAAATATCAAACAATTCATCAAAGTCTATTTTAATGTTTGGAAAATGAACTATTCTTAATTCATCCTTGTTACTATCTGTAATCGTTTTAAAAAGATAATATTGCGGTTCTTGATTTTCGTCATAATCAAGATTATAAATTTCTATTTCTCTTTTTTGCCAATCTACAATCCAATATTCATCAACTTCCATTTTTCTATAGATTTCCATTTTTTCACCACGGTCATATTTTTCCGTAGATTTAGATAAAACTTCCATAATAAAACGTGGAATGTCAAAAAATGAATTACCTTTTTTAGCATGTACCCTACAATTTATAGTTGCATCTGGTATAACTATCTTTTCCTCACCATCAACTATCCATTTATATTGTACATTATCAGGGTATACTTTGCACGTACTCCCTTTTAATTGATTGTATACAATAGAAGTAAATGCCGTTATAACATTTGAATGTTCGATGTAAGCACCTGCCATATCTGTTAAAATATAATTATCCATATAATACACCTACTTTCTTTATTTGATATTTGCATTATATCACGTGTGGAGATATTATTCTATCATTTCATTATTCACTTTTCAAGGTTCAATCTCGGGTAATAATCCCAAGAAAATGGCAAAAGCCATTTTTTTAAAATTTTTGTGGAAATTTCTCACGAAATGTGATAGACTAAAGACTGGTTAGGTCTTTGTGTGTCTATCACATGTGTCTATCACAATTGTGAGAAACCCACTTCTTAAATAGTAGGTACTGCCAATACCTACTATTTTTTTATCCTCTAAGAAGTAAAGCCTTGTTATCCTGTCCAGAGGTTGCTGGCTATCCTCTCTTGAAGACGCATTGAGTATATTATTTCCATTTACTTTTGTCAATATTTTTTGCTTTTATTTTTAAAAAACATTTACGAGTAAATTAATAATATTTACTTTGTGCTGATTAATATATCACTTTTATATGTACTTGTCAATGGTTTTTATATACTTCTTCTTTACTTTTTTTCTCAATCATGTTAAAATTAAGAAAAATAAATAAAGGAAGTGACCCCATTGAAATATACCGAAAATAATATATTAATCAAGGAATTCAGAAAATTATTAATTGATAAAGGAATAAAATTACAATTTATCGCTGATACACTAGGCATCACCAAACAATCTTTAAACTTAAAGCTAAACAAGAAGCACATAACCTTTGATGATATGAGAGACCTCTTATCCCCTATTGGCTATGAGCTGGATATCAGCTTTAAACCTAAAGAAAGCAATTCATCCTTAAATCAAGAAAAATAACTTTCTTATTCCTATATTTAGTTTTTAAGGTACACGCCCCTAAAAGGGGCTTTTGCTCTTGCTTAAACATTTAAGATATGCTATAGTAAGCATATCAGCTAATCACTGTTGATTAGCTTTTTATGTATCAAAAAAGGTGTAGAGCCTTGACATAAGACTTTACACCTTCTAATTATTGATTATGGTTAATATACTACAAAGTTATATCTTCTACAGATACACCCAAGGCGGATAATTGAGCCGTTAAGGCACGAATTTGATAATCTAGCTCTTTGTTCTCATGTCCGCCATTCGCTGATTTTATTCTTTGCAAGTCGGCAAACTTATCAATAAGAATAAAAACAAGCTCTTTATCTGTCATATTATCACCCACTTTCTTACACCACCTTTCTTATATGTATATTTATATTATAGGTGGCTTTTTAATTGGTGTAAAGCCTTATTTTATTGTCAAGGTTCAAAGGTTGATAGTTACTATCCTCTAAGAGTAAACTTGTTATCTCAATCAAGAGTGACTGCTTAACTCTTGAGGGAAAAACTGAATTACTTTGATGTGTACCGCCTTATTTCAGCGGTTCAGTTTGTTTTATTGATGTTGTTATAATACAATATTAGTTTTGTTTTGTCAATACTTTTTTCCGAAAAAGTTGTTGTTATTCAAAACTTTATTTGTTATAATATGTTATATAAAATATATAACAATACTATTAAGGAGTGTTTCACATGATTTACAAGAATAATATTCAAGATGTTATGAAACAAATAAAACATATAATGCTAGACAAAGATATTAGACAAGCTGATATAGTAGAAAAGACAGGACAGAGCAAAGGAACCATAAGCAATCTTTTAAACTGTAAAAGTAAAAATATTACTTTAGATACTTTATTAATGCTGTGTGATGCTATTGACTGTCAACTTGAAATAAATATTAAGTCTGAATGATTAACCGTTACCAACTCAGCAAGTTGTTTTCACCGTCATGGTGTTGCTCTTGCTTGAGCATGGTTATACTATACACGTATACCAGTGTAATTACAATTGGTAAAATACACAAAAAACAATGTAATATATTGTTAGTAATACACGGTTATAAATGTATTACTATTAATAATGCACAAAAAAGTAAAAAAAAGAATGAGGGGATAATAGTAAAAATGATTAGATATAAAATAAATATATTGCAAGAGTTAAAAAATAAAGGATACAACACAACAAAAATTAGAAAATGTAAAATATTGTCAGAGGGAACACTTACGAATATAAGACAAAATAAGTATATAAGTATGCACGCATTAAACACTATTTGTAAATTATTAGAGTGCCAGCCGTCCGACTTAATAGAGTATGTCGAAGATGTAGAACAACAAGAAACAAAGTAAAGCCATTAAGACAGATACATTATTGTACTGTCTTTTTTTGCATTATATTGTGGATAATAATTTTATTTATTAAAACTATATCCAGTAAGAGAGATAAATAACTAATAAAGATTTTTATTATATTTTGCCATTTTATATATTTGGTAAAAATAATCTTAATTTACAATTTTTCCCATCAATTAAAAACATGAAGAAATGTAACATAACTTAGGGTTATTGCAACATTAATTTGCTGGATATAAAAATGTAAATATTTGTAAAATCATTCTTTGTATTTTAATTTACAATTTTTTACAATTTAATCAGGAATAAATAATAAGAATAAATAATAATAATTAATAATAGAATAATAAAGAATGTGAATAGAGGGCGAAAGTTTAGTAATAGTATATTAAAAGTTTAGGTATAGTATGTCAAAAGTTTAGTGTAGCAAAATTTACAAAAATTTACTTATTGCAACGATATATAAAAAAATTATATATAAAAATTTTATATATTGTCACTTTCAAAAATCAACAAATGTTCAAATTTAAACAATCCATTAAAATTAAAAATTAAGTTCTCACAAATATGTATTTGTCACAACTCAATTTGAGAAGTAGAGGGGGGTGGCAAAAACCTAGAAAATAAGCCATTTTTTCAACTTACCCTATAGCTAATTTTTCCTTACACTAACTACAAAATTTAAACAATTCACTCAACTCTCTCCTCTTTTTTCAAATTTCTTTTCTCCAACTCAAAAAAATAAAAACTCTCCTTTTTAAAAAAATAGAATCTAAAAAAGAGCAAAATAAAAGAGATTCACCAAAATTACAGCCACTAAAGACAAATAAAAAATTAGCTGCGAAAAAATTTTATCGGAAACCCTATCGAAAAAATACTTGTTGCAAATCAATAGGGAAAATCAATACCTAAATTTTTGAAGGGTGAATTAGAGAAAAATAAAAAAATCATAGAGGAAAAAGACTTTCCTGTAAAGAAAAATTGTCGATAAGAGTATAAGGGAAAATTTTTAGGAGCCTTTTTATTCGTTCATAAAATTTTCACAATTATATAATACAGAGAAAAATCACACTCTTATGGAGCCAATACACAGAAGTTTCTCCCTTTTTCTTAAAGGAGCAATCCCCGGGAGGGGAATTATTTACCCTTTTCATAATCTAGAGGAGCCAATACACAAAAGAGTACGCCAAAGACTAGAGGGGGGATACAAAAAACTATATAAAAATAGAGAATTATATGGCAAAGTATAGCCATTACAATAGAAATTTTTCTTATAATGGCAAAAAAGAGTAGATTTTATTATCTACTCTTATCTATAGTGGCGAATGTGAACTACCCATCACCTAAAAATAATGATTTTTTACGAGCAAAAATTGAGGTAAAAAACGACACATTATTATAATATATATAAATTGCATTTTTTGCCTCAGAATTTGCCTTTGTTATAAAGCAAAATGCAGCTTTTTGAGAAATATAATATTTTTTCTAGTAATATTGGATTTTAAGGTCGCCTTTACGGCGACAATCACAGCTTTTGTGTCGTTTTTTACCTCAATATCCAATAAGCCTTATTTGTATTGGGATTCAATCTGCCATTCTCTAACCTTCTGTTCTTATCAATCAATCTCTTATTATTTTCATCCTTATTCGTAAATCTTAACGGAAAATCTTTAAATCTTTTATCTAATGCATTATTCATGGTTTTTATTCCTTTACCTCTTAGTGAAATTCCAGCCCTCTTAAATCTCTCAGTAATTTGAATTTTATCTTTTTCATATAATGGCTTATTTTTAAGAGAACTCAAATATTTCAATAGATTTTTTTCCTTGATTGAGAGATTCTTCTTTCCAATCTCTTCACTACGTTTTGGCAATTCACTATCAAAAAGTCCTTTGACAAACTCCATATATCCATATTCTTGCATTTGCTCCATATTTTTTACGTCAAGTTGATATTTTAAATATCTTGTGAGATTAATATCTTTATAGTATATTCCAGCCTCCAAATCCTGATTGTCATCAAAAATCTCATTTTTTGCTATAATTGTTCTATAGTCTTCTTGGTGTTCCAACATAAAAGCCCTTCTATTATTTTTATATTGAGTTGCAACTTCCAAGTCTTCTTTTACATTTCTTAGCCTACTATAGATTTTATGCAAACTATATTTTGACACATAAAATGTGCAAGTATCATTTTTATCTAAACTCCTTTTTCTACCAAAGCACTGGATCATGCCATCTGCATCAAATATTTCACAAAAGATATGTTTAATACTTGGATCTTTCAAACTAAATCCATTATCAAGTGCAGTTGTGGTAAATAATATTCTTTTTTCAAATGAATACTTACCATCCTTTTTATCCAAACAACTATTATCACAAAATTTTTTTAATATTGCATTTTTTGCATGGTCAGAGCAAATATAATTTGCTTTATCTTTGTATTTTTCATACATTTCTATCATTCTATTTGCCGAATTACAAAAAACAATTATTTTTGTTCCTTGTTCATTACTTAGGATTTCATCTATAAGAATTTTCAAATCATCTTGCTCATAAAATTTTAGTTTTTTTACATAATCATAATTTCCTGGAATTTCATAAAGATATCGCTTTTCTAAAATTCCCTTTTCTATTAATAAGTTGAACAAAGTTTTTGCGGTAGCACTCATTAAAATCACAATAGAGTTTTTCTTTCTTGGTATAATATATTTATATGACAAATCAGTATATCTATTAAAAACAGAATCTCCCATAAAATAATGACATTCATCTGCAACTATATAATCATACTTCTTTATAGGAAGTTTCTTCCTTATCTTAGATTCTAATGTTTGATATGTCAGAACCGTGACATTGGTGAGTCTGTTTCGATTTACTTCATCTTTAATCATTACTTCAAGACATGATCTGTTACAAAGATATAATAAGCTTTTCCCCTCTTCTTTCGCATATGGAGCTATATGTTCAAGTATTGCTGTACTTTTGCCAGTTCCTGTACCTGCTGAAAATCCTACTAATTGGTTGTGAAAGTTTTTATAATCATCTCCAATTAGAGTACTTAAATATTTCACTTGTTCTCCCGTTTTTTCCTCTCTTTTTTCTTTGTCCATTATTTTTTCAACCTTTCCGTATAATGTATCATAAATTATTGGTTATATATTTATATTCTGGAAAATCAACAATTTCTTTGGAAAATTATAGTTACGCCGTTTCTATTCCATAATTTTGAAAAAAATATTCATAAAATAATTTGTGTTTATATATACAAATTCAAAAAAAATAATGTATAATATAAAAAAATAATTAATATTTTTTAATTCATCTCACATCAGGAGAAGGCATATGATATACAAAGAAACATATAGAGACTTAGTCCACGGAACAGACATAAAATCAGCTGAAAATATAAAATCAAACAGATTCGAGATAAAAGGGACATCGGATGGCTGGTGTGGGAAAGGAATATATTTTTATGATATAAAAAAGAAAGCTTGGTGGGATGCAAATAGAAAATGTGAAGAAATAAAAAAGCGAACCAAGAAAAAAATTAAGCCTACAATTATTTTTGCAGATATCATTGACTTAGAAGTTGGCAAGATACTTGATTTACGAAGATTTAAAGATTTATGTGATTTTGAAAAAGGAATACAAAAATTATTTAAAAATTATTCTCTTCAAATCAATAATAATAATATAGAACATTCAGAAGAAGTCATCAAACTCAGAGCAATGCTTATTAATTATTATGCAGATAAGAATAATAAAAAACTAATAATCGGAAATTTTAAACAAAGACCACAACCTCTATATGAAAATGCTATAAATTTTTCAAACAATTTAGATTTAGTATTTGGAATAGAAACAATCTATTGTGTAAAAGATAAAAATATCATCCAAAACATTAGACAAGGAGGAGGAAAGATAAAATGAGAAATAACTTATCAATAGAAGATTTTATAAAGTATGCAAAAGAAGAATTCGATTGTGATATTACACTAGAATCCACTGGTATCCCAGATACATTTGAAAGTATTTTTGGAGTTAGTTTTCTTGCTCAAAATAAAAGAACTGCTTCTTGAGTACACTGCAAATATTTCTGTAGACATCATGGAAATGGAAATCATGCCAGACCATGTACACATACTCATGGAAGTAGTCCCGCAGTTTGGTATTCACAAAGCAGTTAAATCATTAAAAGGATATACTTCAAAAGTTTTGAGAAGTGAATATCCGTCATTGAAAACAAGAATGCCATCACTGTGGACAAACAGCTATTTTGTATCAACTGTTGGTGGTGCTCCACTCAATGTAATCAAGCAATATATCGAAAATCAGAAAACATCGCAAAGACAAAAGGATAAATTAGGATAATGCAAAAAGGTGTCAAATTTAGAATCTATCCGAATAAGGAACAACAAAACTTAATAAATCAGACTTTAGGTTGTTGCAGACTAATCTACAACAAAGGTCTTGCTATGCGTAATGAAACATATCAAAATGGCAATAAAATTGGCTATTCACAGACTTCTGCAATGCTGACAGACTTAAAAAAACAGGATGATTTTGCATTTCTTAAAGTGGTAGATTCTATTGCGTTACAGCAGTCCTTGCGTGACCTTGACAGAGGGTTTGTAAATTTCTTCCAGAAACGTGCAGGACATCCACAGTTTAAGAGTAAACATAATCGTCATCAATCCTACAGAACAATAAACCAAGGGGACAATATCCGTATTGTCGGGAAATATCTTAAACTTCCAAAACTTGGATTTGTGAAAATCCGTCAATCTATGGAAACAGTTGACACTCCCCATGCCTAAAGGCAGGGGATTCTTACTACTTGCCACTGCACA
>CAYTNV010000041.1:0-24332 GCA_964439395.1 uncultured Blautia sp. | reverse complement strand
ACAAGGAAACCATTGCCGCCATGTTGGAAGCGGAAAGGATTGCAAAAGACCCGTCCGTGAAAGGTTATACCGATCTGGATGAGCTGTTTGCAGACCTGAAAGCATGAGGAAAACAAAGTACACTGTCAAGCCCACCACACAGTTCAAAAAGGACTACAAGCTGGCAATGAAGCGCAAGCTGAAAATCAATCTGTTGGAAGATGTGATCGCCGCCCTTGCAATGGGGGAAGCACTTCCTGAAAAGAATAAAGACCACGCCCTTACTGGGAATTGGATAGGACACCGTGAGTGCCATATCCTTCCAGACTGACTGCTGGTTTATCGCGTTGAGGACAATGTGCTGGTACTGACACTAGCTCGTACTGGAACACACAGCGATTTGTTCGGAAAATGAAAGCACAGGCCGCCGTATGGAATATTTTTCTATATGGCGGTTTTGCTATATTCGTAAGACAAGTGATACAGCCAGGTAATACGGGCTTTGATGTCTTTGAGTAGTTTATTTTCGGCTTGGTGCTAGAAAATAAGATAGACGAGAAATGGTTTCACATATGGAAACGTCGATTAGAGAAAGAACAGATACCTGTATTTGTGGAAGTAGCTCTTCCATCGGACGTTTCTCATACAACTGGAAGTGGAAAAATTCTATAGAGAGACAATGCTGTAGTAAATTTCGTTATTCTCGTTTCCAATCAGTTGTCTCGATTTTTCTGGGAGTTTTATATCATTAGAAAGAGTTCAGAGAAAGATATATATGTTTAATAAAATCTTCATATATTTCCTCCAAACATTTCTTCGACCTCTGTATCCCATGCATCGAACTCGTCTGGTATCTTAAATTTTCCTCCGGCTATGCCAATATGCTTATTAGCAGTTTTTTTGAATTAAGGTCATCTGTGCGATTCTGTTCCTTGCCAAATAAAAGACGTCTTCTTGCTTTGTTTTTAGCATTTTCACCAATTTCGATAAATCAGTTTTCGCTTCTGGCATGTTTACCTGAGTCATATTAGCATCTCTTCATTTTAATCAATCATCTTAGTTAGTATACTTAGTCAATCTAGCTGATTATATGATATGTCACTGTTATTATAATATCAAGGAAAAAGTATAAATGGAATGACAAAATATGGAAATTAAAAAAGCTATAGATTATACAAAAATAGAAGAAAGAATATGTAGTTAAGTTTTATAGTTTTATTCTCCAAAATAGAAAAGGATTTCACTTTAGTCATACCCCTACGCTTGCTAAAGCAGTACAACTATGATAATATAATAAACAAAGTGTAAATTATTGGTATTTTCAGAGCCGATTAGTACAGATAAAAAAATGGTTGATAAGGCTGCATATTTTACAATGAACCATGCGCATCAGTATGGTAATACGACGATGCTGAGTGCATTGAGAAAGTATTTAAGTGAAGATTATATCGTGGTCGGTATTGATTTTCAATTAATTAGTCATGTGAATTTTAAAAATGAGTCTACATTTGTGAAGGCCTTTTCAGATGAATTGCTTTTTATAAGAGAGATGCCTAATGAAATAGAAAGACAGCTTGAAGATTTTGTATCGGGAAATGATAAAAAATATGACCTTAGAAGATTATTTCGATGTTTGAGTAATTGGTGTGCCAATTCAAAAAAATGATTGTACTAATGATTGACGAAGTAGACAGCGCAGCAAATAATCAGGTTTTTCTTGATTTTCTTGCATAGCTGCGTGGATATTATATTCACCGAACAGAGCGCCCGACATTTCAGTCGGTCATACTTGCGGGTGTTTATGATGTAAAAAATATTAAGAGAAAGATTCGACCAGAGGAAGAGCATGATAAAACAAATAGTCCTTGGAATATTGCAACTGATTTTAAGGTAAATATGAGTTTCACGGCAAAGGATATTGCGGGCATGCTTTGCGATTATGAGAAGGATGAACATACAGATATGGATGAGGAGGTTAATCTATGATTTATATTACAGGTGATTGTCACGGAGAATATAGCCGTTTTAACACAAAAACTTTTCCTGAACAAAAACAGATGACAAAAGAGGATTATATTATTATTTGTGGGGATTTCGGGTATTGGGATGAGTCCAGGGAGCAAAACTATTGGCTCGAATGGCTTGAAGCAAAGCCTTTTACCACATTATGGATAGATGGAAATCATGGTGCGACACGTTGCTAATTGAAAAGATTAGCCATTTCTTAATTTAAGAAAGAGAACTAATTTCTTGAATAGTCAAATGATAGGGTAACGCCTTGAAGGACTATTGCTAATACTACGACATGCAATAATAGTGATTATATATTATTGTATGAAGCTCGTTGAAGTCGGCTGAAGAAACCTAAGTAAGAAAATATATGAGTATAAGTTGGTACAAAAGTGACTAGAGTCCACCTGCTTGAAAATATAGAAGTAATATATGGTTTACGATAAGTCGGGCATCCGAAAAAGATGAATATGGATAGTATGTACAAGTAATGCTTGGCTGACGAATCCTTGAAATAAAGAATCTAAATGCCGAAAATATTGAAAGATATTTAATACGTTTGTATTTTCTACATGAGGTTTAGTAAGAATCGTGGTTATGAAAAACCTTGTTAGTTTACAGGACTAAGATATGTAGAAGGTTCATAGAGGAATCCTAAGTTCATATATAATGGATAAAGAAATTGGAACGTGGAAAGTTGGAAACTGAAATGCAAATCATATAATCAATGAGAGGTTTAGTTAATGAGGAAAAGAATTTGACTATAACTCATTTTTATTCCAATGAGAGCGAAGGCATAGTACTGATGAAGCTATGGAAACATAGTGGAGGGATAGCCTTTAGTCAATTACAATTAAATAATTATTTTGGGTTAATTTATAAGTTGGTTCGAGTAAGACTAAAAGAAACTATCCTTTTGAAAAGGAGGTTGACAACTTGGCTTTAGAAACAAGACTTAGAGCAGAGCAAGCTTATTATGACATGACTAAAATTACTGACAAACTATTTGCTCAAAGCAAAAATGGTAATAACTTTTATAAACTATACGAGTTAATCATCAGCGAAAATAACATTTTATTAGCCTACAGAAATATAAAGAAAAATACAGGTAGTAATACAAAGGGCACAGATGGTAAAACTGTTAAAGATTATGCAGACATATCTATGGATGAACTAATCAATACGGTTCGAAATAGATTAGCAAATTTCTAGCCTATGTCTGTTAGAAGAGTATTTATCCCTAAAACAAATGGAAAAGAACGTCCATTGGGTATACCAACTTTTGAGGATAGATTGATACAGCAATGTATTAAGCAGATTCTAGAACCTATATGTGAAGCAAAATTCCATCCTCATAGTTATGGATTTAGACCACTTAGAAGTGCAAAGTACGCAATTAGCAGAATGATGACGTTGGCACAAGTTAAACAGTATTATTATTGTGTAGATATTGATATTAAAGGTTTCTTCGATAACATTGACCACAGTAAACTTCTCAAACAAATGTGGTCATTAGGAATTCGAGATAAAAGAGTTCTTTCAATAATATCAAAAATGTTAAAGGCTGAAATAGTTGGTGAAGGTATTCCAAATAAAGGAACTCCACAAGGCGGTATCCTATCGCCATTATTAAGTAATATTGTTCTTAATGAATTAAATAGTTTCATATTAGTTCACAATATGAAACTATTTAATTCAGTGGAAATTGTAAACCAAAGAGTGTACAAACACTTAAAAGTAAGACCAGTCTTAAAAAGATTCATATAGTCAGATATGCAGATGATTTTAAGATTATGTGTAAAACACATAATGAGGCAATTAGAGCCTTCAATGCTATAAAAGCTTGGCTTAAAGAAAGATTGAATTTAGATATATCTGAAGATAAATCTAAGATTGTTAATTTGAGAAAGCAATATTCAGAATTTCTTGGATTTAAAATTAAACTAATCAAGCGTAGAAATAGATATGTCATTTACAGCCACATGTCAGATAAAAGTAAACAAAGAGCAAAAGAAATGCTCAAAAGAAGTATTAATAGTATTGATAAGAATGGTGAGAATGCAGTTAAAAAGATAAATCAAATTAATAGCCAAATCATGGGATTACACCAATATTATAGCACTGCGACTATGATAAATCATGATTTTGGAGATATTGCATATGAACTTAGTTATCTTATCGAACGTAAACTTAATCCGATTGCCAAACGTGATAAGTTTAAACAATCTTGTTCTAAATATATAACAGATACATATCTTAAAAGAAACAATTATTTTACCTATAAAATAGGAAAAATAGTTCTAATTCCAATGGTATATGTTTCACACAAAAAGCCTATGAATTTCTCACAGGATATGAATGTCTATACCGAAGAAGGTAGAAATAAAAGTGGATATAAGAAACTTGTTTTAGAAGGTGTATTAAAAGAAAGATGGAAAGTTAGAAGTAAATATGATGATGTTGAACTATTGGATAATTCAATAAGTAAAATTTCTTCACAACAACTTGTTTGTGCTATTTCGGAACTTTTTATCATAGATGGAGAGATTCATCATATTATACCTAAAGAAATGGGTGGAGATAATAGCTATAATAATTTGTTATATGTAGAAAAAAATGTACATAGACTTATTCATATGAAAGATAAAAATAAAATCCAAATATATCTTGATTATTTTAATAAAATACTTCCTGATTATAATGATTTTATTGAGTCAATAAATAAATACAGAAAATTGGCAGGAAATGAAGAAATTAATCTAAGTAAATAACTAAAGTTAGTAACTACTATAATTATGAATTGTAATTGATGGAAAGCCGTATGAGGTGAAAGTCTCATGTACGGTTTGGAGCAGGGGAAAAGTTGGAGATTATATCAAAGACTTACCTATTGCTATAGAATTTTGATTTACTAAAAAAGAAAGAAATGATAGAGTGGCATGGAGGAAATGTGCAGGTTATAAGACCCAGTGTTATTCACCTTATGAGAGGTCAGGTTTATGAGCTTGAGGGACTTTATATATTTACATTTGGTGGAGCCAAAAGCCATGATATTTCCGGAGGTATTTTGGAAAAATCAGATCCAAATTTTAAGAGAAAGAAAAAAGAGTTGGACAGAAGACGCCAACCATATCGTATTAATCATGAGAGTTGGTGGGAGGAGGAGCTACCTTCCGAGGAGGAATTTGAGGAAGGAAAACGCAATCTGCAAAGATATGATTGGAAGGTTGACTATATTCTCAGCCATTGTTGTGCCAGCAGTACACAGGCAGTATTTTCAGCGGGAAGATTTGAGACGGATCGATTGACTAATTATTTGGAGGAGATTAAACAAGGATGCGAATTTAAGAGATGGTTTTTCGGACATTACCATGAAAATCAGTATGTGAATGACAGGGAGATTATGTTGTACGAACAGATGATAAGGATTCATTGATACGGTCTAAAAAGTTGAAAAGATTTGTAGAGATGCATTTAGTGATGATAGATTGCGAAAAAAATAATAGCCGAGAGGAAAATTGGAATGAAAATTTTAAAATAACAAAAATTTTAAGAAAAAATAAAAGTTTTGTCAAAAAAAGTCTTTTCTTTTTTTTGATTTGTGTTAAAATGATAGTGAAAAATAGTTAGCAAAGGCAAACGTATACAGGATTGATTGTTTGTTAACAAACTTTAGTAAATGATTGGCACAATGAGAAAAAGGACAGAATCAATAATTTTACTAATTAAGAGGTGATATTTTCTTTAATAAATACAGAGAAAATTTCTATAAACGAAAAAAATATATTAAAGCATGACGACAATAAAGGTAGCTTATTCAATGTCCGCGAATAAGTTACCTTTATTATCGTTTTTTTGATAAAGTTCTAGATGAGAAATGTTCTGCGACGTTTTATTGGATATTAATGAGACAATAAATCGGGATATTTCGTATGTATATTGATTTTAGAAAGGATAAGAAAAATGGACACAAAGATACTTCACGTTGGAATCGATGTGGGGTCGACGACGACGAAAATTGTAGTAGTAGATAAAGAAAAAAGTTTACAAAATCTTTCTTATGCAAAGGAAGAAAGCCAGATTGAGAAAAATACAAAGTTGCAAAAAGAAATTTTATATTCCAATTATGAGAGGCATAACGCAGATCAGGTAAAAAGTATTTATCTCGCTCTAAAAAAGCTAAAAGATAAGTTTAAAAATACAGAAGTTAAGGTACATCTTGCCCTTACTGGCTCTGGCGCTAAAATTTTGGCTGAGCTTCTTGGAATTTCCTATGTTCAGGAGGTAGTGGCGAATTCCATTGCGCTTCGCAGACAATACAAGGAAGTGGGAACTGCGATTGAGCTTGGTGGTCAGGATGCTAAAATAATTTTTTTTGGCAAGGATGAAAAAACAGGAGATTTGAATGTAGCAGATATGAGAATGAATGGAAGTTGTGCCGGTGGAACAGGAGCATTTATCGATGAGGTTGCCTCTATTTTGCGTGTTCCGATTGAGCAGTTTAATGAGCTTGCAAAGCAGGGAGATTCTGTTTATGATATATCAGGTCGATGCGGAGTATACGCAAAGACGGATATTCAACCTCTCTTAAATCAGGGTGTCTCTAAGGAAAATCTTGCATTGTCTACTTTTCACGCTATTGCAAAGCAGACAATCGGTGGATTGGCGCAGGGACTTGATATTAAAAATCCAGTTGCGTTTGAAGGTGGACCACTTACTTTCAATCCGAGATTAATTCAAGTTTTCTGTGAGAGATTACATTTGGAAAAAAAGGATATTATTTTACCAGAGCATCCAGAAATTATGGTGGCATACGGAGCGGCGCTTTCCCTTAGTGAAATGTATAGTAATGATGACACGAGTATTGACATAGATGAATTGATGGAAAAATTGCAGGATGATGCAATGAAGCATCGGGCTTCTGAAAATGGACAGGGAAAAATATATTTTGAATCTGAGGAGGAAAAGAGGCGATTTTTAGATACTCATGCTCTTCCAAAATGGCAGCCTAAAAATTTAGTAAAAGGTGAGAAGGTGAGAGCTTATCTTGGAATTGACTGTGGAAGTACGACGACAAAATTTGTGCTTATGGATGAGCAGGAAAATATTTTGGACTCTTTTTATGCTTCTAATGAGGGAGAGCCTTTAAAAATCGCAAAGGAGGCACTTCTTGCAATGTATCGCCGCTATAAGGAGGCGGGCGTTGAGCTTGAGATTATTGCAGTTGGCACAACGGGATATGGAGAAATGCTCTTTGCAAAGGCATTTTTGGCAGAATGTCATGTTGTTGAGACAGTGGCACATGCGCGAGCCGCTAATAAATATGTTCCTGAAGCTAGCTTTATTTTAGATATCGGCGGTCAGGATATGAAAGCTATTTGGCTTGAAAATGGTATTATTACGAATATCGTTGTAAATGAGGCTTGCTCCTCTGGATGTGGCTCTTTCCTGGAAAATTTTGCTTCCTCTTTGCATATTCCAGTAAAAGAGATTGCAAAGGCTGCATTTACTTCTGAGAATCCGGCAGTGCTTGGAAGTCGTTGTACGGTATTTATGAATAGCAGCATTGTTACAGAGCAGAGAAATGGAAAACTGCCAGAGGATATTATGGCGGGGCTTTGTCGCTCTATTATAGAAAATGTGTTTACGAAGGTTATTCGTATCTCGAATTTAAAGACACTCGGAGATAAGATTGTAGTACAGGGAGGAACCTTTCAAAATGATGCTGTGCTAAGGGCTCTCGAACAGTATATCGGAAAAGAAGTAATAAGAGCACCTTATCCAGGAATTATGGGTGCTATCGGTGCAGCGCTTATCACGAAAGAACGAGCGCAAGAAAAAATAAAAAAAGACGGGAAATTTGAGAAGACATTTCTCGGATTGGAGAAGATGGATACATTTTCTTATACACAGGAGTCCAACTCTATCTGTCCGTTTTGTACAAATCACTGTAAAAGAACGATTGTCACATTTTCCAATGGAAATTCATGGGTGACAAATAATCGCTGTGAGCGAGGAGAAGTTATTGGCAATCCAAAGGATCAAGCGGTGAGAGAAAAGGTAAAGCAAAAGACGAAAAAGAAAGATGCGATTCCAAATTTATACAAAATCCGTGAGCAGCTTTTATTTAGAAAATATCCGTGTAAGTCACTTTTGGATAGTCAAAATATCGTGATTGGAATTCCGAGGGTATTGTCATTTTGGGATAATATGCCATTTTGGCAGACATTTTTTACGAGTCTTGGGTTTGACGTGAAGATTTCGGATGAGAGTTCTCGAAAAATGTATGAAAATGGTCTCTCTGCTGTTACTTCCGATACAGTTTGCTTTCCAGCGAAGCTTGTGCATGGACATATTAGGAACTTGATTGAGAAAAAAGTAGACCGTATTTTTATGCCGTCTATTACGGTTATAAAATCAGAAAATAGGGAGAAGACGAGTGAATCCATGTGTGCCATTGTGAAGGGATACCCGATTGTGATTCGCAACTCAGATAATCCGAAAAGGAGATGGGATGTACCGTTTGATGCACCACTTTTCCATTGGTATACGGATAAAGATAGAAATGAACAGCTTACAAAATATATGGGGGAGACATTTGGAATCTCAAAAAAGGTTGTCTTAGAGGCAATCGCAATCGGAGATAAAGCGCAGAAGGCTTTTAAAAGTCAGCTTAAAAAAGAGGGAAAGAAGATTATCGATATGGTAAAACG
Organism: uncultured Blautia sp.; assembly: GCA_964439395.1. Taxonomy (GTDB): domain Bacteria; phylum Bacillota; class Clostridia; order Lachnospirales; family Lachnospiraceae; genus JAUUSJ01. The sequence goes on along the minus strand of CAYTNV010000041.1, from coordinate 15,630 downwards.
AGAGGGAAAATATGCGGTTATTCTTGCCTCTCGTCCTTATCAGAACGATGCGCTAGTTAACCACGACTTGCCAGATATCTTTTTGTCAATGGGAATTCCTGTCTTGACAGCTGACTCTGTGCCAGGCATCGAGGAAATTGACTTGGGCGATAGTACACTAGATATTGTCAATAATTATCATGCGAGAATGCTATCATCTGCGATTATGGCAGCACAGACAGAATATTTAGAGTATGTGCAGATTGTAAGTTTTGGATGTGGGCATGATGCATATTTATCTGATGAGATTATAAGATTGATGAAAGAAATTTCAGGCAAGACGCCGCTTATCTTAAAGTTGGATGAGAGTGATATTAAAGGACCATTGCAGATTCGTGTGCGCTCCTTTATTGAGACACTTTCTATGCGGAAAAAACAGGGAAATGCTTTAGAGATTCATGATCTAGAAGATCCGTATAAAGTGAAGTTTACAAAACAAGATGCAAAAGAAAGGGTTGTTCTCGTGCCAAATACTTCTCATGCGTTTTCAAGGATTATGAGTGCGGCCATGGAGGCGCAGCATTTAAAGACGATTCCGTTGGAGATTGGACGAGAGGAGGCAATTCGTCTTGGAAAAGAGTATGTACATAATGATATTTGTTTTCCAGCACAGATTGTGATCGGGGAGGCATTGGCGGCGCTAAAAAGCGGAAAATACGATCCAGATTGCACGGCGATTGCTATGGGAAAATATGTCGGTGACTGTCGATTGACTCATTACGGCAAGCTCCTTAGAAAGGCTTTGGATGATGCAGGATTTTCACAAGTTCCGATTTTGACAAATGACGATATCGATATCCATAATATGCATCCAGGATTTAAAATGAATCTCGCCTCCTCGATTCGTATTGCCTTTGCTCTTCCTATGATTGATGTAATGGAGGAGCTTCTTCGAAAAATTCGCCCTTATGAGTTAAATGCAGGAGCTGCGAATAAGGCGTTTGAGAGAGGAATGGATTATATTGTAGAGGGATTGGCAAAAAATGGTGTACAGGGAGCGAAAAAGGGATTTCAACGTGCTATTCGTCTTATGAAAAAGGTTCCATATGATAAAACGAATAAAAGACCGACTGTATTGATTGTCGGAGAGTATTTGCTTAATTTTCATCCTGGAGCAAACCACGATATAGAGGAGTATTTAGAAAAAAATGGGTTTGAGATTATTGAGGCTCGTATGACAGACGTTATTCGAAAAACCTATTTTTATAAGGCAGCGCAAAATAAGGAGTATCATCTACATAAGCCGCTTGGGGAAAAAGCATGGTATCATGCGACAAATATATTTTTCGATGCGGCACATGATTTGACAGATAAAATCGCAAGAGAGCATCCACTCTATGAGCCAGCTTGTCGAATGGATGATTTAGTTAAGGATAGTGATTCGATTATTCATCATACATTTGATACTGGAGAGGGGGTGCTCATTCCAGCAGAGATTATCCACCACGCAAAGCATGGATGTAAAGCATTTGTTATTTTACAGCCATTTGGCTGTCTTCCTAATCATGTAGTTGGTCGAGGCATTGCGAAGAAGCTTAAGGAAATGTATCCAGATGTTCAGATTCTTCCTCTTGATTATGACCCAGATGTGAGCTTTGCAAATATTGAGAATCGACTTCAGATGCTTATTATGAATGCAAAAAATAATGGATGATAATATTTGAGTTAGTAGATATATTAGTTAATTTGAAATAAGTGAAAATAGAATGGACAGTTTAAAATATTAAGTATGTCCATTCTATTTTTTTGTAAAATTTACTAAAAGAAAAGGAATAAAATGAGAGGCATAAGGAGATGCTGAGGTAGAAAACTTATTGAATAATTTTATCCATAACGTAATCAATAATAGTAATTATTATCATTTAGAGTATGGACTTTTTGATTGAAGTTATGGTAAACTAACTACAGTTAGAAAATCTAACTAAAAGAAAGATTAGGAGGTATATAAAATGTCATATATTAATAAAGAGGTTGTAGATTTTTCCGTACAGGCATTTGTAGACAATGAATTTAAGAAGGTTACAAAAGAAGATATTCTTGGAAAATGGAGCGTATTTTTCTTCTATCCAGCAGATTTTACATTTGTTTGCCCAACAGAACTAGAGGATTTGGCAAATAAATATGAAGAATTTAAAAATATTGGTTGCGAAATTTATAGCGTATCTTGTGACACTCATTTTGTACACAAGGCATGGCATGATGCGTCCAAGACAATTCAGAAAATTAAATATCCAATGCTTGCAGACCCAACAGGTGTACTTGCAAGAGGCTTTGATGTTATGATTGAGGAAGATGGACTTGCAGAGCGCGGAAGTTTTATCGTAAATCCAGAGGGAAAAATCGTGGCATACGAAGTTATCGCTGGAAACGTAGGAAGAAATGCCGATGAGCTTTTTAGAAGAGTACAGGCATCCCAGTTCGTTGCAGCTCACGGTGATCAAGTTTGCCCAGCAAAATGGCAGCCAGGTGCTGAAACTTTAAAACCTAGCTTAGATTTGGTTGGATTATTATAGGATGGAGTGTTAGTTTGTAGAATTTTTTTGTGAAGATTCTGCTAATATACTGCGTGGGAGAAGTTTTTTCGCTTTTTCTACGCAGTTTTACTATAGAAATTATCCAATATGGATTCATAAATAGTTGGTATCGTTTAGATATAAAATAAAATCGTTTTCAGTGTAAGAAACTATGCTGAATTATGAGAAAAAGAAGGAGGTTAAAATAGATGGATAAAAATTTATATGATGTTGTCATCATCGGAGCTGGTCCAGCGGGCTTATCTGCTGCGATTTATATGGCAAGAGCAAAATATAGAGTACTTGTATTAGAGAAGGCTGGAATTGGAGGACAGATTACAATTACATCTGAAATTGTAAACTATCCTGGAGTGGAGCTTACAAGCGGAAAAGAATTGACAGAGAAAATGCGTGTGCAGGCAGAAAGTTTTGGAGCAGAATTTGTATTGGCAGAAGTGATGGATATGGAGCTTGGCGAGGATATTAAAGTTTTGCATACAACAAGAGGTGATTATAAGGCACTTGGAGTAATTTTAGCTCCTGGAGCAAATCCAAGAAAACTTGGATTTAAGGGAGAAAAGCAATTCCAAGGACGCGGTGTTGCTTATTGTGCAACTTGTGACGGAGAATTTTTTACAGGAAAAGAAGTATTTGTCATCGGAGGCGGATTTGCAGCGGTAGAGGAGAGTATTTTCCTCACAAAATATGCAAGCAAGATAACAATTGTTGTGAGAGAAGAAGATTTTACCTGTGCAGCGACAATTGTAGATAAGTTAAAAAATTATGATAAGATTAAAGTTGTATTTGAGACAGAGTTGTTAGAGGTAGGAGGGGAACCTTCTCTGAAATATGCCAAATTCATTGATAATAAAAAGAAAGAGACATGGGAATATCATACAGATGATACCTTTGGCATCTTTGTATTTGCAGGTTATGTTCCAAACACAGGTTGGATTGGCAATCATATCGAGTTAAACCCTCAAGGCTATATTATTACTGATGCAAATAAAAAGACAAATATTGAGGGTGTCTATGCAGCTGGTGATGTTTGCGTGAAAAATTTAAGACAGGTTGTAACGGCTGTGGCGGATGGAGCAATTGCAGCTACTTCTCTAGAGAAAACAGTGTCAGAAAAACATGATAGACTTGAGATTCCAGATTTATATGTGGCAAAAGAAAAAGTTCCAAGTCCTGCGAAAGAAAAGGATGAGAAAATAGAATCTAAAAAAGCCACAAGCAGCAATAGTTTTATTGATGACACAATTCGTAATCAGTTAAGTGGAGTATTCGCTAAATTTTCCTCAAAAGTTACAGTTCAAGCATGGCTTGATGATAGCAATCTAGCAGCTGAGATGAGAGGATTTTTAGGGGAATTTACCGATATGACAGATAAAGTGACATGGAAGCAGGGAGAGGGAAATCCGCCGGAAGGAATAATTTACCCAGCGATGGAAATTTTATATGAAAACGGAGAGAGCAGTGGACTTGTATTCCATGGAGTTCCAGGCGGTCATGAATTTAATTCCTTTGTTATTGCATTATATAATGTGGCAGGCCCAGGACAGGGAATTGACGAGGCAACAGAAAAAGAAATTTCTGCAATCGATGAGAAAGTGAATATAAAGATTTTAGTTTCGCTATCTTGTACAATGTGTCCGGAGACTGTTATGTCTAGTCAAAAGATTGCATCGCTTAATAAAAATGTGACAGCGGAGATGTTTGATTTGACACATTTCCCAGAATTAAAAGCAAAACATAATGTAATGAGTGTTCCTTGTATTGTTATAAATAATGATAAAATATCTTTTGGCAAAAAAAATATTCAAGATATGCTGGAAATAATTAAAAATTAATAATAGATAATTTTAAATACCTTATGAAACAGAGTAAGCTGTTTTGCCCAGAGAGTATACCTTATGAAATAATATGAGTTGTTTTGACACTCGGAGGGTATAATTTTATAAAGGGATGGTTATCATAAATCATAATGATAAAGAAAAGGCAGCAAGCATACTCCGTGAGTATGACATCTAACATATTCACTCCTGCCTTTTCTTTTGATATTATTTTTAAAAACAGGTCAAAAGGAGAAAGAATATGAAGGCAAAATTTATTTTATGTAAAAGATGTGGAAAAATGTTAGCTGTTATAAAAGATGCAAAGCCAATCATATCATGTTGTGGAGAAGAAATGGAAGAATTGATTCCTGGGACAACAGAGGCAGCAACAGAAAAACATATTCCTGTTTATCAGGTGAATGGAAATACAGTGGATGTTGTAGTTGGAGAGGTAGAACATCCGATGGTGGAAAATCATTATATCGAGTGGATTGCTATTTGTACAAAGCAAGGGGGACAGATAAAATTTTTACAGCCAAATGAGGAGCCAAAGGCTACTTTTGCCCTTTCAGATGGAGATGAGCTTGAGGAAGTTTTTGCTTACTGTAATATTCACGGATTATGGAGTAAAAAATAAAAGAATTAAAAGATAATCCAAATAAAAGAGAGGAATGAAAAAGCAATAATAAGAATTCTTCTCTTTTTTGTTTTTTAGTATAATATTTAGTAACTTAACGCTAGCTAATGCAAGTATAAGTTGTTTATGCTTCATCATTACATACTAAGCGCCTTATATCCCCATATCTAAAGATAGGGGATATAAGGCGCACTTGGTAATCTTGTGATTTTAGTCGTGAGAGGTTCAAAATGCTATTTACTAGAATCCATATAGCTATATAATGTGAATTTTGATATTCCAAAGTATTTAGATACTTTATCACCAGATTTTGTAACAAGGAATGCTCCGCAGTCATTAAGATATTGAATTGCCTTTACTTTATCATCTTTTGTCATAAGAGAAACGGGTTTTCCTACTAATTTTACGGATTGTTCAATGAGCTGATCTAGTAGGTCGTTCACATTTTGTGTAATCTTAGGAGGAGTATCAGGTTTTTTATGGGGAATATCTGTCAATGCTCTAAGCGATTCATCTATCGCTAAAAGTCCAGTAATATCATAATTGAGAGAAAAGATATAGTCCACACGATTATTTTCTCCTCGAATATACATTGTGCTCGATTTTAAAATACGATTATTGCTTGTTTTAGTAAGATAGGCCAGCTGATCGATGGGATTGTCAGCATTTGCATGGAGCGTTTTGAGTACAATTTCAGATGGTCTATCTCCGATAATTTGATTACTAATATGTCCATTTTCTATATACACGATAGAATTTTCCGTATTTTCTTTACGAAGATCATATATGACAATTTCACAATTGGTTCCAAACTGTGTAGCCATTCCATGTGCAATTTGTTCCAGTAAATTTAATATATAATTCATGCTTCATACCTCTTTCCCAAAAATTTTAATAAAATAGTGGAATATAATTTTTTGATTCAATTAGTTATTATGGGGTAAAATATCTTTTAATTTTGACATTATACTATTTATTTATCATAACATAAATTTAGCATTTGTAGACGAAAAATCTAAAAAAGAGTTAGGTAATCTAAAACTTTTTAAGAAAAAACTATTGCAATTCTATTTACGCAGAGGTAATATGTATTTATGAAGAAAAGGTATATCATTTTTATAAAAATATTAAAATTTGATAGGAAGGTTTATAAAAAGAAATAGCAATGTATTTTCTTAAAAAATAAAGTAAATTGGAGCAAAGACATATTAATCCTGAATTATTCATGATAATTCGTTTTGCTGCGGCAAAAGCCGCATAGTTACTGTAGTTTTGATACTTTTCTGCTTTCACCTAACAAGTGAAGAAAAATCACATAGAAAAAGGACTTCTGATTTGTTAAAATTAAGGTGCCGAATCTTAAAAAACTAACAAAAGGAGAAGCCCTTATGCCTATTTTAAAAGATATCGTATTAGAAAGCAATAAGTATTTAAAAATAAATTTTGATGGAGGCGATTTATCCTCCGATGCAGGTCTTCTTTTGATTAAGGAATTCGCCTGCAAACTTGGTTTTATGAACATCCTGAAAAAAGAGTTCAAAACCAATGACAGTGCATCTTTTCGTTTTCATAAAGATGATGAAAATCTGTGGCAGGTAATCTACCAGATTCTCGGAGCTTACTTTGAAGATGACTGTGCGGATGAACTTACCAATGACCCAATTCTGACAGCAGTTCTGGCTAAGAATGCACTTGCTTCGCAACCGACTCTTTCGCAATTTTTCAACCGTTTGGATGATACTACGCTGAATCAGTTTTATGACCTGATGCGACGTTTCCGAAAAGTAGTGTATTCCATAAAGAAACCAGAAATGATTTTGCTGGATTTGGATTCTACGCTCCTGAATACCTATGGTCATCAGGAAGGCGAAGGCTTTAATTTCCACTATCAGGATTACGGATATCATCCTCTGGTCTGTTATGACGGAATTACGGGAGACCTTCTGAAAATCCAACTCCGAAACGGAACGGATTATTCCTCTACAGGTGTAATGGATTTCCTGCAGCCGTTACTTGATGAATTCGGCAATGATTATCCAGACATTCCATTGCTGCTACGGGGTGACAGTGGATTTACCAAGCCAGGGCTATACCATCAATGTGAAACAAATGGCGTTTCCTATGCCATTCGCTTAAAAGAGAATGGCAATCTTCGTAAGCTGGCGTCTCACATAGATGAACAGCTCACTGAAATAACAAAAGATGATATGGTTTCCTATGCAGTCTGCTACGGTGAATTTCAGTATCAGGCAGGCTCCTGGGAATACCCACGCCGTGTCGTATGCAAGGTTGAGAAACCTGCGGAACAATTTATCCATATGTACACTTTTATTGTGGCAAATATGGATTCTGAACCCGAAAAAGTAATTCGGTTTTATTGCAAGCGTGGAATCATGGAAAACTATATCAAAGAAAGCAAGAACGGCTTTGATTTTGCTGCTGTAAGCAGTTCTTCAAAGATTGTAAACGCAAACCGTCTCCAGATTCATGCACTGGCATACAACATTTTTAATTGGTTTAAACGTCTGGTTTTATCAGCATCTATGAGAAAACAGCAGATTGATACCATACGCTTAAAATTGCTGAAAATAGCCGCCAAGGTGGTACATTCAGCAAGATATATAACATTCAAGCTTTGTAGCAGTTGCCCTTATAAAAATGAATTCTATGAAACATTGGAAAACATCTGGAGCTTGCAACCAAAGCTGGAATAACAATAACTACGAACCTTGGCAGCAGAACATGGAACCCAGGATGACCACAGGGATTTTTTACCCTTTTTTAAGGTCAAAATGGATTGCATAATATGCTTAGCGGTTCAAAAAACGAAATACGAATTATTTGATGAGGATTACATCCTCATGAATAATTCAGGTTTAATGAGGTGTTTATGCTTAATAGAAGTATTCCTTTTTATAACACAATTTTAAAATGTAACAATTATATCAACTCGGAGATTATTTTACCCGAGGGATATCATTTCAGAAATTATCAAGTGGGTGACGAAAAGGCTTGGGCGAGGCTGGAATATGAAATTGGTGATTTTGAAACATTGGATATGGCAGAGAAATATTTTGTATCTGAATATTGCCAAAATATAAATGAGATTAAAAAACGTTGTATTTTTATTGTAGATGATCAGGAGCAAATTGTTGGTTCTTGTATTGCATGGAGGGATAAGAAGAACTTTCAGACAGTGGCTTCCTTACATTGGCTGGTCGTTTCACCCAAACATCAAGGTAAAAATTTAGGGAAAGCACTTTGCCAAAGTGTATTGAACGTTTTTCAGGAGCTAAAAGAATTTCCTGTATATATCCACACACAACCCTGGAGCTATATTGCAATTTTGTTATATGTCCATTTGGGGTTTAAATTGCAAATAACAGATACATTTTCTCATTATGAAAATCAATATGGGCAATCTATGAATGTGTTGAAAGGCATATTGACAGGCCAGCAATATAAAGAATTAGTTGATAATTCTCTATAATACAATTTCCAGTATGTCGAGGGCGTTCGAGTGAGAAAAATTGTATGTGATTTGAATAGAGAAGGGGTTGAAAATTTAATTCTGGACATACTTTTCGGCGCCCCCGTACGTTTGCCCTGTATATAAAATTCCCATCTAAGGGATAAGGGAATTTTGAGACTGTTTGCCTTTTAGCGACCGAAAATCAAAGCTGGATTCGCATGTAAGATTGAATTCGGATATGAAAGAATATTATCGGTTAATGTATAATAGTATACGTTTAAAAGAAAGGAGAAATTAGTTATGAAATTAATAGAGACAAAAAAAGCGCCAGCAGCAGTAGGACCTTATTCACAGGCATATATTTACAATGGAATCCTTTTTACTTCTGGACAAATTGCAATTAATCCAGAAGCGGGAGATGTTATTGTAGATACAATTGAGGAGCAGACACATCAAGTTTGTAAAAATTTAGGAGAATTATTAAAAGAAGCTGGAACAAGCTTCGATAAGGTAATTAAGACAACCTGCTTTTTAAGTGATATTGAGGATTTTGCGGCGTTTAATGCTGTATATGCACAGTATTTTACATCTAAGCCAGCTAGAAGCTGTGTGGCAGTGAAGGATTTGCCAAAGGGAGTAAAATGTGAGATTGAGTTAATTGCAGAGGCTGAGTAGCAGCTGTATATAGAAAGATAATTTATAAATATTTTTTGGTGAGAGCGTTATCTGGATTGATATCGCTCTTATTTTGTGTGCCGAGCACAGCGTTAAAGTTGGAATATAAGTTGTAGAGCCGTATACGAGACCCGTACGTACGGTTCAATGGGAGGGGCGAGAAATTCATTCTCCCTCTACTTTATTTATTGGAATAATCTGACAAGCGAGTTCATACATTGTAAAAAATGCTCGGGAGAGTTATTTGTGAAAGATTATATTGAGGAAAGAGCAGTGGATATTGCTCTATATATTATTGAAAATAATGCGACAGTGAGACAGACAGCAAAAAAATTTTGTGTGAGTAAATCGACAGTTCATAAAGATGTGGCGGATCGACTGCTAGAGATTAATAGACCGTTGGCAAAAGAGGCGAGAAAAGTATTAGATACCAACAAGAAAGAGCGCCATATTCGAGGAGGACTTGCTACAAAGCAAAAATATTTGAAAGTGAGAGAGGAAATGAGAAAGTCATCATAATGTTTGAGGCAAAAAGCAAAAATTAATAAATAGTATATCTTATAAAAAAGAATTAATTATGAAAGAATTCTTTTAATTAAGATAAGGACTATGTTATAATATAAAATTATAAGTAAAACCTGCAGATTATGAATATAGTCTTGCAGGTTTCCTTAGTGTAATTTATCATACCAAGAGTAAGTATCTTAGTTTTAACTATGAGGCAATGGCATGGAGTGAGAACAAGATGATAGTGATAAAGTACGATTATATGATTAAAATAGAAAGAAAAATTATGAAAAGAGTGGAAATTTTCTTTTAGATGGACAAGTGGGAAAAGAATTTATGGTGCTTTCGTCCAAAGACGTTTCTAAGAATGGGATTGGAACTGATTTAAGACTGAAAGATTTGGCAGTATGTTCTGACAAAAAAATATTTTAGTATTAATAACACAAGAAAACTTAGGAAATTAGAAGAAAAAAATGCAGGTTACAGCATTCGATATGAAGGAAATATCAGAAAAATAAGAAAGGAGAAGGTTACTGTAAAACATGTAACATTATAAAAAGAAAAAACTTTTGAAATTAAATCATAGACTAGTAAATATTTGTAGGACAACGGTTTGGATTGCTACAAATATGTACTGATACGTTGGTCAGTAATTTACGTCTATGGAGTGTAGAAAAAATTGTGAGTAGAGAAGGAGGAATCCAATCGAAATGCATACACGTAGAAATAGGAATGAAACAGAAGAGTTTATGGCTTTTTATAAGTTTTTTAGTAACGGATAAGAAGAATGAGCAAGAAATTATATTTTGAGTGTACATCTGGAATTAGTGGAGATATGACAGTGGCGGCGCTCTTGGATTTGGGAGCAGATGAGCAGGTGTTAAGGGAGGCTCTTTCCAGTATTCCTGTTTCAGGATTTGATATAAAAATCAGTCGAGTAAAGAAATCAGGTGTAGATGCTTGTGATTTTGATGTTTTATTGGATGCAGCTCATGAGAATCATGACCATGATATGGAGTATTTACATGGAGCGAGTCATAGTGATGAAGATTGTGGTCATACATATGAATTCGAATATACACATAAACATAGTCATGATGAACATGATCATATGCATGAGCATAGCTATGATAAACACGAATGTATATATGAGCATACTCATTTACATAGTCATCATCATGAACATAGAGGGCTTTCAGAAATCTTGGAGATGATTGAACAGTGCAAAATGACAGATTCAGCCAAAGATTTGGCAAAGAAAATTTTTGATATTGTAGCAGTCGCAGAATCAAAAGCACATGGACTTCCAAAGAATCAAGTACATTTTCACGAAGTGGGAGCTATTGACTCTATTGTAGATATTATTTCTGTGGCAGTTTGTTTTGATAATCTGGGAGTCAAGGATGTTATTATCCCTGTTTTATATGAGGGAAGTGGAAGTATTCGTTGCCAGCATGGAATATTGCCAGTTCCAGTTCCAGCCACAGCCAATATTGTGGAGGCTCATGGACTTAAATTACATAAAATGGATTTTATGGGAGAGTTTGTGACACCTACAGGTGCGGCTATTGCGGCAGCTTTAAAGACAGAAGATAAATTGCCGACTACATTTTCGATTATAAGGACAGGAATTGGTGCTGGAAAGCGAGAGTATGAAAAAGCAAGTATTTTGCGTGCGATGATTTTGGTGGTAGAAGAGGAGCCAGAGAAAGATTTTATTTGTAAACTTGAGACGAATATTGACGATTGTACAGGAGAAAATCTTGGGTTTGTGATGGAAAAACTTCTCGAGGCTGGAGCAAAAGATGTGAGCTATCTTCCAATTTATATGAAAAAGAATCGTCCAGCCTACGAACTTCATATTTTATGTGATGAGAAAGATGAGGAGAAGATGGAGCAGATTTTATTTGAGGAGACGACGACGATTGGAATCCGAAAAATGATGATGGAGAGAAGGATTTTAAACAGAGAAATCAGGGAAATGGAGTCTGAGTACGGCAAAATTCACGTAAAAGTATGCAAATTGAGAGATAGAGAGCGTTATTATCTAGAATATGAAGATGTAGCGGCACTTGCCAAAGAAAATCAGATTCCATATCCAGATATGTATCAAATTTTATCTAGTAAATTAGTATAGATTTTGAAACTGTGGAGACAGATACCAAAATTCAAGGAAGAACCTTTTATTTTTCAAATACGTTGCGTTCTATAGTTTTGGCTATTTTGTCTATTTATAAGGAGCTGTTGGAAAAAAGTTATTTTTCGACAGCTTTTTATATATTTTGAGAATCCTAATTGATACGACTATACTATAATTCTATATTTTTTAACTCAGATCATTAAATTATAGTTGTCGTAAAGACGTAGAAATTTTATATCTTGAATGAGCGTGACAAAGAAATTTAGGTATAGTATAATAAAAAAATAATGTGAATATTTGTTTGTAAAAAATTTGAAAAAACAAATATTTTTTAGAAAGGAGAGCTTAGATGATAGTAATAGCATGTCTTGATGATGCTGGTGGAATGATGTTCAATAATAGAAGGCAGAGTAAAGACCGTATTCTTCGCAACTATATTTTAGAGCATATTGGCAGTAGTAAGCTTTGGATGAATGCATATACTAAAAAACAATTTGTCGACTGTGAGCAGGAAAATATTGTCGTGGACGAACAATTTTTAGAAAAAGCAGAAGAGGGAGAGTTTTGCTTCATTGAAGATGTAGATGTCAAACCGTACATTGAAAAAATTGAAAAATTAATTTTATTTAAATGGAATAGAAGTTATCCTGGGGATTTTTTCTTTCCTCTGGGGCTTTTGGAGGATGAATGGATTATGACAGAAACGGAGGAGTTTGTTGGTTATTCTCACGAAAAGATAACAAAGGAGGAGTATGAGCATGGCGAAAAGAAGCAAGAGCAGTAAGAGGATTCCATCAATTTTACTTATTATCATTATAATAATAGGTGCTTATTTTGGGTTAGATGTCAGTTCTTTAATTGGGTTAGATAATGGAGGAACTTACATATCGGAGCAGCAGACAGAGATTTCACTAAAAGATATTCCAGAATACTCAGGCGAACCTTATGTGGTGATTAATGGCAATCAGCCAAATTTCTCAGAATCTGATTTTACGATGACATCGTTTGAGAAATACAGTGATTTAGATGAGCTTGGACGCTGCCAAGTTGCCTATGCGAATATAGGAAAAGATTTAATGCCGACAGAGGAGCGCGGAAGTATTAGTGAGGTAAAGCCAAGTGGCTGGGAGAATAAAAAATACGATATTGTAGATGGAAAATATTTGTATAATCGCTGTCATTTGATTGGATTTCAGCTTACGGGAGAGAATGCGAATAAGAAAAATTTGATTACAGGGACGAGATACTTGAATGTAACGGGAATGTTGCCATTTGAAAATCAGGTGGCCGACTACATCAAGGAAACTGGAAACCATGTTTTATACCGTGTGACACCAATTTTTGACGGTGATAACCTAGTGGCAAGCGGCGTCTTGATGGAGGCGGAATCTGTGGAAGATGAAGGAGAAGAAATTTGTTTTTATGTTTATGTGTATAATGTACAGCCAGGTGTTACGATTGACTATGCGACAGGAGACAGTGAACTTGCTGAATAGCTAAATAATTACAAGAATTTCTTACGAAAATTTAGGCGATTAGTGACAAAAAAGATGATTTATGATATACTTTAATCTACCAGAAGCTTCTGTGAAGTTACGTAGGACGATTACTATGGAGTATTTATAATGAGCCATTCACTTCACTGATGAAGGGTGGAATTTTTTAGATAATGGTTCATAAAAGATTTGGAGAATATAGCGAGACAAAAGTTTCAATCATATTAAATATTGATTGCCCAGGGTGGTTAAGGAAGAGGAGGAAAGAATCATGGGAATTATGCAAAGATTTAAGGATATTATGTCAGCGAATGTGAATGCAATTTTGGATAAGGCAGAAGATCCAGCTAAGATGGTGGATCAGTATTTAAGAAATTTACAAGATGATTTTGGAAAAGTAAAAGCAGAGACAGCTGCTGTTATGGCAGAGGAGAAGAGAACAAAAAGAGAGCTTGACGAATGTGCGGAAGAAATCAATAAAATGCAAACTTATGCAGAGAGGGCTTTACTTGCAGGCAATGAGGGAGATGCTAGAACATTTTTATCTAAGAAAGCATCCCTGGAGGAGAAGAAAAACACCCTTGTTCAGGCTCATGATATTGCAAAAGCAAATGCAGATAAGATGAAACAGATGCATGATAAGCTTGCTAAAGATATTAAATCTTTAGAGGACAGAAAAGCCAATATTAAGGCGAAGATGGCTATGGCTAAGGCGAAAGAAAAAACAGCTAAGCTGGGAAGTTCTATGGCAGGAGCAGAAAATGCAATGTCAGCATTTGACCGTATGGAGGCAAAAGCAAACCAAATGTTAGATGAGGCGGATGCGATGGCTGAGTTAAATAATTCTGAGAGCAATGATGATATCAATAATTTAATGAGCAAATATGATACTCCTTCTTCCACAAGTAATGCAGTAGAGGATGATTTGGCTGCACTTAAGGCAAAATTAGGTTTGCAGTAGGAAAAATATAAGGAAAGGAAAAAGCTACTAAAAGGATAAAATTGAAGAAGCATGGATATATAGTTGTATTTTTAGTAGCAGGATATAGAAGATGGGATTTTTTTCAAGTCAACTAGCCAATGTAGTTGAGTGGGAAGAGTATAGAGAAGATTTACTTTTTTGGAAATGGAATAATAGCGAGATAAAAAAGGGGTCCAAATTGATTATTCGTCCAGGTCAAGATGCTATCTTTATGTATAATGGAAAGATAGAAGGAATTTTTAAGGATGACGGTGAATATGATATTGAGTCCCAGATTATTCCATTCTTATCTACATTGAAAGCGTTTAAGTTTGGGTTTCACACAAATTTAAGAGCAGAGGTAGTGTTTATTAATACAAAAGAATTGACAGTAAGATGGGGGACAAAGCAGGCGATTAATATTCCAAGTAATCAGCTTCCAGGAGGTCTTCCAATTCGTGCTCTTGGTACGTTTAACTGTAAGATTGGAGATTATGTGACGTTTATCGATAAAATTGCTGGTATAAAGAAGCAGTATTCTATTGATGATGTGAAGGAGAGAGTTATTTCTGTTTTAGATCAACTTTTAATGAAATGGATTATGAAGGAAGGGAAGGATATGTTTAACCTTCAAGCCAATGCATTTGATATTAGTAGAGGAATTTGCTCTGACCTTGATATGGAAGTTTCCAAGATTGGATTATCAATCACTGGTTTCCAGATTGCAAGCTTTAGCTATCCTGAAGAGATTCAAAAGATGATCAATAAGGTGGCATCTCAGAGTATGGTTGGAAATATGAATCAGTATCAGCAAGTTAGTATGATTGATGCGATGGCAAGCGGACGTAATAGTGGCGGCAATATGGGAATGGACATGGCAAATATGCAGATGGGCATGATGCTGGGACAGCAGATGGCAAATAATATGTTCCCAAATCAGCAGATGCAAGGACAGTCAGCGCAAGGAGTAGCCCCAAAGTTTTGTCCAAATTGCGGAACAAAGACAGAGGGAGCAAAGTTTTGTTCAAACTGTGGTCAAAAGCTTTGTTAAAAATATTGATTTTTATATCTCTAAAACCAGAAATTTTATGTTCTTAGTGGTAACTAGATACAAATATATAGATAGCCGGATAGGAGTAATGCTCTTATCCGGCATATTCTTGCTTAGTGAGTAAAAAATATTTTATTTTCTATACTTTTTGAAATAGACAAAGTAGAATGTTTTTTGGGGAAGAGACGCCATCCGTCACAAGACCGTTCTTTCCCTTTCCAACACGTTGTGTTCCCTCCATTTTTTGCTACTCCGCCTATTTATGAGGTTCATCGCAAACTCACTTCGCTTGGACACGCTC
>CAYTNV010000040.1:0-24806 GCA_964439395.1 uncultured Blautia sp. | reverse complement strand
CAACGTGTTGGAAAGGGAAAGAACGGTCTTCTGACGGATGGCGTCTCCTTCCAAAAAAACATTCTATTTTACCTATTTCAAAAAGTATAGGTTGTGAAGTGATACATAATTCCTCTCTATTGCCTTTTTCGACATTTTTTTATATGATAAAAAGAAAAAGAATAGTAGACATTTACTCTATTTTTTTCCCATATATTGGAATAACGTCAACTGTGAAAATATTATAGAAAGGAATTATTATGTTTAAAAACTTAGCTCGTAAATATATCCTTATCCTCTCCTATCTTCTTCTTATCTGCTCTATCATAGGCTGTCAAGATATTACAAAAAATTCCACCTCTTCACAATCTAGCACTGTGAAAACAAACTTTACCGAAAAAGAAAAACAAGAACAACAAGCTTTTGAAAATTACTTAAAAAAAGAATTTGAAGAAACGGTAACTAGCAATACTTTAACTCTTCACTCGAATTTAAAAGACCCCGAGGGCTTTGGAATAACAAGACCAAAAGCTACCTTTGGAACGATATCGCTAGACAGTTTAAAAAATGATAAAATGCAACTACTAAAAACTCAGGAAGAATTACACAAAATAGAGCGCTCTTCTTTAACAACGGATCAAATCTTTGTCTACGATATTTTAGATTATTATTTAGATACGTATATTGCAATGAGTGACTATTATCTCTATGGCAATCCATTTAGTGCCAATAGCGGTCTTTCTACTCAGTTGCCAATTACTATGGCAGAATACGAATTTTACTCAGAACAAGATATAAAGGATTATTTATCTCTCATAAATCAAGTTCCTACCTTCTTCACTGATTACATAGAAATAGAAAAGGAACAGGCAAAACAAGGACTTTTTATGGCAGACTTTGCGGTGGATAATACAATTGCTCAGATTGATACATTTTTAAATAATACAACAGAAAATAGCTTTATTACTTCTTTTGATGAAAAAATAGATAAGATTGATTTTCTAAGTGATGACCAGAAAAAAACTTATAAAAAAAATAATGCATCTCTCATAAAAGAAAAAGTAATTCCTTCCTATGAAAATTTGAAGACAGAATTAACTTCCCTAAAAGGAAGTGGAAAAAATGAGAACGGTATCTGCAATTTTAAAGATAGAAAAAAATATTATGAATGTCTCGTAAAGTCACAGACTGGCTCTGATAAAACCCCTTCTCAATGGATAGAAGAATTTGAAAACCGTATTTCCTCTCTCATGAGTGAGCTTCAAAATATTTCCAAAAAAGCACCATCTGCTTTCACAGCTGTCTATAACTTCTCCTTTGACAATAGCGATTGTGAAAAAATTTTAGAACAGCTAAAAGAAGATATGAAAGACGATTTTCCAGAAATTTCAAATGTAGATTATACTGTGACGGAAATTCCAGCAAGTTTACAAAATAGCACAACTGCCGCTTTTTATATGATTCCTCCACTTGACGATTCCACTCAAAACAGTATTTGTATAAATAAGACTAATATCTCCTCCAGCTCCCCATTGCTTCCAACGTTAGCCCACGAGGGATATCCAGGACATTTATATCAAACAAACTACTTTAGAGAACATAATACTTATCCAATTCGCCAGCTGATTAGTTTTATCGGTTATAGCGAGGGATGGGGATTTTATGTGGAAAACCTAAGCTATAAATATCTCGATTTTGGAGATTATAATAACGTAAAAGATGAAATTTGTCGTATCTATGAAATCAATAATGAGCTCAATTATATCATTGCATCTTTAGCAGATTTATATGTGAATTATGAAGGATATACGAAAGAGAACCTGCAAGAATATTTACAGACATATAAACTTTCTGCTGAAAACTCGGATAGAATTTTCGAAACTGTTATTCAAGACCCGACAATCTATTTAAAATATTATACGGGATATGTAGAGATTGTTAATTTAAAGACAAAATGTGAGGAGGAGCTAGGAAAAACCTTTCAATTAAAGGAATTTCATAAAGTAATCTTAGACGCAGGACCTTGCCCATTTTCTCTCTTAGAGTCCAAAGTTGATTTCTATCTGCAAGAAAAAAGAAAGTAATTTTGTGTATTTTTTGTGAAAACTTTATCAAAATTATTCGTGCATAAATTGTATACAATATTATCAGAATTTTGATGATAAATTTTTACAAAAATTCATCTTTTCTATTCTTTTTCTATTGACTTTTTATGGCGAAAACTTTATACTGATAATTGGTTTACTTTTTATTTATGAAAGTCCTTGTCAAATACTAAAATTTAATAATTTTTTTATTTTGCTATTTGATAAATGAATTGATTTTCATATCGATTATTATAGGAGGATTATTATGTCAACAAAAGCTTTTTATCCAATTAACGAAATTGGTGCTGGAAAAGTAGGTTTTTCCAAAACTCGTTCTATTATTGAAGCTGCTTTCTACGGCAATAACGTAGTAAAAGTTAATACTTTAAAAGAAGCTTATAACTTAGCTAAAAATTCACCAGGAACTATCGTGACAGATATGCCTGTTAAAGATGGTGAGACATTTGGTCTTGAAAAAGATGCTAAGGTTTTATTATTCAATGACGGTGCTGTAACAGGACGTTACGCAGCTGCTCGTCGTATCAAAGGTGAACCAGGAGTAGACGACGCTAAACTTGATAAAGTTGTTATGGATGCTATCTATGAGACACGTTGGAAAAAAATGTATCATGCAGAATGTTTCATCGGTCTTGACCCAGAATTCATGGTAAAGGCTCACCTATTAATTCCAGAAGGAGAAGAGAATATCCTTTATAACTGGATGTTAAACTTCCAATATATGTCTGATGAGTACGTAAAAATGTACAAAAATTCTACTCCTGTTGGAAATGGTAACGAGCCAGATATCTATATCTTCTCCGACCCTCAGTGGTTCCCTAAGGAGCGCCCAGATGTTGATTTCAGCTGCTTAAGTGATCCATTAACACTTTGCTATTTTGATACAAACCAAAACTGTGCTGCAATTCTTGGTATGAGATACTTCGGTGAGCACAAAAAAGGAACGCTTACAATGGCTTGGGCTTTAGCTAATAGAAATGGTTATGCTTCTTGCCACGGTGGACAAAAAGAATATACATTAGCAGACGGATCTAAATTCGTTGCTTCTGTTTACGGATTATCTGGATCTGGTAAATCCACATTAACACATGCAAAACATGATGGAAAATATCCTTCCATTAAGGTTCTTCATGATGACGCTTTCATTATCAACACAGATACTTGTGCTTCTATCGCATTAGAGCCAACATATTTCGATAAAACAGCTGACTACCCTACAGGATGCCCAGATAACGAATACTTATTATCTGCTCAGAACTGTTCTTGTACATTAGATTCTGAGGGCAAACTTCAGTTAGTTACAGAAGATATCCGTAACGGTAACGGTCGTGCTATCAAATCTAAATTATGGTCTCCAAACCGTGTAGATAAAATTGACGCTCCAGTTAACGCTATTTTCTGGATTATGAAAGACCCTACAATTCCACCAGTAGTTAAGTTAAAAGGTGCTGCTCTTGCATCTGTTATGGGTGCAACTCTTGCTACTAAGACTTCTTCTGCAGAGCGTGTTGCTGCTGGAACAGACTTAAATGCACTTCGTATCGTACCTTACGCTAACCCATTTAGAACATACCCATTAGTAAATGACTATGAGAAATTCAAAAAGTTAGTAGAAGAAAAAGACGTAGCTTGCTATATCATCAACACAGGTGATTTCATGGGCAAGAAAGTACAGAAAGAGGATACATTAGGTGTTCTTGAAACTGTAGTAGAAGGAAAAGGCGAATTCAAACAATGGGGACCTTTCGAAGATATCGAGATCATGGATTGGGAAGGATTCGTTCCTGACTTAACAGATAAAGAATATGTTCAGACATTACAGGCTCGTATGGAAGACCGTGTAAAAGCTGTTGAGAAATTCGCTACAGCAAAAGATGGATATGATAAACTTCCAGATGAAGCTTTAAATGCTCTTAAGAAAATCGTTGAGGAAGCTGCTACATTATAATATTTAGTCAGTTATCTTTACAAAAACTCAAGGGGCTGTAAAAAGTCTTTAATTAGCAGAACCTGCATCAGCCAATGCTGATGCAGGTTCTGTTTTTCTATAGGGGACTTTTTTTACATCCCCTTTTTTATACATATTTTTTCTTACGTACAGACAATACACAGCCAAAAGACAGGTTATTTCTTTATTCCAAACTCTTAAAATACTGCCTCAACTTATCAAGTGCCTTTACCGTCGTCACAATTTCCTCATCTGTCAATCTCTCGAGCATATGTTCAATCATCTGCTGATGGAATCTCTCATGGTGATAATAAGCTCTTTTTCCCTTTTCTGATAGAGAAATAAACACAACCCTTCTATCATGCTCTCCTCTTTTTCTACATACATATCCTTTTTTCACCAAGCTATTAATTGCTGTTGTAAGTGTTCCCACTGTAATTTTTAAATCTTTCGCGATGGAAGACATATTTCTCGCAGCTTTCACACCAATCGCCTCGATAATATGCATATCATTATTCGTAATATCCTTAAATTCTGGCGTAATGACCTCCTTAGCCTCAAGCTTCATAATGTCATTAAACAGGTCAACTAAAATCGCATTTACCGTATCTTGATGCTTCATCCTAACCTCACCAAATCCTTTTTACTCATATACACGGATAAGAGAGTTAATCTGTTTTACCATCGACATTCCTTCAAAAATAATCATTGCATCTTTCATATTTTTCTCAAATGCCAAATCTGTAATGACAACAAGCTCTGCATATCCACCTTTTCTAACCTTTTGCACAACCTTAGCAATACTAACTTTATTATTGCCAAGCACACTCGCCACCGCAGCGAGCACACCAGCTCTATCTTCCACCTCAATCCGAATAAAATACCGACTCTCAATATCTCCTATCTTCTTCATCGGCAGCTCTTTATAACAAGTACAAGGAATTCGTCCGCAACATCCTGTCATCATATTTCTAATTGTATCAATGATATCTCCCATAATAGCACTCGCCGTAGGAAGCTCTCCAGCTCCTCTTCCATAGAACATTGCGTCTCCCACAGCATCTCCACGAACAAATACCGCATTGAAGGAATCTCTAACTGTTGCAAGTGGATGTGTATTTGGAATTAACATCGGATGTACTCTTGCCTCCACACCTGTACTTGTATTTCTCGCTACACCAAGCAACTTAATAACACAGTCCATTTCCTTTGCATATTCAATGTCTTTGGATGTAATCTTCGTAATTCCCTCTGTATATACGTCGGAAAACTTTACTCTTGTATGGAATGCACTTGATGCCATAATCGCAATCTTTCTTCCAGCATCTAATCCCTCAATATCGGCTGTTGGATCCGCCTCTGCATATCCTAGCTCGGTCGCCATAGCAAGTGCCTCACTAAACTCCATACCATCCTCTGTCATCTTCGTCAAAATATAGTTTGTTGTTCCATTGATAATTCCCATAACTTCTTTGATATAATTCCCAGCCAAGCATTGTTTCAGTGGTCTGATAATCGGAATTCCTCCCGCCACTGCTGCCTCAAACATAAGATCACATCCATGATTCTTCGCTGCATCTAAAAGCTCATGACCATACTCAGCAATCAAATCCTTATTCGCCGTCACAACATTTTTTCCAGCCTGCAAAGCTTCCAAAATATAAGTTCTGGCAGGTTCAATCCCTCCCATCACTTCTACAATAATATCAATCGTCTCATCCTCTATAATATCCTTCCACTGATCTGTCAGCAGTTCTTCCTTCATTCCCTCTCTTTTTTTATTCACGTCACGAACTAGTATCTTTGCAATTTCCACAGCCGCTCCAGTCTTAAAAGGAATTTCTTCCTTCTGACGATCTATTAATTTTACGACACCACCGCCAACTGTTCCCACGCCGAGTAATGCCACACGAATTACTCTATTATTTTGCATATCTTTGTATTCCCTTTCTTTTGTTTCAATCTATTATAAATTTAAAAAATCAAATGTTTTTCCCTCTTCGGTATTTAAAAAATGCATCATCATATAAGCACACATAAGTGACACATTTTCCTCCTTTAAGATTCTTCTAACCTCTTTTTTGTCCGCTAAAACAATTTCAATTTCCTCTGAATCTTCCTGTCCTGCATTAGAAGGAATTCCAGTCGCGTATCCATAAATCATACTACAGCACTCGTCAGTCATTCCAATTGTCGTAAAATATGGTTTTGAGTACATAGAATCGACCTTAACTGTCTCTAATGTAAGTCCAGTTTCCTCTTTCAGCTCTCGAACTGCTGCCTCCTCAAAATTTTCTTCTTTTTCCACAAGCCCTGCTGGAAACTCATAAATATAATCTCCGATAGAATAGCGATACTGACGAATTAAAACAATCTTATCTCTATTCTCTCCATATAAGCTATAAATAATAACTCCATCTGGATTTTTCTCTTTATTATTCACTCGCAAATCTTCTACGCTCTCCGCACGAGACGCCACAAAATAAGAAGATTTTCTTCCTACTCTATTCTCTACCTTAAAAGTATACATATTTAAAAATCTCTGATCAGTTGTCTTTTCAATTTTCTCAATTTTTGGCATAATAATTCTCCTCTATAAATTATAACAAAATTATTCACTATCCATTTATTCAAAAAATGCACTCAAAAAGCACACTGCATTTTTTATCTTTATTTAAAATATATTTCTTTTCCCTATCATGAATTTTTATCTTCTTTTTTTATTCCAATATTTTTCATAAGAGTTGACATCTGCTTTATATCACTCTTCTTTGCATTTTGAATTTTCTGATATTCCCCTATAGACTTTTTAAAATTTCCAAATACTCCCTTAGAAATTCTTCCGACTTGATAAAATGGCAATAGATACGGCCTTTTTTGGAGATTATTATAATTTTCTTTCATTTCCCCTTTGTTCAAAAATAATCTCTCCCTTATATATTGCTTCTTTGCCTTATCTAAATCTCCACCCTCAAACTTATCTGCAATTCCAATTAATATTCTTGTTTGTTCTCGTCCGTAATTTCCGCTCTGAAAAATAAATTCACCTAACTTCTCAATCGTAGAGTCTATCGCTTCTTTCTCTTCACCAAACCAATATTCTATCAGCTGCATTATTCTATAATTAAATATTTCCAGCGACAATTTTTCCATTTGTTCCTCAATATATTGCCAATCTAAATCTGATATATAATATCGTGTATATTTCCATAAGTCTAAAAATGAACGTAAATCTACTCTCGCTTCTTTACATCGCTCTGCCAAATGAGCAATATACAAAATATAAAAATCTTCCATTGAAAATCGATAAATATATTCCTGTCCTTCTATCTCTTCCAACTTATCCCATACATCTTCATAATATTCCTTCAATTGCCTATTATTCCAAAATAATGAGCTATAAAGTCTAATCTGGATCATCGGATCATTGCTATAAATACTCGAAGCTACTCCTTTATGTACTCTATCATATCCCAGCGAACTCATAAAATAGTCTATCTTCTCGTCAATTGGAACATCCAATAAAATATCGATTATATCTACCTGTCTCATCTCTGGCAATGGATATAACTCCTTCATCGGCCAATCATATAATAAGGTCAAAGAAATTTGCTCTTTTTTGAAAAACACAATGAGTCGATCTACCTCCTCAATCTGCATTTTATTTTTTTCTTTCATTTCCTCAATATCTTTTTTAAAATATTGTATAATCTCCTCGGACGGCTTTTTTCCTTTTGGCAAGAGCTCTATTCCATCATAAGCAATATACGATACCTTATGGCGATTAGAAATTTCATGTACCCATTCCCAATTCAGAAGAATATTCGGCGTCTCTGGCGTCTCACCGTTACTGCCAGAATGAAGCAATGTGATAAGATAAGCAGCCTCTTTACCATGCTTCATTGTTCTCCCCCTTTTACGGTTATTCATTGTTTTATTGTCTTAAGAGTCTATCTCATAGCTCCTCTTTTGATACAATGTTTTGCTATCTACCTCTACTATTTTACATTATAAGCTTTCCCAATAAAAAGGTCAAATATAAAAAGGTGATTCTCACCATTATTTAGTGAAAATCACCTTCTATCTCCTAATATTGGAACAACCAATATAGCTAAAGGTCACTATTCTTCTATCATTTTAAAGTGGAACTTAAGTGGTTTATAATCTCCTAAACCAACAGGAAGTACTACTCCAGCTTTCATAAGAGCCGCTCCAGTAAATATCTCACCTGTCTCCATATTTTTATAATGCTGCTTTTTCTTAAGTCCTTCTAGATAAATTCTGTGAATATGGGGATTCGCCTCATTTCTTAACTGAACACCACTGGCAATCGTCTCTTTCTTATCCTTAGATACAAACTGCCATACAACGTAATCTTGATTTCTAAATGGGTCTGAAAGACGATAATAATCTCCAGTCTGTACAAGATGTTCCATCGCCTTATACTCTTTAATCTGCTGTCTTGCAAGATTTTTTTCTTCCTCTGTAAGATTCTCTAAATCCAGCTCATATCCAAAAGTGCCTGCACTGGCTACTATCCCTCTCGTCTCAAACGGAACATTTCTTCCTGTCTGATGATTTGGGCATACACTGACATGTGCTCCCATTGTACTAATTGGATACCCAAAAGATGTACCATACTGAATCTTTAAGCGATCAATCGCATCCGTATTATCACTACACCAAATTTGTGGAGAATAATAGAGCATACCTGCATCAAATCTTCCACCGCCGCCTGAACAGTTTTCAAATAATAAATTTGGATATCTCTGAACCAAAGTTTCCATCATCTCATAGAGACCTAAAATATAGCGATGGAATACCTCTCCTTGACGTTCTCTCGGAAGAGCAGAGGAGTAAACATTATCTACACTTCGATTCATATCCCACTTCACATAATCTACATTACATTCATCTAAGACATCAAAAATCTGTGACATAACATGGTCACGTACTTCTTTTCTTGTAATATCTAAGTTCAACTGATATCTGCTTCGATTTACACCTCTTTCTGGGATACGCAAAACCCAGTCTGGATGCTCACGGTATAAATCACTGTCCTCAGAAATCATCTCTGGCTCAATCCAAATACCAAACTTAAGACCCATATTATGAATCTTTGCTACAAGAGGTGCAAGACCACCTTTAATTTTCTGTTCATTTACAACCCAGTCACCGAGACCTGAATTATCACTGTCACGCTTGCCGAACCATCCATCGTCCAATACAAACATATCTAAACCGATATCTTTTGCTTCCTTCGCAATATTTAATAACTTTTTCTCATCAAAATTAAAATAGGTTGCCTCCCAGTTATTTACTAAAATTGGACGTGGACAATCTACATATTTGCTTCTAATTAAATTAGAGCGATATGCATCGTGATAAATATGAGATAATCTAGAAAGTCCCTTACTGGAGTAAGACATAATAACTTCTGGAGTCTCAAAAGAATCTCCGTGATTTAAGCGGTAAGAGAAATGATATGGATGAATTCCCATAACAATTCTTGTCTGTTCCATTTGGTCCACTTCAATCTCACATTTATAATTTCCACTGTACGCTAGAGCAAATCCATAACATTCTCCATGTCTCTCAGAAGTTGATCTGTCACATAAAATAACAAATGGATTATGCTGGTGGCTGGAAGTTCCTCTCTTACTCTCCACAGACTGTACTCCGTGGTGAAGAGGCTGTCTCTCAGTCATTCTCTCCATCGCATGTCTTCCATAAAAATGGATGAAGTCCATATGTCGATTCACATAATCTAGCTCCATAGACATTGCTCTTTGAATCTTAACTTGTTTATCACCCTGATTTTCAATACGAACCGTTCTTGTAATAATATCGAGTTCTGGAAATACACCGTAAAGCAGATAAACCTTCAAATTCGTAATGCGGTCATATAATGTAATCTCTAGAGTCTGCGCCTCATCTTTATTACCATACATCGCTGGAAGCCCTTGTAAAGAATATTTTCCCTCTAAAATTCTATGAGATTCATAACGAAGATGAAGAGCGTCGCTACCATCTTCATGTTCCACTTCCATACTATTAATACGATAATCACCGTTTCCATAGCCTGAATATTCCTGTGGAAGAATATCCAAAGAAAAGGTTCTATCATCTCCCGCCTCATAAGGATTTCCTGAAAATCCTCTGTCTAAACTGACAATTCTATATGTTGCCTCTGTATCTCCAATATCTGCTCCATAATATAAATGCACTAAAGTACCATACTCTCTCACCTGCATTTGGTACATGCTATTTTTTGTTCTCAACACAAAAACTTTTGTCTTTTCATTATAAGTAATCGCCTTCATGCTAAACTCCCTTCTAAGTATTTCCTAATATTTGGAGGGCTTTTTTACAAAACATCTCGCCCAAAGAGCATAAAATCACATATACTGAATAATTCTTTCTTCACTGAGCATTATTTTCTTTTTTCTTATTTATCAGTACTTATTTTTCATTTTATTCTATTCGTTATTTTAGGTCTTATATACCTCTTAATGCGTTATTTTACTGTTGTCCTCATTTCCCCGTAACTCACTAATTTATTTAAAATACATACTGATCTGTCTCAAAGTCTTTATACTCTTCTTCTTTATCTGTTTCTTTAAAATACGGCTTAAATATTTTCCAAATAAACCAAGCGTCTGCATAAGCTGTCAATGAAAATCCACAAAGAAGCCAGATAAATAAATATACTGGAAATAATTTTGCATCTATTAATGTGAAGAACATAGGTAAAACTGTAATTACAGCAATTGCTAAAGTAAAAAATATATTTTTAACCGCAAAATAAAATGCATTTGTTATCAAATTTTTAATCTTATTTTCAAAAGCTGCAATTGTAGGAAATATATACAATAGCAACATAATAGCTGGAATACATATAGCTACCAAAATATAAGAAAACACTACCGACATAACGCCTGACATTTGTGGAATAAAGGACTTATCTACATATAAGATTCCTGCAAATGCCAATATAAGAAGCCATATTAAAGTTGCCTGTTTAAAGTTTCTCTTAAAACTCTTAAAGAAATCCTTAATTGCAAAACAATATCCTTCTTTATGCATTCTAAGTACACAATAAAATAATGCCGTTGTGCTTGCACCAGCTGTAAATACTGGAATACAACAAACAATCCACAATAAATTCAATGCAATGAGCTGTCCTAAAAAACCAAATATCCTCGAGTATAAACTTCCTTCACTAAAAAAACCCATGTGCGTCCCTCTTTTCTATCCACAAATCTCAATAAATATATCCTAATAATTCAAAAGCGGCCGTCACAAAACGAGTTTCCCTCGCAATATATAGAGATACTAAAATATTTCGTATATTGCAATCTAAATTCATTTTGCGACAGCCTCCCAAATAAATATTTTGTATAATATAAGTAAATTTTTAATGTCAAAATATTTTCTAAGAAAAACTAATTATACAGTATCTTTCTATATCACTAGAGTATCTTCTCGTCTCTGTGATATATTTTACAACTTTCCACCTGATGTTGCAATACCTTCGATGAATTGTTTTTGGAAAATTAAGTATAAAACAATCATAGGAATACAAGCTAATAATGAAGCTGCCATCAACTGTGGATAATTACTAGCATACTGTCCCTGCATCTTAGCAAGAGCTGCAGAAAGTGGCATTACATCCTTATTACAGATTAATGGCCACATAAGGTCTTTGTAAGCAAATACTGCCGTGAAGATTCCAAGAGCAACCATGGAAGATCTTGTAAGTGGTGCCATGATGAGTAAGAAGGTCTGAGGAATATTACATCCATCAAGTCTCGCTGCCTCCTCTAAGTCCTTTGGAAGTCCCATATAAGCTTGTCTTAATAAGAATGTACCAAATGCAGTTACGATACCTGGGAAAACTAAAGCAAAAATTGTGTTAAGCATTCCTAATTTACTTACCATTAAGTACTGAGGAATGATGAAAATCTGTGCAGGTACCATCATCTGAATCATAACAAGGGAGAACATAAATCCCTTTCCTCTAAAGTTCAAACGACCAAATGCATATCCTGCTAAGGTTGCAGTTAATACAGCACAAACAACACGTCCTAAGATTAAAAGCAATGTATTAATATATAAACTGCCAAAGTTCATGTTATTCATAACAGTTACAAAATTGTCTGTTCTCCATTTTGATGGGAAAATAACAAATGGGTTAACAGATGTTGACTCTGTCACTGTCTTAAAGGCAGTCAAAGCCATCCATAAAAATGGTACTAACATTGTAATTGATACTAGGATTAAAACGACATGAATTACAATGCTGGTGATTTTTGCGTTTCTTTCCATACTACTGTCCATATCTTTTCCTCCTAATTCTAATTATAATAAACCCACTTCTTCTGACCAATATTCTGGATTACTGTAATAATCATAATAATTACTAATAATAATACAACAATCGCAGAACCATAGCCTTTATTATTTTCTACAAATGAATACTGATAGAATAAGTATACTAATGACTGTGTCTTAGCAAGCGCTGGATTATTCTTATCCATTACCATATAAATTAAGTCGAATACCTGCATCGCACCGATTACTCTAGTGATAAGTACGAAGAAGATAGTTGGGGATAATAATGGTACTGTAATATTAAAGAATTGCTCGATACCGTTGGCACCGTCAATGCTTGCTGCCTCATAATAATCTTTTGGAATTTCCTGTAAGCCTGATAAGAAGAGTACCATATTATAACCGATGATAGACCAAATACCGATTACAGCGATAGCAAATACTGCGATTTTAGGGTCAGAAACCCAGTTGATTTTTGTGTGGAAAATATGGTTTAATAAACCAAACTCAGAGTTAAATAACCATCTCCATACCATAGCAACAGCAGCTGGAGCAGCTACCATAGGCAAGAAGAAGATAGTACGGTATGCAGCACGACCTACCATCTTACGATTTAATAATACGGCAAGTACTAAAGAGATAGCGATAGAGAATGGTACCTCTACGATTGCATACTTAAATGTATTGATTAATGACTGCCAAACTTCCGCATCACCTAGCATTTTTGTGTAGTTCGTTGCGCCGATGAAAACATTCCCTTTACCGAAAGCTCCTGTTTTATAGAAACTTTGAATAATTGTTTGGATGATAGGATAAATATTTAAAATAATCAAACCAAGCATTGTTGGAAGAATAAAGATCCAACCCCAGATGAATTCATTTTTAGCCTGACTAGTTCCTTTCTTAGGCATGTCACATTCACTCCTTTTCTTTATTTGTCGCATTAACGACTATCATTAATGCGACATTTTTTGAGTATCTATGATTTTATAAAACTGTCTTTCATAGACAATCTTATTGTTGCTCCTCTGCGATATGCTCATTCATCTCTTCCGTGATGTTCTTGCAAGCATCTGCCATGCTCTCTTCACCGCTCCAAGGTTTCTTAAGCTCTTCTACCATTGGATTCCACCAGTCAAGTGTAGCATTTGTGTGAGGTCTAAACTGAATATTGTCCATAGCATCTAAGTATGGCTGAAGGTTAAACTCTGTTGTACTTGAAACCCATGGCTCAGACATTCCGTCATAAGCTGCCATTGTTACGCCAAGCTCAGCCTGTTTTTTCTGCATATCAGCTGTTCCGAACCACTCAATTAACTGATATGCTTCATCTGGCATAGATGTTCCAGCGGATGCTGCCCATCCAAGACCATTGTAAATAGATACGCTTTCTCCAGTTGTTGCATCTTTAGGAAGTCTTACAACATCACAGTTTTCTACTAAATATTCATTCTCTTTAAATCCAGCTACCATCCAAGAACCTTGAGAAATCATAGCAACCTTTCCTGACTGGAATAATACATCTGTACCCGTCTCAGACATAATATTTGCAGGTGGGCAAACGTCTTTTACTAATTTATCAACAAATTCCATAGCTTTGATAGTTTGAGGATCATCAAATCCAGATGTTCCGTCCTCTTTCAAAATTGTTCCGCCCATTGTATATACGATATTCATCCATGTATCCTGCTCATTAGATGGGTTCATAGCAAAACCATACTGACTTCCATCGTCTTTTGTCAACTTCTTAGCAATTTCATATAAATCATCCCATGTCCAGTCTTCTGTTGGGTAGTCAATGCCTGCCTCGTCAAACATTGTCTTATTATACCATACAGCAATTGTATCCATATCCTTTGGAACTGCGTAAATCTTTCCGTCATATGTATACATATCTTTCAAATCCTGAGGGAATTTGTCCATCTCAAGCTTATCGCTAGAATTTACTTTATCTGTAATATCTAATAAGATATCATTAGACATATATTTTACTGCCTCGTTAGAATGCATCCAAAATACATCTGGCATATCTCCACCAGTTGCACCTGCCTCAAGCAATGTCCAATAACTATTCCAGTCAAGAACCTGGATAGAAGCCTTAATTCCTGTCTCTGCTGTGAAATCTGCGATAATTTCTTCAAGACCTTTTTGCTGGTTTGTATCCCAGATAGCTACTTTTAATTCTCCACTTTTACTGCTGCTACTTCCACTGCTGCTACTTCCACCACCACATGCTGCTAAGCCAAGTGCCATTGTTAAGCTTAGTCCGGCTGCTAATGCCTTTTTCATTCCTTTTCTCATCAAAAATCCTCCTTACTTTTCAATGATATTCGTGGCTTTGTTTGAAGATCGGCCGATTCATTCTTACTTTGTACAATTTAACCACATTTCTCGTTGATTACAGACATTATATTAGCATTTTATATCAATTTCGTAAATGAACTGACAAGACTAAAAATATATGTTAATGTGTCTTTACCTCAAATTTTCACATATATGGTAACATTTCGATATATTTTGTATATTTTTTTTTGTTTGAATTTTTCTTCTAACAATATTACTTATAAAATTCTTTTCTATTTAGATAAAATTATATATTTTACCCATTTGGATAACCCAATCACATCTAAGTTTATAGTAATTTTTTTAATGAATATTTTGATTAATTTTATTTTTATATGTTTATGTTATATTTTTTTATTTTTATCTTGATATTTAATACTGTTTATGTATATAATATATACAAAGATTTGAAATTTTATTAAAAATATTTTTTGCATATCTTACAATTTCATGGAGGTGTTTTATGTCTGAAATACTTTTTTCTATTTTTCCATCTGAAAATTTTATAGACTTATCACTCTATCAATATGGATGGGAAAAATGTGACCCACTTCACTCTTTTGGGCCAGCCATTCGTAACCACTATCTATTTCATTATGTGATTTCAGGCAGGGGATATCTCTCATCGACTGATTCTTCTGGAATTGAACATCATTATTATTTATCAGAGAATCAAGGCTTTCTCATCTGTCCTGGACAGGTAAATACTTACTACGCTGATGACAACGATCCCTGGGAATATACATGGCTTGAGTTTGACGGTCTTAGGGTAAATGAATATCTTCATATTGCTAATTTGACAAAGGACTCTCCTATTTATAAGCCTACTTCAACAGACCTCGGTGAGAAAGTTCGAAATGAAATGCTCTATATTACTCATCACTCAGACCATGATGCCCTTGATCTAATTGGACATCTCTACCTATTCTTAAGTAATCTTACATATTCCTCTATCTCTTCTGACCAGCGGCAACGACCAGGTTCCATGAAAGATTACTATATTAGAGAAGTAATTAATTATATTGAACAACATTATTATGAACCGATCACAGTTGAACAGATGGCTGCATCCTGCAATTTAAATCGCTCCTATTTTACAAGAATATTCAAAAAGGCGACGCAAAGTAGTCCACAAGATTTCTTAATTAAATATCGTATGACAAAGGCGAGTGAGTTTCTAAAAGTAACAAATTACTCTATTGGTAAAATCAGTGAATTAGTTGGTTATCCAAATCAACTTTATTTTTCAAAGGCTTTCAAAAGCTTTTTCGGTATTTCTCCGAAGGAATACCGAAAACAATTTAAGGAACACCAAGGTTCCACGAACCATCAATAATATAAAAAAGAGGTATTATCCCAATAATACTCTCGTAAATACTATGCTCGCTATAACTCCCGCTGCCGTAGCCAAAAGTGCACCACTTAAGGTAAATCGCGTTTTTTTAATATTCACAGCCATAAAATATACACTCATTGTATAAAATACAGTCTCTGTACAGCTCATCAAAATGGAGGCAAGCAGTCCAATTTCAGAATCGGTGCCATATTGCTTAAATATATCGAGCACAACAGTTGTCGCAGCGGAAGATGAGAATAACCTTATAAATATAACAGGAATAATAGGAACTGGTATTTTTAATACCATTCCAATCGGTTTTAAAATTTGACAGACAAATTCCATCAGACCAGAAGCTCGAAGAATTCCAACAGAAACTAAAAGGGCAATCAATGTGGGAGCAATTTCTACCACAGTTTGAAAGCCCTTTTTTACACCCTCTAAAAATACAGAGAAAATATCCAACTTCGCCAAAAATCCGTATAAAACAATATAGAATATAAAAAGAGGAACAATGATATCTGACAAAAATAAAATCATTTTCATTTTTCTGAACCCTTTCTGGCTGCCAATTAATTTATAATAGCCTTATATCTTTCTTCTTTTTCTTTGTCTTAACATACAATATAAAATTGCCGCCATAGTTGAAATTAATGTGGAAAAAAATGCTGGAGCTATAATTTGTGTAGGATTGACGGAACCATATTGCATTCGATAAGCAATCATATTTACTGGAACAATCTGTAGGGAAGAAATATTAATAATCAAAAATACACACATTTCGTCTGTGGCAATTCCCTTATTAGTATTGGTCTTATCTAATTCCTTCATAGCTTGTATTCCAAAGGCAGTTGCCCCCATCCCAAGTCCCATAATATTTGCTGTCATATTTCCAACAATATACTCCCACGCCTTATGATCATTTGGTAAGTTAGGAAAAATAAAACGCAATACTGGTTTTATTTTTTTAGATATTTCTTCTACCAAACCTGACCGAACTGCAATCTCCATAATTCCTGACCACATTCCAAGTACTCCAAACATCATGATACATAGATTAATCGCTTCTTTTGCTGAGTCAACTGTACATACTGTAATCTGATCTATATTTCCAGAAAATGCCGAAAAGACAATCCCTCCTGCCACCATAAAAAACCAAATATACTGTATCATTTTTTTCCTCTTCTTTTTTCTATTATTTCATTATATAATGATTTACTTATAATTATTCTTTTAGCCTTTTTCTTTTTTAAAGATTTATTTCTTTCAGATTAAGCATTCTCTCCCCTGCTCAATCGCTCTTCTTTTTTATACTATATTCTTATTGTATCTGTTTCAAAACTTATACTTTGTGAAACAGATATAGTGGAATATTTTTTTGGAAGAGACGCATTCTATTCCCTATGGGCGAAAACAGCTTACGCTGTTTTATGAGATATCCTTTATTTTTCTGAATTTTTTATTTAAAGAAGCATTATATTGAGAAATTATTAAAAAATTTTTGAGAATCGGTTTAATAAAGTAATATCTTGAAGTATTGACATACTTTTACATCTATGATATATTTTAGAAGATAATAAATTTGTAGAATAATGTTATTTTATGTCAGGAGGTATTTTGAATGAAAAGTACTGGAATTGTAAGAAAATTAGATGAGCTTGGACGTATTACTCTTCCAATCGAACTAAGAAGAAATCTTGACGTAAACGAGAAAGATCCGCTAGAAATTTTTGTAGATGATGACAAAATTATCTTAAAAAAATATAATCCTAGTGATATCTTCACTGGAGATATGGAAGAACTCGTTGAATATCAAGGAAAAAAAGTTTCAAAGAAATCCATCCTCGAATTAGCAAGACTGGCAGGTTTAAAGATTTCTGAGTAAAACTCATCACAAATAAAGAAGCATTTGAGTTTTTTACTAATATTAAAAAAGTAAAAAACTCAAATGCTTCTTTTATATTAATTATTTAATAATTGTTTATACACATCTCTCTTACTAATTCCTCGGTCTTTTGCCACTTCCCTCATCGCTTCCTTTTTAGATATTCCCCTCGCAACATAAATCTCCATATGCTCTGTAATAGAAAGTTCTTCCCATTGCTTTTGTTTCTCTTCTTCAAGCTCATTCATCGATTTTCCTTCTATAACGAGTACAAATTCACCTCGAGGTACCTCTTCCTTAAAATAAGAAACTGCCTCTCGAAGTGTCATTCGATATACCTTCTCATGTTTTTTTGTCAATTCCTTACATAATGCCATGTCTCGGTCTCCAAGTGTATCTAAAAGCTCTTCTAACGTTTTCACTAATCTATGTGGAGCCTCATAAAAAATCATCGTTCTCGTCTCATTTATGAGCAATTCCAATATTTGCTTTCTTTCTTTTTTATCTGGAGGTAAAAAAGCCTCAAATGCAAATCTTCTCGTGGATAATCCCGATATAGAAAGAGCGGTTACTGCCGCACATGCACCTGGCAATGAAGTGACACAAATTCCCGCCTCATAACATTGTCTGACAATCTCTTCTCCTGGATCAGAAATTCCTGGCGTACCTGCATCTGTCACAAGAGCAATATTTTCTCCTTGCAATATTCTCCCAACAAGATACTTTGCCTTCTCAATCTTATTAAACTCATGATAACTTGTCATTTTTGTTTTAATTTGAAAATGATTGAGAAGCTTAATTGTATTTCTCGTATCTTCTGCCGCAATCAAATCAACTTCATTTAAAATTCTAATAACACGATACGTTATATCTTCTAAATTTCCAATTGGAGTGGCACATAAATAAAGCTGCCCTGCCATTAACCCTCCTCCTTTTCCTCGTATCCATAAATATCATAAATTTCTTTTGTATAGACTCCCGCCTCCTTGTACACAATAAGCGGCGGCTCTACTTTAATTCTAGATTTTGCCCCCTTAATTGCCTCTATGAGAATAATATTGGGTTCCCTATCGATATAAGGGTGTACAAACCTAATTCTCTTAGGCTCTATTCCATTTTCCACTAGAGTATGAATAAGCTCTGCTAATCGAAAAGAACGATGCACAATAAAAAATCTGCCCATCGGCTTTAACAATTTTTTGGCCTCTCTCACAATATCATTAAAATTGCAGCATATCTCATGTCTCGCAATCGCCTTAGAAGAATTCGGATTTTGTAATCCATGTTGATCCGTCATATAAGGTGGATTACAAGTAATAACTTGAAAACTTTCCCTATCAAAATACATGGAGGCATTTTTAATGTCCCCATGTACTATCTTAATTTTATTCTCTAAATGATTTAATCTTACACTTCGCAATGCCATTTGAGCAAATTCTTCTTGAATTTCCAGTCCATAAAATTTGCCTCCCTCTGTCTTTGCCTCAAGTAAAATAGGAATAATCCCTGTCCCTGTTCCAAAATCAAGAACTCTCTCTCCTTTTTTTACCTTCGCAAAGTCAGATAATAAAACGGCATCCAATCCAAAACAGAATCCATCTGTCCTTTGAATAATCTGATACCCATTTCGATGTAAATCATCAATTCTCTCATTTGGAAGTAAATTGGAAATCATGATAGTTTCGACTTCCCTTCCATTCTTTCAAGAGCCTCAAGCTCCTTAAGTTCTTGATTTATCTTAACTTTATCCTTCTTCTTCTTAGACTTAAACTTAAGGTCGTCTACCATATATTCTTTAATCTCTTTGTCTCCCTTTTCATCGGCAACAATAACTTTTACCTTTTGACGTAAAATACTTACAGAATGTACTACACCTTTTAAACCATCATTTGTGGAAACCTCATCTCCAGCAACTGGAAGCTTTCGATTTAGCTCCTCATAGGTCTCCTGCTCGTTTTTCAGACAACACATTAATCTTCCACATACTCCTGAAATTTTCGTCGGATTCAAGGATAAATTTTGCTCCTTCGCCATTTTAATAGAAACAGGAACGAACTCTGACAAATAAGAATGACAACATAATGTTCTGCCGCAAATTCCAACTCCACCCAAAATTTTCGTCTCATCTCTGACTCCAATCTGTCGAAGCTCTATTCTTGTTCGAAATACAGAAGCTAAATCTTTAACTAGCTCTCTAAAATCAATTCTCCCACCAGCCGTAAAATAAAACAATAATTTATTATTGTCAAAAGTGTATTCACAGTCAATTAGCTTCATCTCTAAGCCATGTTTTTTAATCTTCTCAAGACAAATTTGAAAAGCCTCTTCTTTTTTTAATTGATTTTCCCTCTGAATCTGGTCATCCTCCTCTGTAGCAATCCGGATTACAGATTTTAGGGAAGAAACAAGATTAGACTCCTCTATCTGTCTTTTATCTAAAACTACTTTACCGTACTCAATACCTCTTGCTGTCTCTACAATAACATTGTCTCCAACCTTTACATCATAGTCTTCTGGTGCAAAGAAATATATTTTTCCAGTCTGTCTAAATCTCACACCGATTACATCTACCATAATTAATTCTCCTTAATCTCCCATAATAAGAGCTCAATAGTCGTATCAAAATTGACATTGGCACGCAATCTCTTCTTTGCAGTCTCAAATGCCATTAAAATATTATTAATCTGTTCATATGATTTATAAATTGTCTGCTCTTTCATCTTATTATATCCTTCCATGAAAATAATTTGGTCTATATTTCCAGTTGCCTTTAATAATAGGACATCGCGATACCACATCATCATCATGTCTAGAAATTCTGTGATTTCTAATTTATATTTGGATAAACTCTTCATGTATTCAATTACTTCATACTCTGTCATCTCATCAATATATTTTAAAAGATGAACACAATCTTTTCTCATCTCATCAAACTCCTCAGACTGTGCCAATCTCATAGCTTTTCCAATATTTCCCATGGAATATTTCACTAAAAACTTAACTTTATCAGGGGCAATATCAATATGTTCTAAAATATATTTTTCTACCTCTTTATATTCTACTGGCTTTAAATGCAGTGTAATGCACCTAGAAACGATTGTAGGCAAAAATGCACCTATATTCGCCGTTAATAATATAATAACCGCATATTCTGGTGGTTCCTCAATTGTCTTTAAAAGAGCATTTTGTGCCTGTTCATTTAATTTTTCCGCCTCATCTATGATATAAATCTTATAAGATCCACTATAAGGCTTAATTATAATATCGTTATTTATTTTTTTTCTAACTTCATCTACAGAAATAATATTTTCTTTTTCATGTTCAACCCATATAATATCTGGATGACTATGTGATTTAGCCTGTAAGCAAGAATGACAAACGCCGCAGCTATCTTGTCTTTTTTCCTCGCACTGTAATGCTCTAGAAAAAGCATCTGCAAGCTCTTTTTTGCCACTTCCTCTTTCTCCCTCAAAAATATATGCATGCGATACCTTTTTCATTTCGATTGCATCTTGTAAATGCTCTATAATCGCTTTATGTCCAACAATGTCTCGAAATTGACTCATTTTTCTTCCTCCCATTCTCTTCCTACAACATCTATTGCGAAATCTTCTTATTTCCACGGACAATAAGCCAAATTAATATACTTATATGTGTATTTGGCGATTGCTACGAGATTTTGAAATTCTGACAGCCTTGCTGTACTACGAATATTACCTCGTAATTTACTGCGGAGTTTTTGACTCTGCCATAATCTGCTGTAATCTTGTCAAAATTTCTTCCTGTATCTTTTCTATAGGCAAAGAAGCATCTATCACATAAATACGTTCTTTATGCTCTCTTGCTAAACTTCTATATCCATCTGCTACCATCTGATGAAATTCCATTGTCTCTTGTTCCATTCGATCAAGATTTTTTTGATTTTTCTTTCTGCTAATTCCTTCTATTGCATCAATATCTAGCAAAAATGTAATATCTGGTTCACAGGCTGCGATAGCATAGCGATTCACATTATAAACCATCTCTGTTCCAAGTCCCCTTGCAATTCCCTGATAAACTGCAGAAGAATCTACAAAACGATCACTAATAATAATTTTTCCTTCTTTTTTTGCTGGGGCAATTACTTGCTCAACAAGCTGAGCTCTTGCAGCTGCATAAAGTAACATCTCTGTTATATAACTCATATTCATATGCTTTTCATCTAAAATAATGGAGCGGATTTCCTCACTAATTTTAGTTCCACCAGGCTCTCTTGTAACAATAACATCATATCCCTTTTTTTCAAAATATTGTCTTAACATCTGAATCTGAGTTGTCTTACCTGAACCATCTGCTCCCTCTATGGAAATGAATATTCCCTTCATCTTCTTTGCTCCTATCTCCACTTTCTATTTTTCTATTTGTTCCTTTTATATTCAAATCATAAACTTTATATGACTTTCATTCTTATATTATCTTACGTCAAAATATTCCCTCATATTTTATATAACTTATGAGAATCCACTTTATGACTTCTCATAAGTTATAGTATCACATTTCCTTGTATCTCTCAAGCGGAAAAGAAAAAGGTATCTGCAGGATTTCATCCAAAAGTCCTGCAGATACCTTTTTTATTATTATTTATTGTCAATTAATTTTATACTGCGAATACATTTTTGAAGAGTTTTTCTATCACTATTACTACCTTCTGTATATCCTGTTGCCATAACTACATGATCATTTGTAAATGTGGCAAAGAAAGTAACATAATTATATACTTCATCATCAATCTTAAATGTATAATACCAGTTTCCCGTTGTCTCATTTTCTTTTGTAAATTTGCTGCCAACTAATTCTGCGTCCTCATAAAGTCCTGTCTTTTGTTTCTCAATATATTTCTCAAAAGATTTCTTTAAAGTTGGAATTTCCTTCAAAGTCTCTTTTACTTTCGACTCTTCAGTAATATTT
Organism: uncultured Blautia sp.; assembly: GCA_964439395.1. Classification (GTDB taxonomy): domain Bacteria; phylum Bacillota; class Clostridia; order Lachnospirales; family Lachnospiraceae; genus JAUUSJ01. The sequence continues at coordinate 1,929 of CAYTNV010000040.1, read as the reverse complement.
TCAATCTCAATTAAATCTTTTTTAGAAGAAATACTTGTACTTGTCAATCTCTCGTCAATTGTCTTCCAAGTCCCCTTCGGAAGAGTAATTGTATAGCTATTACTTACATCTGTATAATCTCCAGCTTCCAAAGAACGTTGTGAAATACTTGTGCTCTCAGTTGCAGCAACTGTTGTTGCTTCTGTTGTAACTTCCGTTTCAGCTTCTGCGGAAGTCTCTGTTGTAGCCTCTCCAATATTATCACATCCAATTACACCTACCATCATCATTGCTGCTAAACATACGACTCCTAAGCTTTTTTTATTTATCTTTCTCATTTAAAATTCTCCTTTTATCTTGTCTTCACTTCAGTATAACGTCTGATTAGTATTTAAACAGACATTACGATAGTATCTTAAATTTACTCAACGTCTCTTGTAATTTCTCAACAACCGACATATCATCTAATTTTGTCATAGCAATAACGGTAAAGCATTCCTCATCTGTCGTATAATTTCCCTGTATCATATACGGATAATCGCCCTCTGTATATTTTAAAGTGTAAATAGTCTGTTCTACTCCATCTTCTGTCTTTGTGTCAAAGGAGACAACTGTAGGATGTACCTCACCATATGAAATTTGTTCTTCTAACTCTTCTCGACTTGTAGGGGTTTCTCCCAAAGCCCCCTCGGCATCCTCTTTTGATAAATATGCAATCTCTAAATAAGACTGTTCGTCTTCTGACTGTAAAGATGCCATGCCTTCTTCTTCTCTTTCTATCTTCCAATTCCCACTTGGTAGCTGTAATTGAAACTTATTAGACTCCGGTATATAAGTTCCTGATACTACTTCGTTATCTTCTTCTATTTCTTCTTCATCTTCTTCATTTATCTCTTCTATCTCTTCTTCATCTGTAGAAACGTCATCCTTACTACATCCGTATAGAGAAAATAATAACATGATAGATAAACCCCATATAGTTATACATTTTCTTATGTATTTTTTCAATATCAGCCCTTCTTTCTAATCAAAAGAATATGTCAAATCCATACTCTTTACACATTCTTTTATACGTTCATAAGCTGCTTCCTTCTTGGAAGTAGTTGTTCCTTTTGCAATATAAGTTGCATCAGCTCCGCTGATAATATAAGTTGCCGTATATTTTGAATCACTCTTAGAATTCTTTTTAGCGTAGTACATACGAATAATTGCATCGTCTTTTCCACCAACAGCCACTCTCTCGAACTCTACTAAGGAGTCATTTTTAGAAGTTAATACTTTTTTCTTTGCATTTTCTTCTGAAGTAGGAAATTTTTTGCGCTGTTCTGTAGAATCTTTTCCCTCATAGTAGGACACTTTTATTTCTTCACCCTTATTGGATGTGAAAGTAATACTTCCCTTCTTAATACTTCCTGTCTTTTCCCAATCACCTTCTGGAAGTTTAATAGAATAATGATTCTCTACTTCATATGTGCCATCACTTATTTTTTTAGGAACTTCTGTCGCTTCCTTTTTAGCAGCTGTCGTCGCTTCTGTAGTTGCTTCTGTCGTAGTTGCTTCTGTTGCTTCCTCTGTTGTCCCTTCGCATCCAATGAATGCCAACATAAATACAAAAGCTAGCGTAAACACCGCTATTGTCTTTTTCCCTTTCACTTTAAATCCTCCTTTTAATTTAATAATATTACCCCATATTGTATTTTTAAAAAATCTGCCTTTATTCAGTGATTCTATGTATAACCTACTTAAAGCCTTATTTTTTAAAAGTTTCGTACATAGAAATACTACTTTAAAACCTTCATAAAGTCAAGTATATCTTTTCTTACATCCTTCTTACAATATAATATAGAGAATCCTACTATAAAAAAAACTCAGCAATACAACCTAATATTGCTGAGTTTTTAATGAGACATCGGGGATTCGAACCCCGGACAACTTGATTAAAAGTCAAGT
>CAYTNV010000039.1:0-26482 GCA_964439395.1 uncultured Blautia sp. | reverse complement strand
CTAAACGTGTATCTGTAGCCACAAAAATGTCTGAACGTCAAAGACGGGTATTTTCGCTTCAAAATATACACACTACGACCTACCAGAAATGGACTGGTCAGCTACTGTACAGTGGCAAGTAGTAAGAATCCCCTGCCTTTAGGCATGGGGAGTGTCAAATTTCGTATACTAATAAACTTTTCATAAGAAAGGAGTCCTATGCTACAACCTTTTTTAATAAATATAATAAACGCTCTCTTCCCAAAGAGATGTCCCATCTGCCTTCACATCTTAGAACCATCCCATACAATCTGTCCCACCTGTCGGGATAAGCTTAGTTTTATCAAACAACCGTCTTGCTACCGCTGTGGAAAACCTCTCTCAACCTACGAGGAAGAATATTGCTATGACTGCAAACATCATCCCAAAAGCTTTGATCGCGGTTTTGCTGTCATGCTATATGATAAATATACCAAATTTTCTATGACTCAATTCAAATATCATAACAAACGTGAATTTGCTACTTTCTATATTCAAGAAGCACTCCATCTCTATTCAAATATTTTTTCCTCTCTCTCCATCCAAGCCATTATTCCCGTTCCCATCCATGAAAAAAAGAAAAAAGAGCGCGGCTATAATCAAGCCGAGCTCCTTGCAAATACTCTCAGTTATGCCCTATCCATTCCAGCATTTTCTTCTATTCTTATTCGTTCCGTCTACACTACTCCTCAAAAAGAACTCTCACCGCGAGAAAGACTTGCCAATCTTTCTCAGGCTTTTTATGTGAATCCCGATTTTCAATCAAATTGCCATCTTTTAAAAACAGTTCTTCTCATAGATGATATTTATACCACTGGAGCCACTTTGGAAGCCTGCACAAGAATTTTAAAAAATTACGGTGTTCAAACAGTATATACACTTTGTATCTGCATTGGTTCTGGATGTTAGTCTACTCTGCAGCTGTGGCAGTAATAGTAGATGTGGTAGAACTTGAGCTAGTAGTATCCGTTTCAATCTCAATATTAGCCTTATCGATGGATTCCACCTCAATATTCTTATTCTCAACTAACGAAATTGAAATATTATAAGTTCCGTCTAAATATCCCTTAACTTGAATATAAGGTTCCAAATCTTTTATACTAATATTTTTAACGTCCTTTTCCAGCCCTGAAATTGTCATCTCATACTGTTCATCTAAAAATGATATCTTTTGATTATTCTGTGCTCCTATCACATTAATATCATCCGCCGAAAAGCTAATTTTCTTTTCCGTCTTTTTTCCTATCTTAACCTTGACAGCGACATTCTTATTACTCTCCTGAAAAATAATATTGCCTGGCAATAAAGTATCTGTCAAACTAATATTAGTCTCGACATCCGTTGTCGCTCCACTTATATCTACCTTTTCTAGTTCAATGCTATCAATCTCGTCCAATTCCTCATCTGGTCCGGCTATCGCAATGGTTTTTGGTTCATATTCCACTGACGCCACACTGTATCCACTTGCAGTTTTCCCCTCTGTTTCTATCTCAATAGAAATTGTTTTTTGTTTCCAGATTTCAACTGCTACAGATATTGACTTCTCATTATATTCCAATCTAGAAGCATCTATTTTCTTTCCATTTTTAGAATAAAACTCAACATCCACATCTTGCTTAATATCTTTATTAGCTCCAGTTACATCACAAGTTAATTTTACTTCTTCTATTTTATTAATTGCAGTCGTCGGACCAGTTACTTCAATCATATTTGGAGAAGCAGTCTTTTTACCAACAGCATATCCCGAAGCTGGTTCCCCTTCTACCTCTACATTGACTGGTATTGTTGCAGTCTCCACGTCATCAATTTTTACTTTCATCATTGTATTTTTTCCCAAATCAATTGTCACCTGTCCACTCCCACTATGATTCAATGACACTTCGACTGGTACAGCATCTACAATAGAAAGCTTTGATAGATCTGCTTTTGCCTTAAAGTCTTTTGCCCTTAATCGAGACACAATACTTTTCTTTCCAGATACTGATATATTAATTTTATCGCTATCCTCTAATTCATAAGCTTTATTAATTTTATCTAGTACTTTCTCGTTAATAAACTCAACTTGAATCCCAGATATCTCTCTCGATATTACTGGATCATTAATATTTCCTACAATAACCCAAATAATGACCGCAATGATGACAGACAATACTTTCATATTAAAATTATTCTTTATCCCTTTTTTCGTCACTGCTTCTACCCTTCCATATTTTAAATTTATTTTTCGTTTTCTCTACTACCTTTTCGTGACTATCTCTTGATAAAAATTCTTTTAACTGATCTACACTCATATTCCTATGCAAATACCCCTCATACGCTACTGAAATTTTTCCTGTCTCCTCCGACACAACAACAGTATAACTATCTCCAACTTCACTAATTCCAATCGCAGCTCTATGTCTTGTTCCTAGTTCCTTTGCCACATTTAACCTCTGTGTCAACGGCAAATAACAAGTAGCAGCTACAATACGATTATTTCGAATTAGTACTGCTCCATCATGAAGAGGAGTATTATGTTCAAAAATGTTAATAAGTAATTGACTCGTAACAAGCGCATCAATAGCAATCCCAGTTCTCTCATACTCTGCAAGCTGAACATTTCTTTCAATAACAATCAATGCTCCTGTCTTTACCTTTGCCATATCTCCACACGCTTTTGCAATAGAGTTCACTGTATTTTTAGAAATTCTCTCTTCTTCTTTTTTATTATCCTCAAACGGCAGTACACTGTAGAAAAAATTCTTTCTTCCAATTTCCTCTAATGCCATTCGAAATTCTGGTTGAAATACAATAACTAAAGCAATAACAATAAATGTCACCGAATTGCTAAACAGCCATAAAATTGTATTTAAATTAAAAATTATAGACAATAATACAAAAACCAGCACAACTACAAGCCCTTTCGCAATCATCCATGCTCTTGTATTTTTAATCCACAATATAATCTGATACACAAGAAAACTTAAAATGATAATCTCTACTAAGTCTGTAATATTAAATTGTATTAATGATAACCATTCCAAATATTCTTTTATCTTTTCCAAGATATCCCACCTTTATTTATTACTCGTTCTTTCTTCTTTATTTTTCTTCTTTCGCTTTGAAGTAGTGCTAATCTTCTTTACATTTTTAGTCTTTTCCTGAACAGAAATCTTCGGTATAACTTTTACATAGTAATAATACTCATCATCTTCAAATTGCACCTTTTCACTTCTAGAATAATCAATCACACAATGGAAAAATTGAATTATTGTCGCCACTATGACTGCTATCAATGTATAGCTTACTACCCCTACTATACTAATATCCGATTCTAATAATAATGTTTGCATTAATTTTAAAATCAAATAGGTAATTCCTCCAAACCAAATTGCTAAATACCATGCGTAATCTCTCGCCTGTTTATATATAAAGTATGTTATAATAAAAACAAGACAGAGAATAAATGTCGTCAAAATCAAATCACCATCTCTACTCATAAGTTGTATAATTTTTCGAAATGCCACTACAGTCTCTTTCTGAGATGCACTATTTAGTAATATAACAACTTCCTTCACATAGAAAGAAAAGAAATACGTAACTATTCCTAAAACCATAATAATCATGGAAGAAAGTCCACAAAACATTCCAATTAAAATTGGTATTAAACAAGGTAGCTTAATATAAAATAAAACTGGCATGGCTACTATAATCCAACTATATGTAGGAATAAGCCTCAAAATTAAAAGATGCGCTATCAATATAAAAGCCAAATATAATCCCATAACATCCAAAGATACATTGGTCAAATTAAGTAATATAAAAATGGAGCTAAGTAAATACTCATAGCGAATTGGTATTATAATAAATAGCCCAATCATAATAGCAATAAACCATATGGAAGACCAAGTTCTTGAATAACCATATAGACTTTCTAATGCAAAAAATACCAAAAGTCCTCCTAATAATTTAAAAATAGGCACCATAATTTTATAATGTTTTTGAAAAAAATTTTTTACTCTCTCTCTATAGATTAAGAGCCCATCCAAAAATTTGTTCTCCATATTTTTTCTAAACCTTTCCTAAAATGTCTTCCTATTCTCTGTCAACTGTTCTTATATTGTCACACCCTCATCTCGCCCTGTTTTGCCTCGCAATTCATCCTCGCTATTAACAAAAATATTATAAACTCACAATACTTATATTCCCTTTTTGGGCGAGTCCTCATATAATTTCTGCAAGTCTTTTAGTTCCCGTCTATACTCCTCCAGCCGAAACGTCATCTTTGTATAATATCTATTATAAAGCTTTCTTAAAAATCTTCTATAAATAAAGAGAAAAACTATATATATAAAACATATCGTTCCAACTAAAAGAATATAAGAAGATTTACTTGATAAATTTATAATCCAATCCACTGCCCAAAGTAAGAAAAGAAAACATGCAATTATAAAAGCCACTGTAGCCGTAATAGAAGACCAAAGCATCTGATATTTAATATAGTCTTCTCTCGAATACCGATTCATAGCAATATCTTTCTTTCCCTGTCTTTTTTCATATGTAGCTAATCTTGTCATAATTTTAATTTTCTCTATATCAATCATATTTTACCACTCTCCCGCTACACATTCTTACTCTTATCATCTCAAGAAGCCTTACCTCTCGCAAATTACATCTTTCATTGTAACATACATTTTTTCTCGAGCCAACACTTATTCTATAAAAAAAGAAAAAGAAACTATAAAAAAGATACTTTTCTTTATCATTTAATGATAAAACGTATTCTCTCCTCGTAGTTTCTTTTTTCTATTTCTCCATTTTTATATTTCTATGTCTAAACACATAGAATGTGAATTGCCCATCACCTAAAGGTAGTGGGTTTTACACCTTCAATTTATAAATTGACCTCTCATCAATCAAATTATTTACCAACTAATTTAACCAAGCCTTTATTTGCTCATAGACTCCCTCACCATCAAGCTGGTATTTATGAAGCAAATCAATAGCTGGTCCAGATTCTCCAAAAACATCTTTCATTCCAAGTCGAAGAATCGGTGTTGGAGCCACTCCACTTAATGCCTCACAAACTGCTCCACCGAGTCCACCAATAATAGAATGTTCTTCTACTGTGACAACTTTACCTGTCTTCTTAGCAGAAGCTGCAATCAAATCAATATCCAACGGCTTAATTGTATGAATATTAATAATTTCTGCGTTAATTCCATCTCTTGCAAGCATCTGTTCTGCCTTCATCGCACTCTCCACACAAAGTCCAGTTGCGATAATCGTAATATCTGTTCCCTCTTTTAGGCAAACACCTTTTCCTATCTCAAATTTATAATCTTCTCTATCATTAATAATAGGTACTGCCAAACGTCCAAAGCGAAGATATACAGGACCCATATATTCATAAGCAGCTCTGACTGCCGCCTCCGCCTCTATCGTATCAGAAGGATTAATAATTACCATACCTGGTATAGAACGCATAATTGCAATATCCTCATTACATTGGTGGGAAGCTCCATCCTCTCCTACTGAGATACCTGCGTGAGTTGCACCAATCTTCACATTCAAATGTGGATAACCAATAGAGTTACGAATCTGTTCAAAGGCTCTTCCTGACGCAAACATTGCAAAGCTACTAGCAAATACTACTTTTCCAGTAGTGGCAAGTCCTGCTGCCACTCCCATCATATTAGCCTCTGCGATACCACAGTTAATATGTCTCTCTGGAAATTCCTTTTGAAACATACCTGTCTTTGTAGATCCTGCAAGATCGGCATCTAAAACAATCAAATCTTCATGCTTTCTTCCAAGTTCTACAAGAGCTTTTCCATATCCATCTCTCGTTGCTGCTTTCTTTATTTCTGACATAATGTCTCTCCTATCTTTTCTAAATCTTTCATTGCTACTTCGTACTCTTTTGCATTAGGCGCTTTTCCATGCCATCCAGCTTCATTTTCCATATAGGAAACTCCTTTTCCCTTTACCGTTTTCATAATGATGACAATTGGTTTTCCTTTCAATGTTTTTGCTTTCTCAAAAGCTCCACGAAGCTGCTCCATATCATTTCCATCTTCTATATTAATTACATGGAAATTAAATGCCTCAAATTTTTTATCAATTGGATAAGGAGAACAAACCTCTGCGATATTTCCATCAATCTGCAATCCATTATTATCTACAATTGCGATAAGATTATCAAGATTTCTATGTCCCGCAAGCATTGCTGCCTCCCAAACTTGTCCCTCTTCAATCTCACCATCTCCAAGTAACGTATAAACTTTATAATCTTTTTTATCTAACTTACCAGCAATCGCCATTCCCACTGCTGTAGAAATTCCCTGTCCCAAGGAACCTGTAGACATATCAATACCTGGCAACATTTTCATAGAAGGATGCCCCTGAAGAGGAGAACCAATATGACGTAATGTCTTAAGGTCTTCCACAGGAAAATATCCTCGAAGCGCCATAGTGGCATAACATCCAGGAGCTGTATGTCCCTTAGATAATACAAAACGGTCTCTATTTTCATCAGTTGGATTTGCTGGGTCGATATTCATCTCTTCAAAATAGAGATATGTGAATAAATCAGCTGCTGAGAGAGAACCACCTGGATGACCTGCTTTAGCATGATATGTTCCAGTTATAATTCCCTTTCTAACTTCATTTGCTAACTTTTGTAATTCCAATATCGTCATTTTTCAAATTCCTTTCTGGCCGAAAGCCTATCTATTATCATTTTTTCGACATCATTATACTTTATTTGTACACAAAAATTCAATACTTATTGGAAAAATAAAGTAAATTTTCTATTTCATTTTTCTATGAATTCGATAGATTTTCTGAATTCCTCCTTAATATTAGGATATTTTTTCCACTTCCCCTTAATTTAAGGAATTATGCATCCATCTTATTATTTCATAAATTTACTATCAGAACTTTCTTATCTGATACAATTTACCTTATCATCTATCTCTGCCAATAAAAACCACTATCACTTCGCAGAAAAACTACTCATTATTATATTATATATTCTTCTTAATATAGATGATTTTATGAAATGAAATATAGTCTTATCTTTTTTAGAATACTTCTATCTCTCAAATAAGTCAAGTGCTTTTTTAATTTAAACTATTAAAGTGAATTTGACAAAAAATTTCGCTTCTATTTTCCTAACTCAATAAAAGAAGCGAAATCTGGTTCTTTTTTTCTATTATCTCAATGTCTCGTAAGCCTCAGCCATTGTCTGCTCCTTATAAGGTATTACATAGAAAATACCTACAAGTCCACAGGTAATTGCTGATAAAATATACCATCCAATAAAAGATAAATCTAAGATAAACAAATCCATCTTATGTCCATCTGTCATCTGCTTACTTAAATCAAAGGCCTCTCTCCACTCAATATCTGGATTATCTGCTAAAATGTACGGAATCATCTTATACTGATAACTCTTCACAATTCCAGGGATAATAAGTAGCAACATCCAGAGTGCTGTAAATAAATCCATCAAAAATCTAGTGAGAGCAACAGTTCCCATTGATCCATTATGATAGGTTTCCAAAATCTCTCCAACTCTAGGTTCTGTGTAAGTATTCTTTATAAAAAATCCCTTTACACCTACCTCAATCTGATAACCAACTAATAATTTAATTACCCAACCAATGATAAATCCAATTATACCTGCTCCAATAATTCCAAGAATTATCATAGGATGCTCTACAATATAATCTACTATATAAGATACAAGCGAATCTTCAACAAACGAGCTATCACCGCTATAATTTGTTACTCCTGTGCTACTACTTCCTCCTAGTACTAAAAACTGAATAATTGTATAAATAAAAGCAACTGCAATACAAGGCCAATAGTTTTTCTTCATATGATTCTTCGCTGCATACTTTAAATCACTTCTATTCCACATAGAAATCCCTCCTTTGTATCATTTATATGCTATATTTTTTCATATAGCTCAAATATAGTATAGCATATCTCCCACCTAAAATCTTCCCCAAATTACACCAAATTTCTTACGATTTTCTTTCTTTAATTTTATGAATAAAGCTACTATATTCACAGCTTTATAATTAAAACTGGAATGGGAGGATTATTTAGACGATTGACATATTCCGTCTGAATAACTAAATATTTCTTAGAGTCTAGATTCTTTATATAAGTTAAAATTGCATCTCTCTCCTTAAATCCAGTATCTCCTCCACTATAAATGCAAAGCGTCATAAGTCCCTTTTTCTCTAATAAAGCCAACCCTGCCTCAATCGCTTTTATACTACTCTCCGCCTTTGTCGCTTTTTTATGATCCCCACCTGGAAGATAACCAAAATTAAATACAATACAAGAGATGGATTCCCTCTTCATATATTTTTCCATATTTTCGTGAGAATCTAAAATAAGTTGACATCTATCTAGAATTCCCTTCTTTTGGAGCCTCTCTTTTGTATTTTTTATAGCGGTTTCTTGTACATCAAACGCATAAACTTTTCCCGTTTGCCCTACAAGCTCCGCTAAGAAGCTACTATCATATCCATTCCCCATCGTGGCATCAACACAAATATCTCCTTCTTTTACTTGCTCCTCCATAAAATGATGTACCCATTCCGTAATCTGATAATTTTTCATATACTCAAAACTCTGCTCCTATTCTTCCTTACATTACTCCACTCTTAATCCCTCTAATTATTTTTTATCCAATCATTATATTTTCAGACGGCAGTTCATACTTTCTCTTAGAAATTTTTGAAAAACCTCCAAAAAGTAACGCCAATGACATCGGCCCAATTCTACCAATATACATCATAACAATAATAACAACTTGACTTTTTCTACATAATTCTGGAGTCAAATCCGCAGTCAAACCAACAGTTCCGACTGCTGAGGCAGCTTCATATATAATATCGATAAACTCCTTTTTCGGCTCCATACTTGTAATTAATATGATTCCAGTAAATAATACTGTCATTGCCATCATAATAACGGCAAACCCTATTCGAATATCCTTTCCTTTAATCTTTCGACCAAAACACTCTGTCTTCTCCCCACCCTTAGCAATACTAAAACAGGTAAGAATACTCATGGCAATTGTCGTAGTTTTCACACCACCAGCAGTTCCTCCTGGGGAACCTCCCACAAACATTAAAAGACAGGTGACAAATTTTGATTCTGTGCAAAGTCCTGACTGAGATACTGTCGCAAAACCTGCTGTTCTTGTGGAGACTGAGTGGAATAAAGCCGCCATAAATTTATCCCAAATATTAAAATTTCCTATTGTCTTTGCATTATGAAATTCCAAAACAAAAAAGGCCAAAGTTCCCACCATAATTAGAATAGTAGATGTTACGAGAACTAACTTAGAGTGAAGATGCAATTTCAAAAACCAATTTCTTCCCGATACTTCTCGTCTATAGATTGCTCTTCCCATATAAATTAAATCTTTCCACACAGTAAATCCAAGTCCACTAATAATAATAAGCAAAATAGTTGTAATATTAATAACTGGATTTGCCGCATAATTTTTAAAACTATCTGCCCCCAAAATATCAATTCCCGCGTTACAAAAGGCTGAAACCGAGTGAAAGACAGAATACCAGATTCCTCGGAGTAAGCCAAACTCTGGAACAAACTGAAAGGCATACCCAATTGCTCCAAGTCCCTCCACAAATAATGTTCCCTTTATAACATAAAGAAGCATTGCCACTGTACCACCAGGACCAGACATACTATAATTTTCCTTAAGCCAAATTCTATTTTTAACAGATAATCTTCGCCCCATAATTACTACAAAGACAGTCGCACATGCAATAACTCCTAGACCTCCAATTTGAATTAATAATAGTAATATTATCTTTCCAAGTAAAGTAAACTGTTCTGCTGGAATAATCGTAACTAAGCCTGTCACACAGGTTGCCGTCGTAGCAGTAAATAAAGCATCCATAAATGCAATCGGCTTTGTATTGCAAATTGGCAGCCATAATAAAATCCCTCCGAGTAAAATTATCCCTGCGAAACCTAAGACCATAATCTGTAATGCATTCCACTTTACATTTTTCTTTTTTAGCTGCATATTACTTTTTGCCTTTCTTTAATTTTATATTGATTAACTTATTTTACTTCCATATAAGATTATATGAATGATGAAAACGTCGAAAGGTGTTTTGCACGTCTCAAAGTCATACTTTTTCATGCAAGCATAAAATGCATGACCTTTCGACACTTGTATCGTATTAATTTCTTTATTTGTTAATAGTATACTAAAAGAAGGCAGTTTTCAAGATAAAACTGAAGCTTCCTCTTTTTAGCGAACTTCTTTACCTTAATATTTATATTTTCCCAATCTAACTCTCCTATCTAATTTTCATTCAAAATCATATTTATCTTGACAGTATATATTTCTGCCAGTAAAATAAAATCATAATAGTTCTTTTTTATCATTATGGCAGCTTTTTATTGGGGGATAAAAAGAGGAGGTCTATATTCAACATGGAGACATTCAGAAAGATAAAGAAACTGTTGTTTCGAGCTATAAAAATAGCTCTCGGCAGTAGTACTGCCATCTATATTGCCACCATGCTAAATTTACAATTTGCCGTGGCTGCCGGAAGTATTACACTTCTCACTCTTGTAACTACGAAATGGGAAACATTACATTTATCTTGTTTCCGACTTCTTACTTTTTCTGTATCTATTACTACAATTTTTATTTTATTTCCACATTTGGAAATTCAATGGATTGCCTACGGACTTTTCATTTTTATCATTGTTCTCATCAGTGATATTTTGGGATGGTCAGCTACTATATCAGTCAATGCGGTTATCGGTACCCATTTTTTAACTGAGAAAAACTTTTCTCCACAATTCATTCTAAATGAATTAATGCTTGTTGTTATCGGTATTGTTATCGCTATTATCCTCAATCTCTTTCATGATAATCGAAGCGAAGAGGAACATATCATTAAAAATATGCGGCGCACAGAACATCAGCTACAAGTTATTCTAGGAGAAGTAGCCACATATCTTAATAAAAAAAGATTGCAAAGAGATGTATGGGCTGACATTAGGACATTAGAGCATAAGCTTGACGGCTATATCAACGATGCTCACGCTTATCAAAATAATACCTTTTCATCAGATCCACAGTACTATATCGACTACTTTGAGATGCGTCGTAACCAATGTCAGGTTTTACACAATCTTCACTATGAAATTAAAAAACTTCGACGTATTCCAGAGCAAGCGAAAATTGTGTCGGAGTATATTCTCTATATGAGTGAATATGTTATAGAAGTAAACACACCATCTCTTCAGCTTGACAGGCTTGAGGAAACACTCACTAACTTAAAGGCACAGCCTCTCCCACAAACTTATGATGAATTCGAAAATCGAGCACTCCTTTATCATATTTTGATGGATTTAGAGGAATTCCTTGTATTCAAGCAGCGTTTTGTTCGAGATACAGATGATGAAATTTTAGATAAATACTGGAGTCGCACAAAAGAAATTCAAGAAGAAATGCAGGAAAAAGAAAAGAAGAAAAAGGAAAAAAATAGAAAATGGGGCAAAAAAGTCCCCCCAACTATTTAAACGATGAAAAAAATGATTGCATTTGGAAAAATAAAGGCTTTATTGATCCTATGCAATCATACACATCAGAAAGGGATGTATATTATAAAAAAATATACATCCCTTTTCAAATTTATATTAACTATCTAAAAAAAGATGATAATTTCTACACCAAATTTCTTATATATTACACTAGTCCAAGACTCCTCAATATGTATAACCACATTGTCAGTGAAAATGCACTAAAGAGTGTCGTCAGCATAACAACACTTGAAGTTAAGACACCCTCATGTCCCATATTTTTTGCCATAACATAGCAGCTTACTGTCGTCGCAGAGCCAAGCATAACTAAAATTGCTACTAGTTTTTCTTCTCGAAATCCCATGGAAACTGCGATTGGCAAAAACACTAACGCAAATCCTATAAGCTTAATTACCGTCGCTGTGATAGCTGGCTTTGCCTTTCCCAACGCCTTTCCAAAATTAAACGTCGCTCCCATCGCCATAAGTCCCATTGGAGATGCCACGTTTCCGAGATTCGTGAGAGTTTTTTCTAGTATATATGGCATTGGAATCCGAAAAATAGACCAGATAATTCCAAAGACAATTCCTATAATAATGGGATTTGTCACAATTCCTTTTAAAGTCTTTTTCCATAGCTTCGCCGTCATTTTTCCATCCTGCCCTGGCTTAAAAAGACATAAAACTACTACCGCCATAATATTATAGAGAGGAACACTTCCAATAATCATAAGAGGCGCCATACCAGAATTCCCGTAAATATTTTGAATAAAGGCAATTCCAAGAAGTGCCGCACTGCTTCGATAGGAGGCCTGAATAAATTCTCCCTTTAAAGTTTTATCTCGCCAAACACAAGAGATAACCGCCGCAATTGCGATACTAAGCACTGTCGCCCCAAAACAAAAAAGAACAAATTTCAAATCCCAAACTTCAGAAAAATCTACCGTCGCTAAATCTTTAAACACCATGACAGGAAGTGGCACTAAGAATACAAATTTATTCATCTTCGAGGCGAAAATGTCATCCATCCAGCCAATCTGATGAAAGACATAGCCAAGTACCATCATAAGAAAAATGGGGATAGTTGCATTTAGACTAAAAATTAAATTTTCCATATTATACATCCTTTCTCTACCTTATCATTTTTCTTCCAATTTTCTCGCATAAGCCAATGTTTGTCGAAGCGCATTATCCTTATTTATTCTCGCAAGTCGCAGCTTATGGGCATACTCTAAAATCTCATGAAATTTAGGACCTGGCTTTAGCCCTGCTTTCACCAAATCACTTCCCATCACATATGGCTTTTCCATCGTCTCATGAAAAATAATAAGTCTCTCATTAAGAAATGCTTCTGTTTTCTCATCTCTCGTTTTTCCAGTTCTCCCCATATGATCTGCGATAGAAAATAGGACTAATCCCTCTGGGTCTAGAGAGGAATCGAATAATTTATTGGTCGATTTTATTTTTGCTTTTTGTGCTGCCATCATATTAGGGCGCATATGAAGCTCTACCATATTGAGAACATATTTGCGAAGCTTCACTTCATTTGTAATTCTTGTCAAAAATTTTTTTACCAGTGCAAGTCCTTCTATCTCATGTCCAAGTGCATGAATTTTTCCATCTATTTCTTCTGTCGTTATAACCTTGCCAAAATCATGACAAATTGCAGTAAACATAAATCCAGCTGAATTGCTCGCACCGTTTTTTAACTTCGCCGCCTCATCGATAACCATCATCGTGTGATTCCATACATCTCCCTCTGGATGATGCTCTGGAGATTGTTTCACTCCGATTAGTTGCTCCACTTCTTTAAACCAAACAGTAAGCTGATTCATTTTTCTCATTTCTTCAAAAAAAATAGACGGTTTTTTTGCCTTTAATAATGCTTTCTCCAACTCTGCATAAATTCTCTCACAGGCGAGATAATTCAAATCCATTGTCTTTGAAAGCGCTACAGTTTCCTCTGCCACAACAAACTGAAATCTTGCGGCAAACTGAGCTGCACGAAGTACCCGAAGTGGATCTTCCACAAATGTCTTCGCATTTACATGACGAATAACCCCTTTTTTAATATCATCTACACCACCAAAATGATCGACAAGCTCTCCTGTCAATACATCTTCCATCATCGCATTCATCGTAAAATCACGTCTCATCGCCGCTTTCTCCGTGCCTAAAAATGGATCGACAAATACCGCAAAATCCTTATGTCCTCGGCCTGTCGCCTCTTCTTTTCTAGGCATTGCAATATCTAAATCATACCCTCGAAGTCCGAACACACCAAAACTTGCTCCCATCTCAAGTCGTTCTCCTACTTGATCTAAAATTTCCTCTAGTGTCTTGGGCGTAATTTGATGAATCTCAATATCAATATCTTTATTTTCTTTTCCCAAAATTTTATCTCTGACATAGCCACCAACATAGAAGGTTCTCCCTCCCGCTTCCGATACAAGAGCAGCTATACGCCTCGCCATCTGGAAATTTTTATTTTCTGTCAATTTATCATCTCCTTATCTACTAACTATTCATATATATTTCCTTTACAGATGCTATATATAATAAAAATTTAATCTAAAAAATTAGGATAAAACAAATTTAGTTTTATTTTATCGTAATTTTCTATAATTACAAGCTTTTGTTTATATTATTTTTTCTTTCCCTACTCATTTCATATATTTAATTTTCTCTTCATCTTATTTATTCATAGTTTTAAATGCTGCTTTTCATTAAAACAGATATTTCAATCTTTCCTCTCTATATAAATGTTGCAAACAAATCAGTAATACGTTATTATTCTTATAAAAGCATTATTGGGAAAGGAATGGAAAATTATGGATATGCAAACTGCTACAATGAAAATGAAACGTGACAGCTACAAAATGGCAGCACTCTCTACTTCCGAGAGAAACGTCATCCTTACCGCAGTAAAGGAGTCTCTTCTTGCCAATAAAGATGCAATCTTTGCTGCTAATCAGGAGGATTTAGACAATGCCGTAAAAAATAATATTGCTCCGTCTGTTATGAAGCGCTTAAAATTTGACGAACATAAGCTCATAGATGTAACTGCTGGAATTGATGAATTGATTAAACTAGAAGATCCTGTCGGAAAGGTTCAACTTGCTAGACAATTAGATGAGGGACTTAGTCTTTATCGTATTACTTGCCCAATCGGAGTAATCGGTGTTATCTTCGAAGCTAGACCTGACGCTCTTATTCAAATTTCTTCTCTCTGTATTAAGAGTGGAAACTGTGTTGTGCTAAAGGGTGGCAAGGAGACAGCTCGCACAAATAAAGTTTTATTTGACATTATTTACAAGGCTGCTGTGGAAGCTGGCGCACCTTTGGGCTGTATGCTTCAGGCGGAACTACATAATGAAATTGCCGAGCTTTTATCTTGTCACAACTCTGTAGATTTATTGATTCCAAGGGGTTCCAACTCCTTTGTTCAGTATATTATGAATAATACGAAAATCCCTGTTATGGGACATGCAGATGGTATTTGTCATATTTACTTGGATAAAGCGGCAAATATGGAAAAAGCACTTCCTATTATTGTCGATGCTAAAACACAGTATACTGCTGCCTGCAATGCAGTTGAAACTTTACTTATCCATCGAGAAATTGCAAAATCTGTTCTTCCAACAATTGCAGAAGAACTTACTAAAAATAATGTTAAAATTCGTGCAACAGAGGAAGTCTCTCAGGTTATTCCTTGTGAAGTTATGGGGGAAAATGAGTTTAATACGGAATATCTTGATCTTATCTTATCTATTAAACTTGTTGACTGTGTGGATGAGGCGATTACTCATATTAATCAATTTGGCTCTCACCACACCGACTGTATCATTACAGAAGACTCGACTACCGCTGAGAAATTTATGCAACTCGTAGACTCCGCTGGGGTTTATCAAAACTGCTCTACGCGATTTGCGGATGGATTCCGCTACGGATTTGGAGCGGAAGTAGGAATTAGCACAAGTAAGATTCACGCAAGAGGCCCTGTCGGATTGGAAGGACTTGTGACTTATAAATACAAGCTTTTTGGAGATGGACATATTGTCGGGGATTATGCAAAGGGAGTAAGACAATTCCATTTTGAGGATTTATAAAAAGATTACAGACGCAGAGGGATTCTATTGAAATTTTTTCATCTTTTGCGACATCTGTTTAATTACAGGATCAAGAAATACGCTTTGTGAAACAGTGGTTAGAGACGCCGAGAGAGCAAGCAGATATCTACCCCACAAACACGTTCGTTCCCACGATTTTTCGACATACGCTGATTTATGCTGCTTTCGTGAAACTCGCTGCGCTCAGACAGTCACTCCCGCAGCAAAGCTAAGTATATCGAAAAATCGCTTCACTCTCTATCGTTTGTGGGGTAGATATCTGCTTGCTCTCTCGGCTGTGTACTGGCGAAATATTAGGGAATATCTTATTGTAGACAAGTGAAAAAATTTTAGATGCCATATATGAAGTCAGTTTTTTATTTTATACTTTACAAAAGAATATGCTCTTAAATAATAATAACATATTCTTTTTATCACGTTTAGCCGATACACAGCAAAGAGTCGTGGGAATCCCTTTTAGTTTAGAAACGATAGTGGAATGGAGTAATTTTCGCTACGGAAGCTTTGGGGTTCTGAGCGCGTCTGAGCGTAACGAGTTTGCGATGAACCTCATAAATAGGCGGAGTAGCGAAAATTGCGGGAACGCAACGTGTTTCTAAACTAAAAGAGATTCCCACGACTCTTTGCGTCTGTCTCCACTGTTTCATAAAGCATGAATTATGAACCATATTATAAATTTATCCCAAATAAACCTATCTAACAAAATAAATCAAATCATTTAAATCTAACTTGTAAATTCAATTTAATATATAGCTGACCATCTTCTTCATATAACTTCATATAATCATGCTTAGATGTCGACCCCTTCTCAAACATCGTATTATCAAACAAGTACTTTTGAAAAAGATTTCGATTATAAATATGATATGCCAATATCTCTCCGTCTGCTTTTACGATAATATATCCCCCATTCGCCTCATCTAATCCATTCCAGGGTTTCGCTGGTTTCATTCCTAAGGCACAAGAACATAAAAATTGTTTAAATTTATACTCATATATAATTGCATCCTCATATCTCAAAGGATCTCTTTGTCCCAATATCTTAACCAGCGTTTTACAATCTCTAATATCTTCATTATAAAAATATAATAACATCTCACCAAGCATCTTTGGCATATTGCTGTCTATCATTATTAAGTTTCTTTGGAAACCTAGATGATTCATTTTAGAAAATATTATTTTACCTCCATATTCTCTAATTTTTCTCATTCTATCTTTAATTTTATTGGAAGTGCTAATATGATTGATCTCCTCCGCCTGTTTTTTCGTAATCCCATTTACCTTATAAATAAAATTAGTTGTTTTTCCAGCATTAATAAGTGTCGGTGAATGTCCCATCTCAGATTTAATCGAAAATCCAACATTACGCACATAATTTATGTGAATATCTTGTATTTGCATACAAATATCCGTTGTATCTCTAGACGGAGCCTTTATTTTAGTGACTTCCATCTTATTTACAAATTTCTCTATTCTATCTAATTCAAAACTTCCTTTACTTTTTTTAATCGCCTCTAATAAATCATTTGCTTTTTCATCTATTTCTCTTTTAGAAATTGTTCTAATTACTTGCGACTGTTTCTTTACCTTTATCTCATCGTCCTCAATAATATAGTCTATCATTTTTCCCTTTTGTTCTTCTCTTATGATTTTCAAAATAGGATAATAGATATTTTGTAATTTTTGAATTTTCTCATCGGCAGCATAAACCTTCCCTTGACTTAGCAGTTTCATAAAAACATATAATTCTGACCATTCTCCCTTATTACCCGACATCTTTTCTTTTCCCATACTCCCTCTCCTTTTTCTTCATCCATATGTCTATATTATTTTTTTAATAGGTATCCTTATTCTCCAAAACAGTACATATTTCTCTTGCTATCGCCTCGATTACATTTACCGTCACAGTATTGCCAAACTGTTTATATAAATGTGTATCTGCTAATTCTAGTTTAAAATCATCTGGAAAACCTTGTAATCTCGCCCATTCTCTAGGTGTCATCTTGCGAATTCCTTCTCTGTTTACTTCACCTTTGATATGGGTAATTGGCACAAAATTTGTCAAGCGTTTATCGATTATAAGATTTCTCTCTCGTCCCATACCTCCACATACAAGTGCTCCAGCCTTTCCATCTAAATCTCGAATTTCATATCCAAAACCATGTCCTTTTGCTTTATGTCTCTCCTTATGTCGCTTTAAAGTTTCAATATAAACAGTGGACAAATAATATTTTACACTTACTTCCTTTTCTTCCATAATATCCCGAATACAAGTGTTTGGATTATCTCCTTTTGGAAATTGAAAAAAGCTACTGTCAATATCGTTTCTAAACGCCACGATATAAATTCTTTCTCTGTTTTGAGGAACTCCAAAATCTCTGCTATTTAACACCTGATCGTATACTGTATAGCCAATCTGCTCAAAAGCTCTTTTTATTATTTTAAAAGTTCTACCCCTATCGTGAATCGTAAGTCCTTTTACGTTTTCACAAAAAATCACTTTCGGTTTTCTGTACTCACATATCCTGACTACGTCTTGAAATAAAGTACCTCTACAAAGCCCCTTATAATCATCATCAAAACCCATACGTCTTCCAGCTAGAGAAAATGCCTGACATGGGAAACCAGCTAAACAGATATCAAATTCTGGAATATCCCTCTCATCAATCTTCGTAATATCACCGGCAATTTCAAAATCATCTTTATAATTTAATCGATATGTTTTTTGGGCATGTTCATCCCACTCACTCACAAACACTGTCTCTATATCGTCTCCAAACGCATTTTCGAAACCCTTTCGGATTCCTCCTATACCTGCAAACAAATCAATTGATTTATACATAAAAGACTCCTTTTCTAATAAAATTTATACTAAACCTCCATGCTCATTGTGAAAACACTATTATTTATATCGAACATATTTTCTATTATAATACCACAGTATTTATGATATAGCAAGAAGAAAGAAAAATCAACATTACAAAATTAGTAAAAAAGAAATGAAAAAGGAGAAATACGCATTACTCTAAAAATGTATATTTCTCCTTTTAAATATAAACTTCTTAACAATAATAATATTTAAGGATAATAAAGTAAGGAGTCAAGAAGTTTACTATATATACTATTTCTCTATTATAATCGTCTCATAAGGTCTAAGTGTCAATCTATTTCCATCTACCTGCATCTTATCTTTATAATTGCCTAAAATTTTTGTATAATCCTTCCACTCATCTTTTATTTCCGCTGTCATATCTTTATCTCTTAAATTATTCCACACAATCAACTCTTGCCCTTTTCGTTGACGAATATAGGCGATTATATTTTCATTTTCTATCTCTATAAATCTAATCTCCCCTTTGGAAATAACTGATTTTTCCTTTCTAAGCTGAATAAGCTTCTGGTAAAATGCAAAGATAGAATCCAAGTCACTCTGCTCTGCCTCCACATTAATTTCCCTATAATTTTCATTCACACCAATCCAAGGCTCCACCTTAGAAAATCCAGCATATTCTTGTTCCGACCACTGCATCGGTGTACGGCTATTATCTCTTGAGCGCTCTGCCAAAATACCTATAGCTTCCTCCTTCGTCTTGCCCTCACGAAGAAGAATTTCATAATAATTTAGACTCTCGACATCTTTATATTGCTCTATCGATTTATGATGCGCATTCGTCATTCCAATTTCCTCTCCCTGATAAATATAAGGAGTCCCCCTCATAAAATGAATGCAGGCTGCCAGCATTTTTGCAGATTCCTTCCAGTATTTTTTCTCATCTCCAAAACGGGAGACAATACGAGGCTGGTCATGATTGCACCAAAACAGCGCATTCCATCCATGAGATTTTTGCATCCCCTCCTGCCAATCTTTAAATAGATTTTTGAGAGCCATATAATCTGGTTCCACGAGTTCCCATTTTTTTCCATTTTTATAATCTACCTTTAAGTGATGGAAATTAAAACACATAGAAAATTCTTTCTCATCTGGATTAGAGTATCCGATACATGCCTGCAAAGATGTAGAAGACATCTCTCCTACTGTAATGAAATCTTCAATTCCCGTATCTTTTACTAATTCCTTCAAATATTCATGTACTTTCGGACCATCTGTATAAAACCTTCTTCCATCTCCAATCAAATCATCCTCAAATATCTCTGGCTTTGAAATAAGATTTACTACATCAAAACGAAATCCTCTTACCCCTTTTGCCTTCCAAAAACGAATCACGTTTTTTAATTCTTCTCTTACTTCTTTATTTTCCCAATTCAAATCTGCCTGCGTCTCATCAAATAAATGCAAATACCATTTTCCGAGAGAATCTACATATTTCCATGCCGAACCGCCAAATTTTGACTCCCAGTTTGTCGGTATCTTATCTGGAGTTCCGTCCTTCAAAATATAATAATCTTGATATTTTTTCTCACCCGCTAAAGCTCGCTGAAACCACTCGTGAGAGGTGGAAGTATGATTAAATACCATATCAAGCATTATTCCAATACCCTTTTCCCCCGCCTTCTTGATTAGCTCCTCCATATCCTCCATCGTCCCAAATCGAGAATCAATCTCAATATAATTTAAGACATCATATCCATTATCATTTTGTGGAGATGGAAAAACTGGTGTCAGCCAAATATAATCCACTCCTAATTGCTCTAAATAATCTAATTTTTCAATAATCCCTCGAATATCCCCTAAACCATCGTTATTGGAATCTGCAAAAGATTTTGGATAAATTTGATAAATTACTTTATCGCTAAAATTTCCCATAGAAATACACTCCCTTCTCTTCTTTTCCTGCCCTCTCTAGAAATCTCCCTTTTTCTTTCTAAATAGGGCAGTTTATGAATAAATTGTTTATTATATTATCTTTCTTTTTTACTCTGTTTTCATTAATTGTTGTCCAATGCTAATTTCTCCCATTCTCACTGGAGTAATTGCCTTATAGTCATCTGCATTAATAATAAGAATCGGAGTAATTGTATCAAACCCAGCTTGTTTCACTGCATCCAAATCAAATTCAATAATTGTATCGCCTTTTTTTACTGTCTGTCCTTCTTTAGCTACAGCTTTAAAATATTTTCCTTCTAATTTGACCGTATCAAGTCCAATATGCATAAGCATCTCCATCCCATCATCTGTGCGAAGACCAACCGCATGCTTTGATGGCATCAAAATGGATGTAATTGTCGCATTAACTGGCGCGCATAATTTTCCCTCAGACGGAATAATTGCCACGCCCTGTCCTAAAATTCCGCCTGCGAAAGCTGGATCATTTACCTCGCTAAGAGGCTTTACTTCACCCTTCATAGGACTTACTAATGTCACTGCTTTTTTAACTTTCTCTTTTGGTTCTTCTACTACCTCTTCTACTTCCTTGGTCTCTCCGTAAAGCTGCTCATCTGTCAATTTTTTCTTTCCCACAATAACTGTCAAAACAAACGGAACTACAACTGCGATTACTGTACAGATTGCAAATGTCCCCATATATTCTGGCTTAATGGATAAAATTCCTGGAAGTCCGCCGACACCGATGGCATTCGCCGTTGTTCCCGTCGCCACGCAGACAACTGCAGCGCAGGCGGATCCAATCATACCACAGACGAATGGAAATCCTATCTTTAAATTCACACCAAAAATAGCTGGCTCTGTCACACCTAAATAACAAGAAATTCCAGATGGAACGTTAACTTCCTGAGCCTGTGCATTTTTTCTCTGAAGAAAAATCATTCCAAGAACTGCAGAGCCCTGTGCGATATTAGATAACGCGATCATTGGCCAAAGCATTGTTCCGCCGTAATCTGCGATTAGCTGCAAGTCAATTGCATTCGACATATGGTGAAGTCCTGTGATAACAAGTGGTGCATATAAACATCCAAAAATTCCGCCAAAAACAACTTTTGCTGGTCCAGTAATTCCTGCATATACAACAGAAGAAATTGCGGAACCAATTTTCCAACCAACTGGTCCTAAAACAAAATGCGATGCCATAACTGCTAAAACTAAACTACAAAACGGCACAACTATCATTGATACGACTTGCGGTACAATTTTTCTAAAGAATTTCTCTAAATAAACTAGCGTAAATGCCGCTAAAATAGCTGGAATAACCTGCGCCTGATATCCAATCATATTTACCTGAAAGAATCCAAAATCCCATTTTGGAATATCCGCCGCTGCTGTTTCTGCCACAGAATAAGCATTTAAAAGCTGTCCAGACACCAAAGTTAAACCGAGTACAATACCAAGCATCTGAGTAGTTCCCATCTTTTTAGTGACAGACCAGCAAATGCCGACTGGTAACATATGAAATACGGCCTCACCGATTAACCATAAAAAACTATCAATCCCCGCCCAAAACTGACTAATATCGCAGAGCGTTTTTGTTCCATTTTCAAAAAGATATAAACTATCGATACAGTTTCTAAAACCTAAAATCAAACCACCCGTAATAATTGCTGGAATTAACGGTGCAAAAATCTCTGCGAGTGCAGTTACAATTCTCTGTACAATATTTTGATTTTGTTTCGCCGCCTGCTTTACTGCATCCTTAGAGACTCCTTCAATACCAGCAACTTTCGTAAAATCATTATAAAAATCAGATACGGTGTTACCAATAATTACTTGAAACTGTCCTGATTGAGTGAAGCTGCCTTTTACTACCTTCATCGCCTCGATACCTTTGACATCTGCCTTAGCTGGATCTTGAAGTACAAATCTCATACGTGTCATACAATGTGATACGGCTGAAATATTTTCTCTGCCTCCGACCAAGCGAAGAAGTTCTTTTGAATCTTCTACATATTTTCCCATGTTCTTATCCTCCTTTTTCTTAAACTTGTTTAAACATGCATTTGATGATATAGTTATACCATACTTGTTTAAACATGTCAATACTTTTTTTGAAATTTGTTTAAACAAGATTTATTGTTTTAAAATCTAAATTTTCCTATCTTTTAAATTTATAATTTATATGATATCATTTTAAACATAATGAAAAATAATAATTAAGATAAAAATTTACAGTTTATAAAACCTAAAAAAATATGTTAATAGAATAGAAAGGAGATTAGCTCTCTTCTCATGATTAAAGTCACGATTGTCCGAGCTAATGATAAATGAACAAAAATGCCAAAAAGTAAATATAACATTATATATAAAGACTTAAAACAAAAAATAGAATTAAATGAATACGCCTATCAAGAGCTGCTCCCCTCAGAGAATACTCTCATTGGACTCTATGACTGCTCAAGAAATACAGTGCGCCGCGCCATTGCCAACTTAGTAACGGATGGCTATGTACAAACGATGCAGGGAAAAGGCGTGCGAAATATTTACCGCCCTATCGAACAGACGTCTTTTACAATTGGAGAAATCGAGAGTTTTCAAGAATCCGCACTCCGAAACGGTCAAACTCCAAAAACAGAAGTTATTCTTTTTACCGAAATTTTGATAGATGAAAAATTATCCAAACGAACAAGCTTTCCTATTGGAAGTGAAGTTTATTATCTTCAACGTCTCCATTATTTGGATAATATTCCTCTAATTATTAATCATAACTATTTCTTAAAATCTGTCGCATTAAATTTAACAAAAGAAATTGCCGAGAGATCCATCTATAATTATTTAGAAAAAGAATTAAACGTATCCATTATAAATAGTAAGCGAATTATGACTGTGGAAAAGGTAACGGAAATTGACGAAAAATATCTTCTCTTAAATATAGAAGACTATAACTGTATGGCAGTAGTTAGCAGCTATACTTATAATAGCGAGGGAATTATGTTCGAGTTTACACAATCTCGTCACAGACCAGATTCCTTCTGCTTCCACGATAATGCTGTGAGAAAATAAAAAAAAAAGAGAAAATGCCAAGCAATCTCAGCATTTTCTCTTTTTTACTTTCTCAATTTCTCATCATCTTTTTTGATTTTTTATTTATTATCCTTAATAAAAATTTTTTCTTCCTCTTCTACCTTTTCTTTAAATTTCAGAGAAACTAAAACACCTGAAAATGGAGCGATATTACAGTTTAACGCATTTTTAGACACCCATGTAATTTCCATCTTCTCCTTCGTAAAACCGCCAAATTTCTTCCAGTCTGTATTTAAAATTGTTCTCGCATCATCAATATTTGGCATACGAATCGAATAATTTACTTGTGTTGTATCTCCAAAATTAAAGATTGCTGCAAGGCATTCATCTCCACCTTTTCTCTTAATTGCATAGAGACATTTCTCCTCCTGATGACAATCAAGCCACTCAAATCCATCATCTTGGAAATCTCCCTCGTACATTGCAGGATGCTCAAGATAAATCTTATTAAGCTCCATCATATATTTATGAAACGCATCATGTGTAGGATATTTTAAAATATCCCAATCTTGCTCTCTCTTTTCATCCCACTCTCTAAGTTGTCCAAACTCATTTCCCATAAAATTAAGCTTCTTACCTGGATGCATCATCATATAAAGATACATCGCTCTTCCCTGTGGAAACTTATCTTCATAATCTCCATTCATTTTCTGTAAAATAGTAGCTTTTCCATGCACTACTTCATCATGTGAATATGGGAGTAAATAATTTTCATTTTTAAAATACATCATAGAAAATGTTAGCTTATGATAATTATCTCTTCTATACTGTGGATCTAGTTGGAAATAAGATAAAGTATCATGCATCCATCCCATATCCCATTTATAATCAAATCCAAGACCTCCGTACTCCACTCTCGCTGTAACTTTTGGATAGTTAGTGGAATCCTCTGCGATTAAAATACATCCTGGATTTAAGTCTCGAAGTCCCCAGTTCATTCCTTTGATAAAGTCAACCGCATTATCATTTACACCACGATTTTCATCTCCCTGCCAGTAAATGATACGGCTGATGGCATCCATACGAAGTCCATCAAAATGATATTCCTTTAACCAATAATTGGCAGAAGACTGCATAAAGGTACGAACTTCACCTCTCGCATAGATAAAATTACAGCTTCCCCACTCACTCACCCCGACATCCTGATGTGGATACTCATAAAGTGCAGTTCCATCATAATTAGCTAAACCATAATCATCCACTGCAAAATGTACTGGCACAATATCTAAGATTGCTCCGATATTATTTTCATGTAATTTATCAATCAAATACATAAGCTCCTTTGCTGTTCCATAGCGACTTGTCGGAGCGTAAAATCCTGTATTTTGATATCCCCAGCTCTCATCACATGGATGCTCACTAAGAGGCAAAAACTCCACATAATTATAGCCATTTTCCTTCAAATATGGCACAAGCAAATCTGCTATCTGAGCATAACTATACCATTCCTCTTCATTTTTCTTCCAAGAACCCATATGCATCTCATAAATATTTACAGGAGCATTCATTCTATCATTTCTCTTAGCAATCCATTCTTCATCGTGAAACTTGTACTCACTTAAATCTCTAATAATAGATTTATGATCTGGACGAAGCTCCATGCCAAATCCATAAGGATCACAGTGATCTGTATAACTGCCATCTCTCTTATAAATACGGTATTCATATTTATCTCCTGGCTTTGCGCCTTCTACATACACTTCGTAAAAATGGCCATTATACACATGACTCATCGCAATTTCTTGTTCCTTATATAGTAAGACAATTTCCTCCGCACTTGGAGCGAATGTTCGAAAAATAGCTCCGTTATCTACCAAATGCGCTCCTAAAAACTCATAGGCATCAAAGCATTTACCAATATAAAAACTATTCATATCCATGATCAAGTTCCTCCTAATTTTATCATATTACCAATTTATCTAATTGACTACTGTCTATTATTTAAGTATAATTATTGTAACAAAAGAAATGTATAATTACTATCGTCATTTTTTATCTTATGTCAATTAATAGACGTTTTTAAAAAATAGACTATTATAAAATCCTCTGTCAAATAGTTATACGAGATAGCTTTACTTAATCTCGACTCGGTATTTGACAATCTTTTATATCATAGTGCTATTTGCAAATCAAACATACAAATTTACAAAGGAGTAATTTCAAATGGATTTACGTCAGAAAAAAACAAAACGAAATATTAAAAATACTTTCTTGGAGCTTCGCATGAGAAAGCCGTTAGAAAGAATCACCGTCCGCGAATTGACAGAGCAGGCGGAAATCAGCAAGGCAACTTTTTATCTTCATTATAAGGATATTTATGATCTATCTAATTGTATGGAAGATGAGGTTATCCGAGATTTATTAAAAAATATTAGCGACCCTCGTAGTATTTTAAACAATCCAAAGAAATTTATGCTAGAATTTGTTAACCTATTTTATTCCCAAAAAAATATTATTGATATTTTATTTTCTGGAACTCAAGCTTCCATCCTTCCACAAAATCTTGAGAAAGAAATTAAAAATTATGTTTTTGAACTAGAGCCAGATTTAAAAGAAAACGCCAAGTTTAATATTTGGCTTACTTATCAGATTCAAGGAAGTTACTATGCTTATCTTGAAAATGGAAATAAATTTGGGATGAATCAGGTTATTGAAGTTATTGATGAGATTGCGGATACTTTTGTTTTGGATTTTAATTAGAAAACTATACTTTGTGAAACAGATAAAATGGAATGTTTTTTGGAAGGAGACGCCACCAGTCAGAAGACCGTTCTTTCCCTAGCCAACACGTTGCGTTCCCGCCATTTTTCGATATACTTAGCTTTGCTGCTGGAGTGACTGTCTGAGCGGAGCGAGTTTCACGAAAGCAGCATAAATCAGCGTATGTC
>CAYTNV010000038.1:0-27366 GCA_964439395.1 uncultured Blautia sp. | reverse complement strand
GCACTTTTACAATCTCATTCCCATACCAAACGGCTTTATAGGACAGCATATCAAAAAACTTAGACCATGATACAGAACTAATGTGTTGTGCCAGTTTATAATTACGCATCATGTTTTTTACTTTCAAATCTTCTATGCAGATAGTTTGGTTTTCACGAATCAGCATAGTGGATTGTTTTTGTAAAAAATCGTTTCTCTGATTTGCAATCTTTTCATGTACTAAAGCAACCTTAACACGTTGTTTATTTCGATTGTTTGAACCTTTTTCTTTACGTGACAATTTACGCTGTTCACGTATGAGCTTACGCATGGCTTTTTCAAGGTATTTTGGATTTGAAACCACATTTCCGTTACTGTCGGAATAGAACTCTTTAATACCCACATCAATACCAATCGTACCACCTTGGTTCATCATCGACTGTGGTTCAAACTCAACATTCAGAACTGCAAAATGTTTTCCTGTAGGTGTACGTTCAATGGTTACATTATTGATTTTACCTGTTTCCATAGATTGACGAATTTTCACAAATCCAAGTTTTGGAAGTTTAAGATATTTCCCGACAATACGGATATTGTCCCCTTGGTTTATTGTTCTGTAGGATTGATGACGATTATGTTTACTCTTAAACTGTGGATGTCCTGCACGTTTCTGGAAGAAATTTACAAACCCTCTGTCAAGGTCACGCAAGGACTGTTGTAACGCAATAGAATCTACCACTTTAAGAAATGCAAAATCGTCCTGTTTTTTTAAGTCTGTCAGCATTGCGGAAGTCTGTGAATAGCCAATTTTATTGTCATTGTGATAGGCTTCATTACGCATATCAAGACCTTTGTTGTAGATTAGTCTGCAACAACCTAAAGTCTGATTTATTAAGTTTTGTTGTTCCTTATTCGGATAGATTCTAAATTTGACACCTTTTTGCATTATTCCAACTTGTCCTTTACCTTTGTGATGTTTTCTGATTTCCTATGTATTGCTTAATTACTTCCAGTAATCTGGTATCTATTCCATTTGTTAAGATTTTACGTCTATACTTAGGACACCACACAACATGGTATTTGCAAGAATAGACTATATTGTTAGCAATATTCATATATGTATGATATATCGTTTTCAAATCTAACACAAGAGTATTTTATTCCATCTTCAATTACTTGCGTAAATTCGATGGAAGTGTCTTATATCCCCATAGCTAAAGCAAGGGGTTTTACGACACATTTGATAAAGGTCGTGATTCGCACCATTTCTTTTCAAGTACCATCCATTCTTCTCAAGTCGTTTGATTAAATCTCTTCTCTTCATGTGCGTTCCTTTCTTAGAGTTATAGTATTTTCAATTACATTTATATTATACGCATTTTACACGCATTTGTCAATAATTTTATGCGTGTTTTGTGCGTATTTATAATACTGTAAAAAAAGAGAAGGCTTAAACCCTCTCTAATTTCACTATGTCAAAGTCATGCCTTACCAGCTCTAACACCTACTGCATATCCCATATAATAAGCAGTAGCAACCGCATCCCATAGCCCCTCTGAATGTCTCCCAGATTTAGCAATGCTAATATCATAAATTTTAAATATCTGCTTAAGTTCACTGATATCTAAATCTTGATTGCCACTTATCGTGTTTCGACCTATCCTAGCTTGCTTTATTACGTTTCTCATCTCTTTCTTGCCTTTCTACTTCGTCAAGGATATCTCCTAATCTTTTTCTCACTTTCTCTATCTTATCGACAACAAGCTCAGATATTGCCCACGCTTCATTCAAATCTGGATTAGATGCCAAGATATCCGCTTGTATACCAAGAGAAGTTCTCACAACTCCCTTTTGTGCAATCTGAATAACTTCCAAGTCTACATCTATATCTATCAATTTATCATAGAATTTATCCATAAATTACCTCCTATCATTTCTCATGTTCAATTTACGCTGAAAGATGCAAAAGAAGGTAATAGACATATTTCAAATATCTTTCCTCTTCCACATCATTAAGCATCCTTTTTATTGACTCTCTATATTCTTGCTTACTCATTGTTTACTTGCCCTCTTTCCTTCTTTTCGCTTGTTTTATGCCTTTTCTTCTTTCCACCGCAAATAAAATTAAAAATCTAGGATTTATGCGGTTTTCAGGACTCAAAACAACCTCAAGCCCCCTAAAAAAAATAGTATTTTCAGGGTGATTTTATGCATCTCCGCTGACCCGCATAAGTTTACAGCTTAGAAGTACCTTTTTTTAGATTTCCTGCTTTCCTCTCTAACTCATCCACAACCGTGATTAAGAGGTCACGGCATAATATGTTATTATATTTATGGTTTAAGATGTCTATGTCGTCCATAAGAGCCTTCCAGTAGCTTTGTTGCCCTAGTGATGGCACATCATAGTACGTCTTGAAGAGTCGCCACACATCACTAAACAACTGATAATCTAGTCTTATCTCTTCGTTGGTTGTCATTACTTTAGCCATCCCAGAGCCTTTTCGTTTTCTTCTTCCTCTAGCTCCGTCAGCAAATTATAGATATCTTTCTTGCATTTTTCTATTGCTTCCATTGCTCCTGTTGCATAAGCTTCTTTCACAAGTTCTTTTTTACTCGGAGTTTTATGTACTGTATTCTCCTTTACAGCTTTGATATAGCTTTCTACCTGTAGTTTATCAACACTATCAAGCATTTCCCCCGCTGTCTCGTGTAATGTTGTTTCAATGTCCTCTCTTAACTGTTCAAAATTCATAATAAAATTCTCCTTTCTTTTAGGCTGTCAAATATGCAATACTTGACAAATTTTCTAATTTTGCTTTACAATCTTTATAGATATCCCTATAATGCATCTGCTTAGACATATCTAGTTGAATAATGTGCATAATAACGGATTCTACTAGGGCAAGGTTACTTAGCTGACTCGGAGTTGCGAATCTTCGTTCTTTGATGCCTACGGTTTTATTAGCAAGGTTGCTGTAGACAACATATAGCTTCTCTGAGTGTTTGCTCCCTTGCCCTTTTGCATACTCTACTAAATTCTTAAGTATGTCTGATTCCTGCTTTCTCGTTAATTTGCCAAGCTTTCTTGATTCTAAATACTCCCTACTGGATAACTCTTTTATAGTATTCTCCATCTGATGAAAAGCCTGTATATACTTTAATTTCCACTCTAGGGCTTTCTTTCCTGTAAATCCCATTGCCAATAATGAAAAGCCATCACGGTTTATGTAATACATTGGTCTTTTTTCGCCTTTCTCATCTTTGTAAGTAGATTTGAAAAACATACTTTTAACCAGCTCAAAATTGAGCGGGTTAATTTCTGCTGAGGACGGCTCAAAATTAAGCAAAACTCTAATATCTCTTAAAACATTCTTATGTTCCTTCTCAAATACCTTAGCTACTTGTAGGCTACTGCATAATGCCTGCCCTTTCTTCATGATTACTAAGTCTTGCATCTTCATACACTCCTTTCTTGCATTTTTTTGTTTCTTTGACTGGATAAGAGGGCTAAACTTGCAAATTATGAAGTTTTCCCCCTCTTCCTGTTCAGCACAAGTATCATCTTTGGGGATTAAGGTATTGGCGTACCTTTTTATTTGGCAGCAGAACAAGGATTTCCGTTTCTTTCTGCTGCCAAGAGAAAGAATCTATCCTAGATTTATCTTTCCCTCTAGTTTCTTCATAGCCTCCTCATTACGCTCTTTTGTTGCTTCTGCGTACACGTTCATTGTAGTTGCTATGTCTGAATGTCCTGCAATGGCTTGTATCGCCTTTACATTGTCCTCTACTTCACAGAGCCTTGTAATAAAGGTATGTCTAAGGATATGTACAGAAAAGAGCGGTAACGGTTCTTTTTGCCCTTCTTCTGTAGCATTGTATTTTATAACGGCTCTTTTGATAAAAGAATTTATACCAGATATTGAATTTAGCTTATCCTTGCTATTAAGAAAGATAAAGCCTGTATAACCGTCTATTACTGGTTGCATTGGTTGTTCTCTAAACTGCCTTTCTCTTATCTCCAATAGTGCCATTCTTACCTCTCGTATCATTGGAATCTGTCTTTTTCCTGTAGCGGTCTTTGTAGAATCAATGTAGAAGTTATATTTGCCCTCTTTGTCTTTGTTGTATATAGTGTTGTGGTTAATATCTATTATACCGTTTCTAAAATCCACATCCTCCCACCTAAGCCCTATCAGTTCAGATGCACGGCATCCAGTGCCAAGGAATGTAACAAAAAGAGGATGCCAACCATCAAGATAATTGTACTTTACAAAATCAAGGAAATTATCCTGTTCTTTTTTCGTTAAGGCTCTTCTCGCTTTTTTTTCTTCTAGTGGTCTTTTTTGTCTTACCTCAGATAATACACCCCTACATGGATTCTTACGTATAATGTCATTCTTTACGGCATACTCAAAAGCTCCACTGATAAATCCATGAACATTTTTTATTGTTGACATTTGTAATCCTGCATCAAATAACCCCATATAAAAATTCACTATATCAATGTATCGAAAAGAGCTTATTTTTCTCTCTCCTATGCTAGTCCTTACTCTTTTATCATATATAGAGCCTTTACTTGCTATAGTAGACCTCTTTAGGTTCTTATGACTTTGCATCTCATCATATACATCATTTAGAGTAAGCACTGCTGCCTTTTCCGAGTCAATACCATCTCTTAGGTCTTGTCTTATTTGCTCCTCTTTTTCCCTAAGCTCCTGTATCGTCTTTGCATAAACTTCTTTTCTCTTGCCGTCTAAAGCTCTGTATTTATAGCTATATCTACCATCCTTTCTTTGGCTTTCTCCTGCTCTTAGAATTCTCCCCTTATTATCTTTTCTTTTTTCTGCCATATGCTCCATCCTTTCTTGACGGAATCCATATAACTATGCTATAATCAAGCACATAGAGATGGATTCCATCACTTAATTTCTTGTATTTATAGTCTGGGAAGTCGTTACCTTCCACAGACTATTTTTTTGCGTAAATCTTAGTATCTCTACTTTGGCAGCAGTCTATATGATGCCATTTTCTTTCAAGAAGTTTTTCAAAAAGTCTACATTTCCCTTTCGAGTTCCCATATCAAGCCTTGCATCCGCATCCATATACAAGATAACTGGCATTGCTCCACATTCAGAATCAATATAGTCAATCACATTAATTAATTTCGTTCTCTCACGCTTGCAAATTGCTTTCGCTGTCTCTACGATTTTCTTCTTGTCATGGTCTTTCATTGTAAAATATCTGCTTGTAAAAATACCTTCATCATCTTGTGAAGTAAAATAAAAGTCATCTGTACACAGCTTTAATGCTAACTCATTCGCTTCTTTGTATTCTTTTTTTGTCATTTTCTTAGTTCCTTTCTGTTAAAAATTATGTTGTTATTCCCTCAGAGGGAAAAAAGGGAAAAAATTTCTAACTTCCCATGGAGAGTGCAAAAGTGCAAAGTTTTTTTCTTAAAGTGCATTAAGGGACTGTATTTTGCACTATTAAAAACCCTGTATTTATGCGGCTTAGAATGTTGTAGAGTGCAAAAAGTGCAGTTTTTAGGCACTACTCCTTTTTATATATACGTATATACCTCTTTCCCCTCTATATAGGCAGTATGAAATATTTTTGCACTTTTTGCACTTTTTGCACTTTATAAGCTTATTTTATATAATTAATATATAATCAATTATCAAATGGAGATTTATCAATAGATATCCATTTGATTTCAAATCCTTCAAAACATCTATAGCCATCTATCGCTATTTCTCTATATCCTTTTGTTCTTAAAGCCTTAAAAAATGCGACTTTTCCTAGTGGTTGACGTTCTTCTTGTTTGCAAAAATCTATATATGCAGAGAAAATATTTGGACGTTTTTCACGGCTTTTTTGACTTTGTATCGTACATTCGTCTATAAAAGCGGTTACAGTATCGGATTCTTTTTGTAATTGCAAAACTTCACCCAAATTTGCACTTGATTGATATAACTTTGCACTTAAAAGTGTATTTTTGCACTCTCTTACAATATAAGAGATAATAATTTCTATTTCTTTTTCTTTAGACAATTTCTCTTTCAGCTCTGGTATATATTCCCCCTCTTCAAAGAATCGGATAATCAAAAGCCTGCTGTAAAAAGCGTCACTTCTATCATTCAAAACGGATGGGATAGCATTACAAGAGAAAATAAGTTTGGCACGGTTTCTGAATGTAAAGAATTTACCGCCCTTATATTCTGCTTGTATTAAGTCATCCCCTGTTAATTGCTTGATAGTTGATGTGTCAGATATTGCACCATCTGGAAGGTCGGCACAGATATTACATTGTTTGTTTAAAAGCTCTGCCGAAGAAAAGCGATTTCCTGCTAAACTCTGCATAGAAGCAGAGGAAACGTTATCTTTGCCAATGATTTTCTCTAACTGTGTAAGGATTACACTTTTTCCTGCTCCACCTTTCCCCACTAGTATCAAAAATTCTCTAAATAAAACGGTTGGCAGCAGACAATAGCCCATGTATTCATAGAGCATCTTTCTATTTTCCTTGTCTGGTATCCTACTAAGTAAAAACTTATGAAATACAGAATCTTCAATGTTTAATCCCTCTATGTAGTCATGTGGTATCTGGTTGACACTTTTATATTTTGGACTATGTTTATGCATTTTTCCTGTCTTTACGTCTAACATCCCATTTTTAAAGTTAATCCAGTGATTCGGATATTGGTTGATGTCTTCTAAATCTGCTTGAATTCGGATATCATCAATGAGCAATTTATATACTCTTGTGACTCTTACATGATTTGCTATCGTTCTAAACATCAAGTCCTTTATGATGCTTTTTATCTTGATTCCGTCTTTATCTTCCCTGTATACTCCATGCTCATAAATGTACGGCTTTCCAAGTAAAATCATAAGGTTGTAATTCTCAATGACATAATCAGCGGTGTAAACATCGATGACATCATACGGAACACCTGTTTTTTGGCTTAGATGATGCAGTTTTAAACGTTCCTTGTAAAGAAGTTTTTCCGCTTCATCTAGTTCATTTTGAGTTATTTTGTATTCCTCTGAATCCTCTGGCACATAGTCGCCATCAAGTAACGTTTTACACATTTTTATCTTGTTTATTAGTTCCTCAATTCTCCCCACCTATCTATCACCCCTTAAAGGACAAGACAAACTCGTCCATTTTTTCTACGTCAATTCTAGTACATCCTCCAATTTTAATTAAAGCATCACTGACCCCCGCTAACCTTCTAACAGTGCTAATGCTCAAACTATATCGTTCTGCTGCCTGTTTATAGGTCATTAGAACTATCTTTTGCTTTGCTAAGTCTTTATTTTTATATAACTCTCTCATGTATTACCTCTCTTTCTCTTTATTCTGCTGCCTTATTTGGCTTATTTATGATTGGCTCTTTACTTTTATTGTAACTTTTAAAGTTACTCGCTTACAAAAAAAATATCCATTGGATTTTTTATATTTAATTCTTTAATTAATATTTGAATTTCATCACTTCCAAATACTCCCTTTTTCATACGTATATAAAATGTTTTAGGTGTCATATTTAATAGTCTCGCTACTTCCGCTTGACTTTTTCCATTTTTCGCAATTATTCCACGAAGTTCTTTGGTATCTACCATTTAGATTACTCCTTTCTGTTCTTTGTAACTTATTAAGTTACTTTTATTATAGATACATTTTTGTAACTTGTCAAGTTATTTTTCTCTTGACTTGTAACTTTTTTGTGCTATAATAAATACGAGATATTTTATCAGTCCTTAAAATATTAACGATAAAAGGGAGGGGGATTATATATGACAATTGGAGAAAGAATTAGAAAAGAAAGAGAACGGCTTGACTTATCCCAAACTGAACTCGCTGAAAAAATAGGAATTTCTAAACAAACTTTATATAAATATGAAAACAATATTATAACTAATATTCCATCAAGTAAAATAGAGGAATTAGCCCAAATGTTAAACGTGTCACCCTCTTTTTTAATGGGATGGAACACTACAATAAACCAAAATCAAGATGAAATTATTGTCAAGAAAAATAGTCAAGAATCCCTTGTAATAAAAGAAATGTCCAAAATGAATCAAAGAGGAAAAAACAAATTACTAAATACTGCTCGTGAAATGAACTATAGTCCCCTTTATAACGATAACTTTCAACAAACCCTCTCTGCTGCCCATGAGCGTACCGACATAGAAGTAACCGAGGAAATGAGAAAACATGATGATGCTATCATGATGGATGATTCTTTTTGGGAGTGATAAACATGACTTATGATGAACTTTTAATACAAGCAGACAAGCAAAACTTAGTTGTAAAAGAAGCAAAACTTGTTGGAAGTAACGGACGTATACAGAAGAATCGAATCGCCATCCGTTCTGATATAGACACCACCATAGAAAAATCCTGTGTACTGGCAGAAGAAATTGGACATTACTATACCACCGCTGGCGATATTACCCGATTATCTGATATTTCAGAGCGTAAACAAGAAGCACGAGCAAGATTTTATGGATATAATCTTAAAATTGGATTAATGGGAATTGTCAATTGCTATAAAAAAGGTTGTAGAACTGTACATGAGATGGCTGAATACTTAGATGTAACAGAAGATTATCTTTCAGAAGCTCTTGAATGTTATCGGAATAAATACGGTATATGTGCCCCTATTGATAACTATATTGTGTATTTTGAACCCACGTTAGGAGTGTTTGAGAAAATATGAAAAAATTAATATTGAAAAGCAAAAAAGAGAGCCAAAACTCACCTGCCTGTAGGTCGTTCACTCTCTTTTTTAGGTATATTGCATATAGACTTAGCCAGATACTAATATATCACACCCCACCTCACTTTGCAGGAAAACAAGGAATATTTTGCGTGAATTTTCACATAAGTGCGCTTATCCACGGCTTTATACTAATAAAACAAGGAATATTTTGTGTTGCAGATTTCTTTGTCATGTGCTATCATCAAGAGAGCTTTAAACTGCTTTTTTTATTATATGTATTGGAAAAGTCCTCTATTTGCTTAGGGGGCTTTTTCTTTTTGCCCAAATGGCAGCAGACTTCCTTTCAGACACGCATATTTGCCCTCAGATGGCTTTTTGTATGTAATGGCTATTACTTTACCCTAGAACCGTAACAAGCCAAATTAGGGGGATTTAGAGGTGTTGCCAAAATCGAAACACCTATCTATATTGAACTGGTGTTCTTTGTCGAATGTCAGTTCGTTAAAATATACGCTGTCATACTCCAGAAAACTCCAGTTTGAGAAGAAATTATCAAATGTGTCGTAAAACCCCCTGCTTTAGCTGTGGGGAGTGTCAACCTGCTGCCAAACTGAAAAAAGAATTCCAGTCTAAATTCTTGAAACCGAACAAATGTGACGAATACCAGTTCGCTATAAATTTGCCTTTAAAAAACAGGGAATATTTTGTGTAAATTCTTTAGATATACGCAAATTTACGGAGATATATAAGAAAAACAAGGAATATCTTGTGAACTTTCAAGACGTGCTGTAACCAGTCTAGTTTTATGGTATAATTTGCATGGGAAAGCCAAGCAAAGGCGGTTCGCCCTCTTTTTACAGGAGGGACAACAAAACCCTCCAATCTTACGAAAGGAGGGTGATGCTTATGTACGTTACATACAATGATATGTTTAATTTTACATTAGTATTGATAACCCTAATAGGATTGTGCTATACAATCTTTACTAGGAAAAAATAACCGCCACTATCGCCATTAGTAGCGGTTATATAATTAAAACACACATTTGAGGGGGAGCCGCTTTGGCTTTCCCCTTTTTCTATTCTCAATATAGCACATTATAACAAGATTTGCAAGGATTAAATTGATATCATGTGTTGTCTACTGGTGTCATATGCTGTCTGTAGGTATCATGAACTTCCTTATTGTGTCACAAACACTATTATGATATACTTTGCATGGGAAAGCCAAGCAAAGGCGACTTGCCCTCTTTTTACGGAGGGAGAAAGAAAAAATCCCTCCAGTCTTACGAAGGGAGGGGTTGCCAATGAATACATATGTAACATGGACTGATTTAATCCAATTCTGCATATTGATTGTTGGAATTATTGCCCTTTTCCAAAATGGAAGAGGAAAAAAATAGTCGCCATCACTACCACATAATGGCGACTGTTTGAAAAAATAGTCACAAAACATTTGAGGGTAAGTCGCTTTGGCTTTCCCTTTTTCTGTCTTTAATATAACACACCAAGACAAAAATTGCAAGAGTCTAATTGGTGTCATGTGCTGTCTGTAGATATCAGGAACTTCCTAGGGCATTATTTTGTATGCCTGTCACCATGTCACATTTTAACATATTTAGTGTGTTAGAATAGCGTAGTTTTTAGAGAACTGACATTCGATAATATACTTGCTTTTTGTAGCTGGATGTGCGATAATAAGATAAAGATTTTTCAATTTTCCCCATATGTCAATGGAGTATCAAGCTTTTCAATCCCCTGTCTTGATGCTCTTTTTTGTTACTCTAAAAGCCCTAGATTTCCTCTTATGCGGCTTTTTCTTATAATAGCCTATAATTCTCCATTTCTCACTTAAAAGTCAAATAAAGGTAAA
The DNA here is from genome assembly GCA_964439395.1 of uncultured Blautia sp. Taxonomy (GTDB): domain Bacteria; phylum Bacillota; class Clostridia; order Lachnospirales; family Lachnospiraceae; genus JAUUSJ01. The sequence goes on along the minus strand of CAYTNV010000038.1, from coordinate 16,789 downwards.
TTTAGAGCTTACACGAGGTACTACAGATATTCTTATTTCTTTAGGCAGCAGAATTCCACTTGTTTCTCATCCTGCTGCCTAAGTTATTATCAAATGTTATGGTTTTCCGTCATTTCCGACATCCTAAAAAAAGGGAAAGAAGTCTAAGTTGTTAGTAAATGTTAGTATTGCAGAAAAAATTGAAAACCTTACATTTCAGCGGAAATTGAAAAACTTAGCAAAACTTAGTATTGCAGAAAAAATTGAAAACCTTACCAAAACCTTACTATTTCAGTAATAGTAGTTTATACTAGATTGGATACTAAAATACTTGTACAATCAAATAAAACACTGTAGAAAAGGAGTGTAAGCCATGACAGCGAAAGAATACCTAGAACAAGTAAAAGAGATAGATTCCAAAATAAACCGCCTAACATCATTAAAAGAGCGTTTAAAAGAATGTATGTATTTCTCTGCTGGAAGTCCAGAGGGGGAAAGAGTTCAAACAAGCCGTAATATGGACAAGCTCGGCTCTTTGTATGCAAGGATAGATAATATAGAACGTGAAATCAGTGAACGAAAAGAAGAAATGACTGATTTGAAATTAAGGCTTGCCTTAGAAATAGATGAACTATCAGACTTTAATCAAAAGCAAATCTTAATCCATAGATATATATATCTAAAATCATGGCAAGAAATACCTAACGAAATGGGATACAGTAAAGGGTATATCTTTCGGTTGCACAAAAAGGCTCTAAAAGAATTTGAAAAGATATATAATGAGACACGAAAAGCAAGTTAATTTTTCGTATCCAAAAGACAGCAAAAAGGATAGATTTTTCTTTCCTCTTGCTGTCTTTTTTACGTTTTTGAAAATTTTGTCGTAAATCTGTCGTAAAATCTTTATTTTTTAGAGTTTCTAGACTTAAAAATCTAGTATTTATGCGGATTGTTTAAAAGACATTGCTATTTTTCGCCAAATATGGTAAAATTATAGCACAATTAATTGTGTAAAGTTTCTTGTCAAATAAAGAGATAATGATACTATTTTATCATTTACAGAAGGATGCATATTCCTCTGGATACTATAAAATATATTTATCTTAGATTTTGGACTAAACTTTCACTTATAAAGTATGTCTATTAGTATAGGCATTCATATTTCTTATTTTAGGAGGTATTTGGGTATGGCACAGGTAATTATCGCTCCTGGCAAATATGTTCAGGGCAGTGGAGTTATGAGGGAACTTGGAACTTACGCAGCAGGTTTAGGTAAGAAAGCGCTCTGCGTTGTAAGTGCAAGCGGATTAAAAAGAAATCAACCTACTGTTGACGCAAGCTTTGCCGAGACGGACGCAACAGTTTCCTATGAAATTTTTAACGGAGAATGTTCCGACAAAGAAATTAATCGTATCATTGAAATTTGTAAAGAAAATGCAATCGAAGTAATCATCGGTATCGGTGGTGGAAAAATTCATGACACAATCAAAGCGGTCGGTGAGCTTTTTGGTATTCCTGTAGTTGTTGTTCCAACAATCGCTTCTACAGATGCACCTTGTAGCGCACTCTCTGTTATCTACACAGAAGACGGAGTTTTTGACCGCTATTTCTTCTTAAAGAAAAATCCTAACTTAGTATTAGTTGACACAGATGTTGTTGCAAAGGCTCCTACTAGATTATTAGTTTCTGGTATGGGTGATGCATTAGCTACATACTTTGAGGCTCGTGCCTGTGAGGCATCTGGAGCCACTTCCTGTGCAGGAGGTACAGTGACTCTTGCAGCCATCGCTTTGGCAAAACTTTGTTATGAGACATTAATTGAAGAAGGTGAGATGGCTAAGTACGCTGTTGACCAAAACTGCGTGACAAAGGCTGTTGACAAAATTGTTGAGGCAAATACCCTTCTAAGCGGTATAGGATTTGAGTCTGGCGGACTTGCAGGGGCTCACGCTATTCACAATGGACTTACTGTACTTCCACAATGTCATCATATGTACCACGGTGAAAAAGTTGCGTTCGGTACTATCGTACAGCTCGTACTTGAAGACGCTTTAGAAGATTTATATGAAGTTATGGATTTCTGTATTGCAGTAGGACTTCCTATAACCCTTAAGCAACTTGGTATCACAGAGATCAAGCCAGAGGAAATCATGGCTGTAGCTGAAGCTGCTGTAGCTGAAGATGACACTCTTCACAATATGCCATTCCCTGTGACAGCTGAATCTGTGTATAGTGCAATTCTTACAGCTGATGCAATCGGAAAAGATATGCTTTAGAGTTTCAAAAATATTGGCGGACGTAATATCAAAAGTCCCCTATGGCATATACTGAAATAATTTAATCATATAGGCAGTGTAGATTCTTTTTCTACACTGCTTTTCTTTACTTAAAATTTATGATATACTAAATAAACACGAGTTTACAAGGGGCAAAAATAGAGGCATCGTTATAATTTCGGAAACTCAATATGTTTTGGAAGAATATTTATCTTCCTTTACAGCATCTATCATTCTACACGACTGATAAGGCATAATATCTTTTGCTAAACTCGCATACCTAAGAGGCATAAAATCAATTATGCTATTTAAATATACCAATCAAATGAAAGAAAGGGGATTATAAATCATGGAAACAATGGAACAATTTGAAAAAGAACTCGATGCTTCTTTTAGAAAAATCGAAGAGGGAGACATCATCACAGGAACAATTATCGACGTGTCTGAAGACGGAGCTATTGTGGACTTAAAATACTACACACAGGGCATTATCAAAGCGGATAGCTTCAGCGATGACCCTAATTTTTCTCTCCCTGAACAAATAAAAGTGGGAGATGAAATTTCTGCTACTGTTTTATCGATGGATGACGGTGAGGGAAATATTTTGCTCTCCAAAAAAGAAGCAAAAAAACAAGAAGCTTGGAATAAACTCCAAACTTATTTAGAGGAAGAGACAATCCTTTCTCTAAAAGTTGGCGGTGTGGTTCCCAAGGGAGTTATCGTATATGTCGAGGAAATCCGCGGATTTATTCCTGCATCACAACTTTCTCTCTCCTATGTGGAAGATTTAAACGAGTGGCTTCAAAAAGATATCGAGGCAAAAGTTATTACAGTAGATAAAGAGAAAAACCGCCTTGTTCTATCTGCCAGAGCTGTCGAGGAAATTAAAAAAGCAGACGAGCAAAAAAAGAAAGTCGCAAGCCTCATTCCTGGCACAGTTGTGGAAGGTATTGTCGAGAGCATTATGCCATACGGAGCCTTTGTCAATATCGGAAATGGACTTACTGGTCTTGTTCATGTATCCCAAATTTGTCAAAAAAGAATCAAGACACCTACTGAGGTAATTACTGTCAATGATAAGGTAAAAGTAAAGATTTTAAAGACAGACGGTGATAAAATCAGCCTCAGCATGAAGGCAGTAGAAGAAGAAAAGGCTGCAAAAGAAGCCGTTGAGACATTTAATTATAAAGAGACAGGCAAAGCTGCCACTAGTCTTTCTGATTTATTATCAGGATTTAAATTCGACTAATTTACCATAAATTTTTTGTCAAACGACCAAATTTATTTCTATACGCAGTCACATAGATATTTGACTAAACATCTTATATTAAGAAAATAAACACAAAAAAGACCATATCTAATCATTTGAACTAACCATCAATAAATTAAATTTTATAAGTCTAACTTATTGAAGGCGATTCAATTTTATTTCTTTGATATGGTCTTTTCTTTATGAGTTTTTATTTTATATAAAAATCAGTCTATTATTTAAAAAGTCGAAACAAAATTCCAACTACGCCAAACGCTAAATAATAATAGGCACTTGTTAATACGATATTGGGCACATACGGCTGTGCCAAGTTAATGAGCATCGTATCCGCATGAAGAAAATGCGCTAAAATTGCTGCAAAAAACATGCCCCAACAAAATCCACGAATCATACTCTCACCCCATCTTCCTGTAATTATTATCTCTTTTTTCTCTTCTCACTATATAGCTTTGCTCCCCTTCGCAGCCATATAGTGAGATTGCAATGCATTCTTGTCAAAATTTTTCGTCTCTTTTTTGACAAGCTAGTATATTATTTCATCACATATACCCCTATTTTTGTCCTTTGCACTGCTTCATCATATCATAAACAGAAAGTTTTGAAAACATATAGCTTTTACTGACTTTTCCCTCTTCTTCTAGAACATCGGGAAATAAATTTTTCATACGAAATATAAGTGATTTTGAGGAGATTTCATACTATATTGGATTAAAATTTTATATTTCCCGATAATCCCTTTGATAATATTTATCTCGAATAGAAACGTAGAATACGATTATTCTCTGGGCATAAATTTTTATAAATGTTTTCTTCTAATTACTACAAATCCACCTACAATAAGAAGAAAAACTGGAATAACAAAAATAGAAAACATCATAACTGTTTTTTGCCAGAAAGCTGGAACAATTGCATATTCATCGCTAATTTCTTTTGCACGAACAGAAATCTTACTCTCTTGCTCTGTCAAATAATTAAATCCATTCAACGCCAAATTTGAATTACTTCCTGAAACTGCCTGATCAATCTGCTCTTCTAAAGCATTGGAACATCCAAGCACTATCATCTTTCCGCCATTATCGTCAGATATTAATACAGATAGAGAAAACGGTCCATCGATATCTTCTTTTTCCTTTGTAATCGTATTACTACTTGTATCCACCTTAGAAAATGCTTTATCACTTGTCTTAAGCAGCGAAGTTACTGTATAATCTCCCGTATCTTCCTTTATCGTAAGTCCCTTCGCAACTGGAAGCAAAATATTTGCATTTCCAACTAAGTCCTCCGTAATATCAGAACTTTCAATTGTTGGAAGTAAATACGTTGGATACTGCTGCATATAATGATAACTATCCATCTCTGCCACAACACCTTTATTTACTGTAACGCCATATTTCTCAATCATTTCAAATAAATTCGGCAAATCATCCTCTAATGCATCTAAGATGACATATAGTTTTCCTTCCTCTTTCTCCAAATATGTCTCAATCTTTTTCACATCATCTTCTGACAAATCCACTGTAGGTGCATTAATACAAAGAACATTACAATCATCTGGAACAGCATCTTGATTAATTAAATTTAATTCCTCAACTTCATAATTATCGTTTTGTAATCCTTCTGTCAAAGTAGAAGGAGTATCCGCCTCCTTATGCCCTGTCAAAGTATAAACTTTCGTCGTCTCATCTGAGATGACATAATTAATTGCACTTGTAATATTAGATTCCACAGATAAAGAATCTGCCACCATATTGTAAGAAGAATCATACGAATAATTTACATAATCATTAGAAGATACATAGCGATACTTATCTCCACATACAACAATAACGCTATCTGAGGAAGCTTCCTCACCATCTTCCAAATAATCATTTGCAAAGTTTGGATAATTTTCTAAATCTCTATACTCAATCTTTATATTTTTGGAAGCTTTTGCATACTGTTTTACAATCTGCAAATAAGTGCTATTCGCATCCGTTTTTGAATTCAAATAATAGAATATAATCTCTTTTTTATTTTCCTTTAAAATACTTTTTGTCTGATCTGATATCGTATACAGTTTGTCTGGACTTACATCATACGTAATATCTTTGTTTGAAATAAATATATTTGCCACTAGCAAAACTGCAATCACGACGGCTGTGATAGAGGCAGTCTGCATTCCTTTCATCCATTTTAATTTTTTCATCCTTCTACCTCCCTATTTCCATCTTCTTTTTTGAATACTCTGCATACTGAGTAATAAAAATACTGCAATAAATGATATAAAATATAAGATAGAGGATATATTTAAAATTCCACTAAAAAAATGATTAGAACGATCTAATACAGAAAGCCAGCTAATCATATTTGCCACTCCGTCATCGTATACAGTTGGTTTTAAAAACCAAACTCCCACAATAATAACAATCAAAATAGCTGCCACAATAATGGCTGTTTTTATACTCCTCGTCTCTTCAAAAAAGAAATATGAGATAAGAGCTGTGGCAATTATGGCGATGATAATTGTATATCTTGCTCTTCCTGGAGCCATAGAAGCAACATTTGGAAGAAGAAACATTGCCAATACTACTCCAAACGATATAACCGCCGCCGTTACTTGATTTTCAGAAATGGCAGACACAAAAAGTCCAATTGCCATCAATGCTGCTCCAAGTAAAAAATAGCCTAAAACACCTGTCATCAAATTTGGAATAGATATCTCTCCAAAAATTCCAATGAATAGGCCATATCCCGTTGCAACGACCATTGCAATAAGGAGTAATGTAAGCACAGCGAAATATTTTCCTAAAATAATATCTGTCACTCTAAGAGGTGAAGTCAAGAGCAACTGATCTGTCTTTTGCTTTTTTTCCTCCGCCATTAACCGCATCGTCAAAATTGGAACGATAATAAGATACAAAATCGTAATACTATTTAATACATAACCAGAAAAATCTGTCACTCCATATGCCAAACAATAATAGGTGAAATAAATACCTATTGCCGCAATAAATAGCGCAAAGAAAATATATACCATCATGGAAGTAAAATAAGATTTCATTTCCTTTTTATAAATTGCAATCATGATTGTTCCTCCTCATTTTTCTGTTCTTGTTCTTCCTCTAATGTATTTTCCTTTTGTTTTTCTTCACTTTGAGACAAATTTTCTTCCTGCTGCTCTAAATCCACAGTAATATTTTCTAAATCATTCTCTGACTCATTCTCATTATTTTGAGCATTTTTTATATTTTTATCTTTCTTTTTGAATAGGTTTTGTATCTTAAATTTTTCTTTTTTATCTGTATCAGTTCTTTCATCCTTATCTGACTTAATTTCTTCAAGTAACTCTTCATTTGTGAGTTTTAAGAATACTTCCTCTAAAGAGAGACTTTCATGCTCCATCTTTATAACTGGAAGCTTCTTTGAGGCAAAGATAAAGAATAAATCATCTCGAATATCCTTTGTCGTTGAAGCATTTGCTGTAATATCATAAATTCCCTCTTCTTTTGATTGCTTTATTGTAAAATCTTTAACTAAATCAGTCTCATTTAAAGTCTCCTCAATAATATCTTTCTCGCCTTTCACCTGTAATTTTAATACCGATTGATCTGAAAAATGTTGTGCCAAATTTTCAGGAGTATCTTGTGCCACAACTCTTCCCTGGTCAATAATAATAACATAGTCACAGATTGCATTTACCTCCGATAAGATATGAGAGCTTAAAATAATTGTATGATTTTGTGATAAACTCTTAATCCACTCTCGAATCTCAATAATCTGATTTGGGTCAAGACCAACTGTCGGCTCATCTAAAATAAGAAGTGGTGGATTTCCAAGAATTGCTTGTGCAAGCCCTACCCTTTGTTTATATCCTTTAGATAAATTTTTAATCAAGCGTCCTCTTACATCCTCTATCTTCGTAGCCTCAATCGCCTCATTCACCGACTGCTTTAGCGTATCTTTCTTTAATCCTTTAATCTCAGCTGTAAACTTCAAATATTCATCCACCGTCATATCCATATAAAGTGGTGGAATCTCTGGCAAATATCCAATCTGCTTCTTCGCTTTAATCGGGTCTTTTAAAATATCATATCCTCCAATTTTTACAGTTCCCTCATTATAGGATAAATATCCAGTTAAAATATTCATCGTTGTGGACTTTCCTGCACCGTTTGCACCGAGCAATCCGACGATACTTCCCTTTTCAACATGTAGGTTTATTCCTTTTAATGCCTTATGATTTCCATAGTTTTTCACTAAATTTTCTACCTGAATCATAAGCAGCCTCCTTTCTTTTTCCCAATCAATCTATATGTTAATTATAAAATGGGTTTATTTTGTGAACAACTCGTAAAATTCACATATCTTTTACTTTTATTTCACATACCTATCACAAATCTTAAATTAATCTGAAAAAATTTTCCCTGCCAAACCACCTTACATTCTCTATTTAAATCATTTTAAAATTCCTTATGACGAAAAAGAGTAAAGGAATTTTATTTTCCCTCACTCTTTTATTTATATTTATCCCGATTAAAATTTAATCTTCCTCTGATATTACTTCCGTTTTTTGTCTTCTATTAAGCAGCTCATCCACTGCATCCGCCGGACTTATTCCTTGGTTCACCACCTCATCTACTGCAGTTACAATTGGCATCTCTACTTCATATTTTTCAATGAGCTTTATAGCAGCTGGAAGAGCATTCATTCCCTCCACCACCATTCCAACCTTCTTTGCAGCCTCTTGTGGAGAATATCCCTGTCCGATCAAAAATCCTGCTCGGTTATTTCTACTATGCTCACTTGTACAAGTTACAACCAAATCTCCCACTCCTGTGAGACCACTAAATGTCTCAATTGGGCACCCAAGTTTCATGCCAAGTCTAGCAATCTCTGCAATTCCTCTTGTAATGAGTGCCGCCTTAGCGTTATCCCCATATCCAAGTCCTTTGGATACTCCTGTCGCCAACGCAATAATATTTTTAAATGCGCCACAAATCTCGATTCCTTTCACATCCATATTTGTGTACACACGCATAAAGGAACTTGTAAAAAACTTCTGCACATATCTTGCAATCTTTTCACTCTCACACGCAGCGACAATTGTTGTAGGTAAATCTATCGCCACCTCTTCTGCATGAGTTGGACCAGATAATGCCACAAGGTGAACAGTCTCATCTTTTAATTCATCGGCGATCACTTCGGTCAGTGTCATTAAAGTATCTGACTCAATTCCCTTCGCCACATCAACAATAATCTGTCCCGCGCGAATATAATCTCTTGCATTTCTCGCCGTACTTCTCACAAAAATAGATGGTACTGCAAAAACTAATACATCCTTATCTTTACATACTTCTTCCATCGAAGTTGTATAAATAATCTCTGCCGGAAGCTCCATATTCGAAAGTTTTGGATGCTTATTTGTCTTCTTTAACTCCTCAATCTCTTCCGGAAGTGCAGACCATACAGTCACTTCTTTTCCCGTCTCATAAAGCATACGAGCGAGGGCAATTCCCCATGTTCCAGCACCTAAAACACCAACAGTTTCTCTCTTTTTTCTTTCTTTTAACATAATCTCCAAATCTCCTTGTTAAAATTTTTAACGTAATATATCATAAATGATAATAGATGTCTTTTAGAATAGAAATATTATTCATATATTTAGAAATAAATTCTCTTTTCCAGAAAGACTTTATTTTTGCATACAGACCATTATATAAAAATAGCCTTTTCACAGTATAAAACAAAATGAAAAAAAATCCAACCTAGAATTTTATTTTTCTAGATTGGATTTTTAATTAGGAACTATTTCAATGCAGCAATTGTATTTTTATTTGCATCTCCCCAAGTTCCCACCCATCCTGTCTTTGAGCCAACCGCAATCTTAATCTTTGCTTCTCCTCCAGTAGGGAAATACACCTGTTTTAAAGTAACTTTCGCTCCTTTTTTCACGGACACACCCTTTGTATTATTTCTTGTTGAGACATCACTCGTCTTAAAAGATTTTGTAGCTGTATATGTTCCGGATATCGCCGCATAGTGAGAAGCTAAATTAATTTTTTTATTACTGATTTTGTATTTTACTTTGCAAGATGGTGCCTTACTCGCTGGATCAAATAATCTATCATGTTTCCCTACCGTTGTCTTTATATAAAGTGTTGTGCTTGAGATAGAAGCTGGTTCATTATAGTCAAAGCCAAATCTTTGAAAACTCTTATAAACACTTTGAAACTTACCATCTTTATATACATACGCCTGACAATCATTTGCCCCAAACTGTCCCATTGTAACCATAAGAAAAATATTATTTTTGCTTGCTTGACAGCGATAGATCACACCACCGCGTGCCATATCAACACTCGCCTTCTTTTTACCATCCAAATACAAACTCGCCAAAAAGCTTCCCTCTGGCTTTACGTACTTGAATTTATTTTTCTTTCCATTTCCTGTCATATCATATGACGTATAAGTTTTTCCCTCTTTTAGCTTTACAATATTAGTGGCTGCTTTAGCTGGTATAGACATTACTCCAAAAACAAGCAATATTGCAAAGATAAACATAGATGCCATTTTTAAAATCTTTTTTTCTTTCATTTTTCTTCCTCCTTATACACTGAAAAACTATTCTCATGCCTCTTATAGGTTATATTATAACACCCTATCCCCTAAAACACCAATTTTATCTTTCTATATTTTTACATTCCTATAATGAATCCCCTTTTACTGTGAACTTATATTATCCGATACACATTTGTATAAGCGAATCTTTCATTTATACATAAGAAATATTATAAAGTCATATAAATATACCGCAAAATCATATTGCGTTTCCGCTTTAGCTATGCGCCAATTTCTATTATTTAATACAAAATTTTCATTAAAAAAATAAACCTTGTATTTTATTTTATACATACTTTATTTTTTTAAGTAAAAATAACATTTTTCAAACTTTTATTACGTATTTTTTGAAATTTTTATTTTTTTCTCCTTCATGAATTATTATTTTTATGTTCCTTCATTTTAAAAAACGGCTTAAATAAGCCAATTTCTTAAAATCATTCTTTCTATCTTTTGATTCTATCTTAATTTTTTTAAGTTTTTTTGCAATTTTTTAAATTTTTTCTTGAAAATTCTTTAAAAAGGTGTTACAATCAAAATGCAATTGAGAAAAGCAAATAAAGATAAACCCTTTATTTCTATTTTTATAAAATATTTTTACATTTAAAAGGAGGATTCTACCATGTCATATGTAGATGAAGTAATTGAGCAGGTTATAGCTAAAAATCCAAGTGAGCCAGAGTTTCACCAGGCTGTTAATGAAGTATTAAATTCTCTTCGTCCAGTTATCGAAGCTAACGAAGAAAAATTCCGTAAAGACGCTTTACTTGAGCGTTTAGTAAATCCAGAGCGTCAATTCAAATTCCGTGTTCCATGGGTAGATGATAATGGACAAGTTCAGGTTAACACAGGATACCGTGTACAGTTCAACAGCTCTATTGGACCTTATAAGGGAGGACTTCGTTTCCATCCATCTGTAAATCTTGGTATTATCAAATTCTTAGGATTTGAGCAAATTTTCAAAAACTCTCTTACAGGCCTTCCAATTGGTGGTGGTAAAGGTGGTTCTGACTTCGATCCTAAGGGCAAATCTGACCGCGAAGTTATGGCATTCTGCCAGAGCTTTATGACAGAGCTTTGCAAATATATTGGAGCTGACACAGACGTACCTGCTGGCGATATCGGTGTAGGCGGACGTGAGATCGGTTATATGTTCGGACAGTATAAGAGAATTTGCGGACTATACGAGGGCGTATTAACAGGTAAAGGCCTTACATATGGTGGTTCTTTAGTTCGTACAGAGGCTACAGGATATGGTCTTGTATACTTCTTAGATGAGATGTTAAAACATAACGGAAAATCTATCGAGGGTAAAACAGTTGTTGTTTCTGGTTCTGGTAACGTAGCTATCTATGCAACAGAAAAAGCTACTCAGTTAGGCGGAAAAGTTGTTGCACTTAGCGACTCTACAGGTTGGATTTATGACAAAGATGGTGTTGATTTAGCAGCTATCAAAGAGATCAAAGAAGTGAAACGTGCTCGTCTTTCCGAGTACAAGAACTACAGACCAGAGTCTGAGTACCATGAAGGAAAAGGTGTATGGACAGTTCCTTGTGACATCGCTCTTCCATGTGCAACTCAAAATGAGTTAAACTTAGAGGATGCTAAGACATTAGTTGGAAACGGCTGCTTCGCAGTTGCTGAGGGTGCTAATATGCCTACAACATTAGACGCTACAGAGTACTTATTAGAGAACAAAGTATTATTTGCTCCTGGTAAAGCTTCCAACGCTGGTGGTGTTGCTACTTCCGCTCTTGAAATGTCCCAAAATAGTGAGCGCTTAAGCTGGACATTTGAGGAGGTTGACTCTAAGTTAAAGAATATCATGGCTAATATCTTCAAGAACGCTGCTGACGCTGCTGAGCGTTACGGTGTTCCTGGAAACTATGTTGTTGGTGCTAATATCGCTGGTTTCGAGAAAGTTGCTGATGCAATGAACGCTCAGGGTATTTGCTAATTATAAAATTTACAGTTGACAATTCGATATTGTTTATGCTATAAATAAGACAAGCACAAAGAGGTGTTTATCCTAATTAAGGGATAAACACCTCTTTTTCTTTATAAGCATAAAAGAAAATGCATTTTCTTTCTCTCCCCTTTTGCTACGTGCTTTGCACAGCAGTGAGCACTAAAATTCAACATCGCTCTACGAGCTTGTTTCATTAAGTGCTCTTTGCATACATGAAACCAACTGTTCATCCTTCGCTATCAGCTTGGATTCACAGGGTTTCATAGCATCTCGCAATCGCAGGCATCACCATGAAAGAAAGTCCGATTGCTACGTGCCAAAGCACTCCCGCAATCGCACCTGTATTCGCACTCCGAGCTATTGCTCTACGTGCTCATACAGGTTAGTCTGTCAAATGTGCAGACAAATCCAAATAAATTTGTCTTTGTCTGCCCGCTTGACAGGGACTTTCATAGTAAATACATTTTCTTTTGTGCTTATAAAAAGAAAGATATAAAATCAATATATTTTACTAAACACATTGTACATATAAGAACTAAACAAAAAACTATTAATAACTCGTTTAATGAATATGGAGGTAAATAAATGGACGCTATAGATCGCAAATTATTATCACTTTTACAAGAAAACGCTAGATATTCTATCAAATATTTAGCATCAAAAGTCTTCCTCTCGTCTCCTGCTGTATCAAGCCGCATCGAGAGATTGGAAAAATCTGGTTTAATCACCGGCTATCATGCCAGTATTAACGCATTACAGCTTGGTCATCATATCACTGCTTTTATTCAAATGACTTTAAGTCCAAGAGAAAAAGAAAACTTCTACAGCTTTGTTCAGGATTGTCCAAATGTCTTAGAATGTAACTGTGTTACTGGGGAGTACGCTATTTTAATTAAGGTTTCGTTCCCCGGCACAGAGGAGCTAGACCAGTTTATTGGAAAATTACAGCATTTTGGAAATACTAAGACTCAGATTGTATTTTCTAATATTGTGGCTCCGAGAGATTTTCAGGTGGTAGATGAAGATATCGATGAGTATCCCCGGATCGCATCGGTGAATTTGTAAGTGATGAATAAACACAAACTAAACATCCCAATTCTATATAGTTATATATAGGATTGGGATGTTTAAATGAAACTTCCATTTTTTTACATGAAAAAATATTTTCCACAAAATGTATATCCAAATTAATAGGAAATTTCCATCAATTTCTTAAAACCGATCGTCGTTGTCTGAATCTCTTCGTCCTGGCTCAAATTGGACAGCACTACCACAGCCGTATTTTTCTCTGGGCAAAAACCGAGGTAACTCGTATACATACCTATAGCTCCATTATGCCAGATAAACCTATTTTCCGTATCAATAATCCAGCTCATCCCAATTTCATCTATACAAAAACCGCCCAACCGATCCCATTTATCCGATGCATTGACTTGCCTCAGAGTCTGATGGCATAGCGTTGTATTTCCACTAAGCTGTGCATCTGCATACAACAACATATCCTTAATATCAGATACTATAGCTCCCGCTGAAATATACGCATCATCAGTCTCCCATATCCAGTTACCTTCAAAATCTGCATCACCGTTTGAGACGTGAGTATTCTTCATAGCCAAATCTTTTTGTAGATATTCATTCACCAGACTCGTATAATCTGTTCCATACACTTCTTCAAGTACAAGTCCCAACAGGGCAAAACCATAATTGGAATATTCAAATCCATATTCTTTCCTTTCTTTTAACTTTGTTCTCTAGTATTGTTCCAATACGATTTCGCCTGTAATTCCCTGAAACGGATTTTCTTCTGAATGAATCAAATATGACAGCATGGACCATTCAAAATACTGTCCTTCCAGTCCAGAGGTATGAGTGAGCAATGACTCTATACTCGGATAAACCTTCCCAGTCGGAAGCTCCAAATACATATCAATCGTATCCGTAAGCAGCAGCTTCCTCTCCTCTACTGCCTGTACAGCCAATGCCGCCGTCATCGTTTTCGTAATAGAACCTATTTCGTACAGATATTCCGTCTGTTCGAGCACTTCTCCATCAATGCCGTAAACTTTATAAGTCATTTGCCCATCTTTAATGATACCGATAGTGACCCGAGCATCCTTTTTATCTGCTAATGCTTCTTGAATCAGTTGTTCAAAGGACATATCTTTAACTCTAGTTAAAAGCCCATGCGCAGAATGAATCTGAATTCCATACCACCCACCACCAATGGCAAGCAAAATTATCATTGCAAAAAGAATTATAAAAAATATTTTTTTCGCTTTCTTTTTCCCTCCATAACAAGAACCTCCTTCTTTTGCTCATGAATATTATACAATATTTCCTCTCTATAACCCGATATCTTTACTGATAAAACCTACATCTTCTTTCTTTACATTCTTTTTTTCCAATGCACTCGAGTCCTGCTTCGCAGGACCCCAGATTGCCGCCCTTCTGTTTCTTTTCCATCCCACAAAAAACTTCTTCTGCCGAAAGGATGTGGGAAGATGGCAAGTGCAAAGCACTTGCGAGAAAGTCAGCATACGCTGACTTAAAGATTTAAGATTCCAGATTCACCCACAAAGCGGGACGTACCGAAAGCAGATTGATTACAAAGATACCACCTTGAATGACATGACCGTACGAAAGCACTTCGGCAGCTCGACTGCTACTGTAGCCTGGCGAGCGCAGCCACCAACAAGAGCCGATGGCTCTTGCCTCGTCATTCTCAAAATACTTCTTTGCCTCGTCAATACTTAGAAGAAAGATTTTATCTGTCGTATCCCTTCCTCCCTCTGTACTATATTTTGGATTGTCATCATTTTTCACAACAATCTCGCAAATTTAATTTTTTTCCGCCTCAGTGAAAGAATCATGATAAAACTCTTCGTTTAACCACTCTCTGAGAGTACAATCTTCCCATGTGATATCTGTCCACTCAACATGATATGCTCTCTCTCCGACAGATTCTTTTGTGAGGAGTAATGCTTTCTCATCTTCCTTATCCAACACAATCCACTCTCTATTCTCTTTTCCAAAGGTCACCGTATCACCGATGGAAACATTAACTACATTATCAGTATCACTATTCAATGAAATTCTTGCTGTTCCTGAGTTTTGGGACATGTTCGATAACCCAATTGCCACAAATATTATTAAAATAACTGCCACGATTGCTGCTATCCCACCGACATTCGTCTTTTTCACATTCTCTGCTATATTTTGGCTCGACATTCCATTACCCGAAACTCCTCCAAAGCTTGGCCTATCTTCTGACCAACTACTCCTATTCTCTTTTCTATTCTTCTCTTCTTCTGCCTTTTGTCCGCTTACTTTCTCTCTTTGCCCAGTATATTGTTTTGGCTGGAAACGCTGTCCTGATATGCTTTCTGTTTCTGGCTGGGTTGCGTCTAGTTGTCTTTTCTTTCCCTGATTTACAGTCCACTCTGACGTATTTATACTCTTTTTCTGACTTTGTCTCATAGAAAGCTCTATAAAGCTCTCCCATGCTCTGCCATCTATCTCTTGCTCGAACTGCCAAGCCCTTCATCAAGGCTTTTTCTAATTCTAAGTCTATCTGCACTCCAAGCTCTGACGGCTTTTTCATCGTATCCTCCGCTAAACGTTCCATCGAGTCTGGCGGTTTTCTCCCTATAATTGCACGGTAAATCGTCGCGCAGAGAGCATAGACGTCCGTCCAAGGACCTTGATTTCCTCTCGTTCGGTATTGCTCCTCTGGGGCATAGCCTGCCTTTAGAACAATGGAAAAGCTCTTTTCTCCATCTGAGAAACCTCTCGCCGCCCCAAAGTCGATGAGCTTTATCACTCCCTCCTGCGTTATCATAATATTATCTGGACTGATATCTCGATGAATAATTCCCTCTTTATGTACCATCTCGAGAGCCTTTATAACAGGCTTCATCGTCTCAAACACTTCCTCCACCAAAGGATGTGTATGATTTTTCTCTCTTTCTTTTAAAATCTCATGATACGATTTCCCTACGATATACTCCATCACAATATACGCAGTTCCGTTTTCCTGAAAATAATCTCGCACTAAGACGATTTCTTCTTGCTTATAAAATCTGGCAAGCGCCTGCGCTTCCTGCACGAATTTTTCTTTTCCTTTTTCGTAAAACTCTTCTTTACTTCCCGAAAAAGCTTTGACATAGTCGCTTCGCTCATTATCTCGAATGGCAAATCCATTTAGAAAATACTCTTTTATCGCCAATGGTATACGCAAATTTAAATCCCAACCGATATAAGTAATTCCAAATCCACCTTCCCCAATGGATTTTCCAACTAAGTACTTTCCAAACAAGATTGTCTGCGGTTTTAGGTGATACATCGGTGCTTCGTATTTTTCCAAAGAGAAATGACAGTAGGGGCAAACTCCCGTCCCCAGCTTTTGCCTCATACAGCCCATACAAAGTCGATTCAAATCTTCCATTTTTCTCATCTCCTCCCTTATCTCATTTTTATTATTGGAGCAAATTTTATGACAGATTACTACTACAAACAAATCAATTTTTATCCCTTATAAAACAGCATAAGCTATTTTCGCCCACAGAATCTAGGATGCGGTGTACTCGAAGAGTATAAGTTTTAGAACAATGGGGACAGACGCCGAGAGAGCAAGTAGGTATTTTCTGCGCAAACACGTTCGTTCCCACGATTTTTCGACATACGCTGATTTATGCTGCT
>CAYTNV010000037.1:0-30235 GCA_964439395.1 uncultured Blautia sp. | reverse complement strand
GATAGTGGAGTGGAGACATTTTTCGCTACGGAAGCTTTGGGGTTCTGAGCGTGTCTGAACGCAGTGAGTTTGCGATGAACCTCATAAATAGGCGGAGTAGCAAAAAATGGCGGGAACGCAACGTGTTGGAAAGGGAAAGAACGGTCTTTGGACGGATGGCGTCTCCTCCCAAAAAAACATTCTATTTTACCTATTTCAAAAAGTATACATATTTAAAACAAAGAAAATCCCCCTAAAATAACTGAAAAACTTTCAGTTACTTTAAAGGGATTTCGTATCATTTTAAGAAACAACTTTCCTTGTTCTATTCATTTTTTAGTCAGTCAGCAATAAAACTTATTTACAAAGCTCCTCTGCCATAGCCTCAATCTGAGCAATAGCATCTGCCTTCACAGCAGACATAATCTTTACATTATTCTCTAACCAAGTAATATTTTTACTCTTCTCAAATTTGCTCTTCATTACTCTAGCAGCTGTTGGAGCCCAAGAACCATTCTCAATCAAACCAATTGTACGGTTTTGATAATTACGCTCTGTAAGGTCGGCGATAAATTCTCTCATACATGGGAAAACATCCGCATTGTATGTAATAGAAGCTAATACAAGCTTACCATAACGGAACGCATCCTCAACTGCCTCTGCCATATCTTCTCTCGCAAGATCACATACGATAACCTTTGGACAACCTTTTTCTTTTAATTTCTCTGCCAAGATTTCTGCTGCCTTCTTTGTATTTCCATATACAGATGCATAGGCAATCATAACGCCCTCTGACTCTACTTTATAAGAAGACCAAATATCATATAAGTTAATATAATATCCAAGATTCTCTGTAAGTACTGGACCGTGAAGGGAACAGATAATCTCTATATCAAGTGCAGCAGCTTTTTTAAGCAGAGCCTGTACTTGTTGACCATATTTTCCAACGATACCGATATAATAGCGGCGAGCCTCACAAGCCCAATCTTCCTCAACATCCAATGCACCAAATTTGCCAAATGCATCAGCAGAGAATAAGACTTTATCTTTACTATCATAAGTTACCATAACCTCTGGCCAATGTACCATCGGTGCAAGCACAAATGTAAGAACATGGCTTCCAAGATTTAAAGTCTTACCATTTGCAACAACTAATTTCTTATCCTCAGCTAAATCTATATCAAAGAAATTTCCAATCATTGTAAATGTCTTGGCATTTCCAACTACGGTAACATTTGGATATTTATTTATAAAATTTTGAATATTAGCAGAATGATCTGGCTCCATATGCTGAACTACTAAATAATCTGGCTGTCTTCCTTCTAAAGCTTCCTCAACATTTGCCAACCACTCATCTGTAAAATTTGCATCTACCGTATCCATAACTGCAATTTTTTCATCTAAAATTACATAAGAATTATATGCCATTCCATTTGGCACAACATACTGTCCCTCAAATAAATCAATTTGATGATCATTTACACCTACATATAAAATATCGTTTGTTACTTTTGTCATGCTTTCATCTCCTAAATCACAATAATAAATTTATTTTTACCTTATCGGACAATATAAACTGCCCGTTTGCCCAAAAGACAAATTATAGCGTACCCAAATAGGTATGTTCTTATCTTCACGCTCATTATATATGATTTTTATAGATTAGGGAAGTATTTTTTCTAATACGGAAAAATCTTTCTGAGAAATTTCCTCAAAAAAGACAGAAAAATATCTTTCTAGTATCTTCTGTTTTTTCTAAGTAATAAAATCAACAATACAATCGCACAAACTAAAATTACTACCAATCCTCCAAAAATAATCTTTTGTTTTAACTGCATTTTGTTCGTCTCTTCTTGATTTTGTTGAGATTGCTCATCCAAATTTTTCTCTATACTTGAAGTTATTGGCTCCTGCTCACTGGATATGGTTGTCTCTTCATTTGATTTATAATTTTCATCCTCATAAAAAACCTCCGTGCTTATCTCATTATCTTTCGCTTTCCCAGTCTTCACCCAGACAAGAGTCTCTTCCACATTATTGAGCTTTTCTAAAACCTCTCCTGTATCGTTAAGCGTAAGCTGATAATATCTGGCGATTCCCCTCGCATCAGCCTGGGCGAGCCTGCGAAGCTTTTCGTCACTGCTCAAAAAAGCACTATAATCTGATTTATTATCCATAAAAGCGTGCTCTATAATAATCGCAGGAATCCCCTCTCGAATTCCCGCATTAACAATAGCATAATAATCCTTAACTGTTCCATTTGGATAAGTTGCCCCATCTTCTGAAGTGCGAAGAAGAAGTCCGCGATTTTTGATTCCCAACTCGGATAATTCATGTAAAATATTTACACCAAGCTTTTGTCCTTCTTTTGCAATCTCTTCCTTATACTGTCCCTTCGATACTAGAACGGTACATCCATTATCATATTCACAGATCTCTCCGTAGGCATTATTGTGAATACTAATTAAGACATCTGCGCCTTCCTCCACTGCCAAATTTGGTCTTGTACTAAGTCCCACCGTCGCATCATTGTCACGGGTCATTCCAACTGTCACATTTTCATATTTTTCCAGCTCTTCCTTTAAATATTTAGCAATTTTTAGGTTTAAATCCTTTTCAAAAATTGTCTCTCCATTAGCCATCGTCTGTGCACCTGACTCCTCGCCGCCATGTCCAGCATCTAAAACAATATGTAAATTCTCTATCTTATCTGTCTCTTTTTTAGCTGCCATACTATCAATTTTTCCCAAAGAGCAAGCACTTATAATTAAAATTGTTCCCAGTATAAATATTTTTTTCACCTTTTCCACCTCAGTTTTTCTTTTTAGTATATCATTTTGATACTGTTTCGCCAATACACAGTCGAGAGTCCAAGAAAGACCTATTCGTCTCCCAGACGATAGAAGATCGGTTCCATAGCATAAAAGGAAAGAAACTATTATAAAACATTAATTTTACTAAAATACTCAGATACTTTCTAATTAAAACTTAATATTTTACAACAGTCCCTTAAACTTATTTCTTTATATTATACTCTATTTTTTCACCACTACCGTCTTCTTCGCACTCCAAACCGAATAATACTTTACCCCAGATACAATTTTATACGTACGTATTCTCATATAATATCTAGCTCCTCTTGTAAGCCCTGTTATTGTCCTAGATGTCACATTTCTATCTCCTCTTGTAATTATTTTAGAAGAAGTAAAATTCGATTTTTTCGAATACTGAATCTGATATCCCGTTACACTTGTATTTTTCTGCCATTTAACCGTAGCATTTCCTCTATACATACTTTTTAATGAACTTAACGAGACACCTTTAGGATTTACCACAATAGAAATCGTCTTGGTCGCCTTTTTATATGCCTTAGTCTCTGCCGCCGTAATCGTTATAGTAGCTTTTCCAACTCCCTTTATTGTAATCTTACCACTCGCAGAAACAGTCACAATTTTAGCATTACTCGTTTTATAAGAAAGTTTTCCATCTCCTTTTTCCAATTTTGCATTCATATTAAACGAACTATTTCCCATCGTCTTTGTAAAACCACTTGCCTTAATCGTCTGACTTTTCTTTTCTATTCTAAATTCCTTTTCCAGAATTCCACTATATTTTCCATGAAATTTAACAGATGCCATATACTTTCCTACTTCAATACGTCCTTTCGAAAAAGAAACTGTATAATTATCATTTGATATTATATTTCCTTTTTTATCTGTAATCGTAATCTTAGGCTGATGTCTATTTCCATCATAAAAATATCTCTCCTTAGATAAACTAATCGTCGATAGGGAATAAATTATTTCTTTTTTCTCTGCTCCACAATTGGCACATAGATAAGTATTATAACCATCCTTTTCTATTGTAGCTATTTTTGTACTGCTAGGCTGATAATTATGTCCTGTCTTTTTCTTTGTTACTTCCGTTTTTGTATCCATACAATAATTACAAGTGTACTGCCTCACTTCATCTGTTGTACAAGTTTGAGTCGTTTTTATTTTACCACCATTCCAAGTATGATTTCTCTTTACTGTATCAATATCATTTCTATGTATAGAATAAATATACTGCTCTGTTGCTTTTACATTATGATTACATATACCAAAATAAATGCAATCTTCCTGTAATTGTATACCTTCTACCTCAGATGTAGATATATCTCCCAAATTTGTAATAGTGGCAAGCTTTGTATAATTATACTTTGAACCATTTCTCTCCATAAAAGCAATTTTAGGTTTTTCTCCGACACCTCCTCCAATAACAAAAACAGAATCTTGATCTGTAAGCTCTACTCCCTGAAAAGAACTATTTGGCAAAATCCAATCAGAAGAGCTTTTTTGCACAATAGAGCCAAGACACGCCCTTCTCAATCTCTCATTATCTAAAAAAGAAACATATTTTACTGTCTCATTTTCTTTCTCATCTAAAATCTCATTCAACATAGCCGTATCATACCAACTATACTGCATTGCATTTTGTGGACTTTTGACCCAGATTAAAAGCTTACTTCCATTATCAGATAACGCTGCATCTACTCTCTTTACACCGTCCAAACCAATTCCCGTCTTATTCGCATAGTTCAGCGTACCCAAACGACAAATCTGTGTATAATCTATTGTCGTATTTGGTTCATAAGAAATTCTTCCTATCTGCATTGCCCAATCTGCATCATAGGCAGTATTTGGCTTGCATGAAATCCAAAAATATGCCTTACCATTCCACTCAAAATATTCTAATGTTTGTCCATGCCCAAATCGTTGCAAAGTCATAAAATCCTTACAAACTGCCTGTTTCGTCGTTTTGTCAATTTCACATCTTGATAAAAATGTCGTTTTTCCATATCTTTGTGTTACATAAATTTCTTTATCCCTTATATACATTTTTTGAATAGAATTTGCGCATGGCAATCCTGTTAGCGTATATCTAAGCTTCGCCTTTGTATTCACCTCATTATAAGGCGAAGGTGATGCCATAATTGCATCATATTCACTTGGATTCTCTCTTAAATATTCCTCCCACTCTTGTACTGTCTCAAAATCATCTTTATCTAACAGCCCCATTACAGGGTCATCTTCATGACTATCTAGCAATGTATCAGAGGCAAGCTCATCTTCTCCTTCCTGTGACGAGTCTATTATATTTTCTTGAGCGTTTTCTTCTTTCGTTTCCTCATCTATTGTAAGTTCCTCTACAGTTTCTACCTGCTCTTCACTCAATCCATTTTCTTCTAATAGTTCCTCTTCATAATCACTAGTATCTCCAGTATTATTTTCTTCTTTCTTATCAATAGTTTCACTTTCTTGTATAGTTTGACTATTATTATCCTCTCCAATAGGATACATCTCATTTTGTGCGGAACTAGTAGCGGCATTTTCCTCGGATACCTCCTCTACTATTTTTTCATCATCTTCCACACCAATTATTGACACCTTTTCTCCATCATCTACTTGATTTGCCAAACAATTATTTGCCAGCATCGTACTCAATATACAAACACTCATTAATGTTGCCAATATTCTTTTTCTCATTTATTTCCCCTCTTCTTCTATCATTTTCATATTTCAGGATATATTTTTTATTATAATTTAATTTTTTATAATTACAACATAAATGTAATAATTAAATAATTTTTTGTAATAATTATAAAGTACTATATTTTTGTTTTGTATTTACATTTTTCGTTTCTTTCATCTTGACTTGTCTCTTTCTGATAAATATGATATAATTTACGTAATTTTGTAATTGATTACAAATAAATTTTAAGACATTTAGGAGGGAAACATCATGGCATGGTACGACGAAGCAATCTTTTATCACATTTATCCTCTTGGACTTACAGGAGCACCGAAGGAAAATTCTTATCAAATTTCTGAACATAGGTTAAATAAACTTATTCCTTGGATTTCTCATCTAAAAGAGCTTGGTATAACTGCTCTTTATATTGGACCACTTTTCGAATCTGTGGGACATGGCTATGAAACAACGGATTATAAAAAATTGGATAGCCGTCTCGGAGATAATGAGGATTTGAAAACTTTTGTAGCAGAATGTCATAATCAGGGAATTAAAGTTATTTTTGACGGCGTGTTCAACCATACTGGTCGCGATTTTTTCGCTTTTCAAGATATCAAGAAAAATCGTGAAAACTCCCCTTATAGAGACTGGTACTGCAATGTAAATTTCTGGGGAAATAATGAATATAATGATGGATTTTCTTATGACAACTGGGGTGGGTATAATCTTTTAGTTAAATTAAATCAGCATAATCCAGCCGTTCGAGATTATATTTGCGATGTTATTCGCTTTTGGGTAAATGAGTTTGACGTGGACGGAATCCGCTTAGACGCCGCCGATGTATTAGATTTTGAATATATGAGAACTCTTCGCCGCGTGGCAAATGAAGTAAAACCCGATTTTTGGCTAATGGGTGAGGTTATCCACGGAGAATATAGTCGCTGGGTAAATCAAGAAACTTTGCATTCTGTGACGAACTATCATTTACACAAGGCTCTCTACTCTGGCCATAATGACCATAATTATTTTGAGATTGCCCATACAGTAAAGCGTCTCTATGATATGAGCGGACAAAATTCGAACGGATTTAAATTATATAATTTTGTAGATAATCATGATGTAGAGAGAATTTATACAAAACTTTGCGAGAAAGCACATTTTGCACCTGTTCATGTTCTTCTCTACACTCTTCCTGGTATTCCATCTATTTATTACGGCTCTGAGTTTGGAATTGAGGGAAAAAAAGAGAGATATTCCGATGATTCTTTGCGCCCTGCACTTAACTTAGTAGATTTTAAGGATGCTATAAAAACAAATCCTTGCACTAGCTTGATTGCAAAGCTCGGCATCGCAAAGAAATGCTCAAAAGCACTCTCCTACGGAGATTATAGAGAACTTCTTCTTCAAAATCGTCAATACGCTTTTTCCAGAAATTGTGACGGAGAATCTATTATTGTCACAGTAAACTGTGACACAAGTGATTATATCATGACTGTCCCAGCTGGAAATGCGGCTGAGTATATCGGCGCTTTAAGTGGTGAGAAAGTTTCTGTAGAGAATGGAAATATTTGTGTAAACGTAAAAGCAAATTCAGGAGATATTTGGATGCCTTATAGTACAGAACTCAAAAAAATATTAGTGGGTGAGGAAGTTCCTGCTGCCAACGAGGCTGAAACTTGCGAAGCTATCGAACAAGAGGATTGTTCAGAAAATATCACATTTAAAAAGGAAGAGACTATTTCTAACGAAGAGGAATATCCAACTCCATCTGAGATAACGGAAATAATTGAATCAGAGCAGGTAAAAGTTTCTAATAAAACAATAGATTCCAAAGCCTCCAACTCTTCTGATATGACAGAGGAAAAAATTCCACAATCTTCTACTCCTATCACTGAAAATTCCACAGTATCAGAGCAACCGTCCACCAATACATCAAGAGAAACTTCTTCTTTGGAGCTATTTGAGGCGGCCTACGATAAAGCGTTTGAGGAGGGAAAAATTGCTGGACTTCAAGAGGGGATTATTGCTCTTATGGAGAAAAATGGATATATAACTGACCAGATGAGACGGGATGTATACAATAATACACATTATCCTTCTCTTATCAATTGGATTAAAAGTTTTATCCGCTAAATAACGGTATAATTTAGATATAGAGAGAGACTGAAAGCTACCATCTACTTCTTTCAGTCTCTGTTATGCCATATTAGAATTAGGCGTTTTATAGTTTTCGCTATCTGCATATATTTTACCAAAATCAATTCTTTTTAAAATATATAAGAGTAATAGGTCGCTTATATCCCACCGCCTAAAGGCAGTGGGATATAAGCTCCAAATTTATAAATAATCTTTATCTCTCCTATAAGTCAATGAAATATCTCTAACTTAGAAAGAACTAGTTTCTATATTTTCTTATTTTTTTATAGTGACATTTTTTACTGAACTCCAAGCAGAATAATACTTTGTACTTCCTATTTTCGTATAAGCGCGAACTCTGGCATAATATTTTTTCCCCTTTGTAAGACTACTAATAGTCTTTGTCACTGTTGTTTTTGACGTAATATCTGCCAATTTTGAATTTGTAAAGCTAGAACTTGTACTATACTCTAACTCATATCCTGTCGCATAAGCATTTTGTGTCCATTTGGCTGTCATCTTTCCTGCAGTTGTACTTGAGAGAGAACTTAAAGTTACTTTCTTTGGAACAACAACAGCCGATTTATGGCTGCTCCAATTAGAATAGTATTTCACACCATCCACCTTTGTAAAGCAGCGAACTCTCACATAATATCTCTTACCTTCTGTCAATTGGGATATTGTTTTACTCAATGTTAAAGCCTCATTTATATATTTCGTCTGTGCTCCACTAAAACTCGATTTTGTTCCATACTGTACTTCATATCCTGTAATTTCACTGCCTGCTGCCCATTTCACAGTCATATTAGCCTGTGTTCCACTTGTCACAGATTTTAGAGTTGTATTCTTTGGATTAATTAGGAAAGTTGCTGTCTTCATACCTGCATAATACTGTCCTACATAATCTACCTGTACTTTATGTTTTCCTATTGATTTACGATCTGTTATATATGTTACTTTATAATTAGAGTCATCAATTAAATTTCCCTGTGTATCATAGACAGTCACTGTAGGCTTCTTTGCTTTTCCTGTATAAACATAAGTTGTAGCAGAAAGCTCAATCTCTGGTGAGTAAAGCTTTTCTTCTATCTTGTATCCACATTGAAGACATCTCTTAGTTATTAGACCTTCGGCCGTTGGAGTAGCTTTATCTATCTTTACCTCAAAATTATGGTTACAATCTGTTTGACTTCCCGTAATAATATCTTTAGAATTTACTGTTCCAGCACTACTGTACATAGTTGTCTTTGAAAGATCCAAAACTAATGCTGGACGAACTCCCACATAGTCATCTGCAACGCCATATCCATTTCTTCCCAACCAACCGTCTGTCTTAACACATACTGTCACTCTATTAATCTCACCAGGAGTACGAAGCCACCAAAAGCAATTTCCTTGATTGACACTTGCTGTATCGCTGCGAACTCCCATTGCTTTTGCATAATCACTACTATGACATCTTCTTGCCTCATCATAAATTTTATATACTTTTACAAATCCATAAGAATTTGCCTTACTTGTATACACATCAGATGCCTTTAGAAAGAAAACCTTATCTTGTGTATCATTTCCCCCATCTGTTCCATAGTATGGATTACTCTCGTTATCGACAGTTGTCAAATCAATGGCTGCCTGCTCCTCACTAGAGAAAGCAGAATTTAGAAGATTTCCATTTAACCAGTTACGGATTGTACATTTCTCCCAAGTAACCTTACTGAGAGAAGAATTATATTTTTGGTCATCTAAAGCAATATCAGAAAGAAGTAACGCTTTACTTCCTGTGACATTTAATACACGCCATTTAATAGGTTCATATTTAAAGTAGTGATAAGTACTATTATCTTCCCACGTATAATATCCCGACTCACCACTATATCTATGTAAAGTAGCATCTGTCTTTTTCATTCTGCGATATTTTTGACCAGAAAGCGTAATCTCATTATTTTTATCCCATCCCGTCGCATTTTGTAACGCAGCATACATAGAATCACCACTTTTTACTTCACTCTGAGGATATCTTCCAAAATATACACAATCCCATGTTACATTTTGCCCTGCATCCATAGAAGAATCTGAGCTAATACGTGGATTTTTTACTGTGGCTGCCACAGTATCCATCTCTTCTTCTGTACTTACCTCTGTAACCGCCTCAGCCTGTACAGTATCTTGTTCTTGTGCTATTATCTCCCCCTGTGTTATAGCCTCCGTCGTATCCCCTGAAAGCTCCTGCTCTTCCTCTGTTATTTCAGCCTCTATTATATTTTCCTCTTGATTCGTCCCTACTGTCTCAACTTTTGTGATATCTTCCTCTGCAGAATCAATCGTTTGTTCTTCTGTTGATTCCACCTCCTGCTCCGCTTTCTCATCTGTCTGAATCTCTTCTTGTACTTCCTCTACCGCTATTATATCCTCATTAAGCTCTGTCTCAGATGCTAAAATATTTTGTGGAAGCAAACTCACACTTAGCAATATGCATAAAAGACTTGCTGCAATCTTTTTTGTTATTCCTTTTCTCATTTCTTCCGCCCTTTCTCCTTATTTCTTTGCCTTTACTGTTACAGTTATTTTCTTTGTCGCCTTTTTATAATTTGTTGTCTCTGCTGCTGTTACAGTAATTGTTGCTTTTCCGACACCCTTGATTGTCACCTTTCCTGCACTCGTTATAGTTGCCACTTTTTTATCGCTGGAAGAATAGCTTAATTTTCCATCCCCCACTGTTCTCTTTGCATTTATAGTAAACGCACCTGCTCCATAAGTCTTTGTATAATTGCTTCCTGTAATTGTCTGACTCGCCTTTGTAATTGTATATGTCTTTGTCTTTGTTCCAGTATATTTCGTTCCTTTAAACTTTATAGTAATCTTATAGCTTCCCGCATTTTTACAGCCAGATGGGAACGTTGCCGTATAATTAGAAGAAGGAATTGTTTTATTATTCGAATCAATTACTTTTAACGTTGGCTTTTGTACTTTTCCATTATAGACAAATGAAGAAACAGATAGATTAGTCTTCTTTGGATAGTAAATTACTTCCGTCTTTTTTGTTCCACAAACACTACAAGTATTTACAATTTTTCCATTTGCCGTAACTGTTGCTTTTGTAATCTTTTCTACAAATGTATGATCTGTTTTCGGGATTACCTCGACATAATCAAGCTTATGATTACATTTTGAACATATATATTCTATTGTTCCTTCTGCCTTACAC
This sequence comes from uncultured Blautia sp., assembly GCA_964439395.1. Classification (GTDB taxonomy): domain Bacteria; phylum Bacillota; class Clostridia; order Lachnospirales; family Lachnospiraceae; genus JAUUSJ01. Next base: position 19,401 of record CAYTNV010000037.1, on the reverse strand, counting down.
GTCGCCTTCTTTGACACCCGACCTATATAGTCATGCTGACAAGATGAAGAGGTAGCAACAAAATTCCATCCATTCTTTTTCGCATAGCTTTGTGCTGTGCTTCCCTCTTCTCCGTACATATTTCCTCTGGCATCCGCAAACGCATCCACGCTAATAAATGTTACTGTTTTTGGAATTACAATATCCTTTAAATTATTACAATTCGCAAATGTATCTGAGTTAATTTTTTCTACACCATCCAAACAGATAACTAACTCTAAACTTGTACAATCTCCAAAAGAATTATGGTTTAATGCCTTCACACTTCCTGGAATCGTGATTGACCTAAGACTTGTACAACCCAAGAAGGCATTTTCATTAATAGACTCTATTGTATTTGGAAGGTTTACTTCTGCTAAGCTTTCACAGCCGTTAAACGTATCCTTATAAATATATCTCACTCCATCTGGAATTGTAATAGACTTTAAGCTTTTACAGCCCCAAAAAGCTTCATTTTTAATATCCTTTACTGTACTCGGAATATGAATCACCTCTAAGCTTTCACAGTCCAAAAAAGTATCCATCATAATCTCCGTGATTCCCTCTGGAATGGTGATAGATTTTAAACTGTCACAACTATTAAATGCATAGCGACCTATCGTTCCTACAGAATCTGGAATATAAATTTCTGTAAGACTGGAGCAACCCGAAAATGCGAAACTTCCTATTTTTTCTAATGTATTAGGAATCTGAATATTCGTTATAGAAGTGCATCCCGAAAAAGTAAAATCTCCAATTCGAGTAACAGAGCTTGGAATAATCACTTCCTTTAAGTTTTTACAACCCGAAAATGCAAAATCTCCAATTCGAAATACAGAATCTGGAATTATAATGCTTGTCATATTTTTACATCCCAAAAACGAGGCAATTCCGATATTTCTAATTCCATCTGCAATTGTCACTTTTTTAATCTTGCTCTTTAAATCCTCCCATGGACAGATTAAATCTTCATCCTGAGGATACTCATCCATCATTCCTTTTCCTGTAATTTCCAATGTTCCATCATCAAGCAATTTCCATTTAGCAGACGTCCCACAGGTTCCCTCGGTTGTGGCTTGTACTGAATCTTCTTCTTCTGTCACTGACTCTGCCGCTATCATATCCGATTCTTCTTCTAATTGTTTTTGCTCAGTAGTAGCTTCTGTTGCTTCTGTCGTTGTCTCTTCTTCTACTAAGTCAACTGTCTTCTCTGTTGAGTCAATTGCTCCCTCTGCCGAGTTATCCTCTATTGAATCCGTCACTTCCTCTGCCGAGGTATCCTCTATTGAATCCGTCACTTCCTCTGTCGAGTTATCCTCTATTGAATCCGTCACTTCCTCTGTCGAGTTATCCTCTATTGAATCCGTCACTTCCTCTGTTGAATCATTTATTTTCCCTACGACATCTACAGTACCGTCCGTTAAGCTCTCAGTCTCCTCATTTGTACCGTTATTTTGATACTCCTCTTGTGCTTCTTCGACAATCGTTGCATTCTCTGTAATTGCTACAGTATCAGTCTGCATATTTTCCTCTACAGCTAAAATTCCTGTTGGCATTCCTGTCCAAATAAGAGCTGCGCTCATAGCGATTGCCATCGCCTTTGCTAATACTTTTTTTCTCATTTTTTGCACCTCATTCTTTTCTTTTTTATGCCTTTGCTATACCATTTTCTTGTTACTTATAACAATAAAACAAAAGCCCATCGATCCATTTTCTCCTAAAAAGTGAATGAACTGTCTAATTAATATCTATCAAAATTTTGCAGGATATTTTTCATCGGCAAAACATTCCTAAAAAAGAAATGCATCGTTCTTTTAAAGCAACACAGACCGATGGGAAAATAACCAAGGAGATTTGACAAAATATCAACCAGACAGTTCACTAGTCAATTGGCTTTTATATTAGCAACTTAGGATGTCTTTCCCATATCTAACAATTTTATAAAATTTATATTAGAGATTCATATAAAGCTTTATATTGCTCTGCAGAGCTATTCCATGAAAAATCACTCTTCATATCACGCACTACCATCTCATCCCAATTTTCTCTTTTTGTGAAATAGATTGTCTTTGCATAATTGATAACATTTAAGAATTTTTCTGCATCGTAAGCATCAAAGGAGAATCCACTTCCTGTATTTTCATACTCATTATAAGGAATAACGGTATCTCTTAATCCACCTGTCTCACGAACGATAGGGATAGTTCCATAGCGCATTGCAATAAGTTGTGTCAGTCCACATGGCTCAAAGCGAGAAGGTACTAAAAGTGCATCTACACCAGCATAAATTTTATGTGCTCTATTATCAGAGTACATGATATTAGAACTTACCGTTCCTTTATGACAATTCTCATAGTAGCGGAAACTATCCTCATACTGTTTATCACCTGTTCCTAAAATAATAACCTGTGTATGTGGATCAATCACTCTCTCAAAAATAGCATTTAATAAATCTAATCCCTTCTGATCTGTCAAGCGGGAGATTAAACCAATAACAAATTTATGTTCATTTTGCTCCATGCCAAGCTCTTCTTGTAATTTCAGCTTATTTTCTTTTTTCACTTCAATTACATTTTCTGCTGTATAATTTGCAAAAATATTCTCATCGGTCTCTGGATCATACATATCGTAATCGATTCCATTGACAATACCACTTAATTTCATATGGTGATATCCAATTACATTTTCTAATCCCTCGCCGTACTCTGCCGTCTTAATCTCTCCAGCATAAGTACTACTAACTGTACCAATCTTATCTGCGTAGACTAAGCCTCCTTTTAACATATTGGCATCTTTGCCCTCTCTCTCTCCGAGTTGATCAAATCTAAAACAATACTCTGGCAAACCGCTCCAATATTTCAATGTATTTGCATTACACACACCTTGGAATCTTAAATTATGAATTGTCATAATTGATTTTGCACCTCCAACTGGTGTATCTCTAAAAAGTGTGCGTAAGAATACTGGAACCAAACCAGCCTGCCAGTCATGACAATGAATAACATCTGGAATAAAGCCAATAACTGGAAGCGCTGCCAATGCTGCCTTAGAGAAAAATGTGAACTTTACAATATCTCCTGGAATTGTAGTATATGGATTGCCCTCTGAGAACATTTGCTCATTATCAATGAAGTAATATTTGACTCCGTCCATCTCACATTCCATAATTCCAACGTAATAATTTTGTGGCTCATACCCTAAATCCATATAGAAATGTGTGACATAATTCATTTTTTGTCTATACTGTTCTTTAATACAGCCATACTTTGGCAGCATAACTCTAACATCGTAATCCTCACCATTCAACACTTTTGGTAAAGAATACATAACATCACCAAGTCCTCCTGTCTTTACAAACGGATGGCATTCTGAACCAACGAATAAAACTTTTTTCTTTGACATGTCCTTCTCCTCCTTGTCTAGGTTGTATTATTGGATATTGTATTAATAGTCATCAGAAGCTACAAAACTCCACTTCTGACGTTTCGTATAAGTTATTATATCAAAAAAACGCCTCAACAACAATAGAGCAATTCGCAAAAATTGGAAATATCGTATAAAATCTATGCCTTATCTATTCAAAGTCTTCATTCAATCTCAATATGACTCCAATATGATAAGCAATCAAATACGGCAACCTTTCCTTCTGAGTACTTAAATTACAGTTTAATAATTCGCGTATTTTACCCATGCGATAATTTATTGTATTACGGTGCGTATACATCTGAGATGCAACTTCTTGCAGACTGCCATCGCTAAGAAGATATCGAAATAATGTTTCTGTATACATACTATCCTTTGCTTTATCATATTTTAAGAGTATGTCCATCATCTCATGATAATAACTCAAAAGCAACGTATCGTCTGGCACAGAATATAAAAGCTTATAAAATCCCATCTCTCTAAATTTCACTATCTCCATATTTTGAAGTGCCGCACATCTAGAAGCCGATATCGCCCCGTGAAAACAATCCGTAAGATGCTCATAAGAATCTGCCGCTTCACTCATTCCAACACAGACTGGCAGTTCTGGAAATGCTTCCTTAATTGCTCTTATAACCTGTCTCGCTATCCCTTCCGCCACCTCTGGATTTTTTTCATTCATCAAAATTACAAAACGTTTTTCATAGCGAAAAATCAAATAAAAAAAATTATAATGGCGCAAAGCCGTATGTAAACGCAAAACACTTCTCCAATCTGCAACTGTTTTTAAAACACCACTCTGCTCTGCTCGAATTGCAATCATTTGGAATCCTCGCTCCTCCTCAAAAAACTCATCCAACTTCTCTCTGCTTGCCTCCACGTCTTGCGGTGTAAAAACTACATGAAGCACAGTCTGTGCAATTAACTCCTCTTTTCTGCTGCTTTGATTAATCAAAGAACAGCAGTCACGAACAAATTCTGTAATATACATATCCCACGGCATAGTCAATAAAGGCAACGTCCTCTCCTCGCAATATTTGCATACAATCTTTGGAATCTTTTGGACATACTTTCCAATATTAATTACTAATCCAACACAACGGCTCTCATCCAATTTATCGATAAGACGAAATATATCCTCATCCGTCTTTAGTGAATATCCTCCGATAACTACTAATTCATTTCCCCAAAAAAACTCCGTTATTGTAGTATCTTCCATCATATGCACCCACGTGACTACATGCTCAAGATTATCTTTACCCGCTAATACTTGTAAATGATACTGCTTTTGTGTAAGGTCAATCAATTCTCTTAATGTTAATGCCATATCAACTCCTCCTTTTATTTGCTTTTTAACAGTATACCATACTTTGTGCTATTAACACATATTTTTTTGCAATCTTTAAGATATACACACATTGTAAATTGGGAAAAAAAATATATAATAATGATTATAAACCAAAGAACTTATTAAAGATTAAAAAATAAATGGAGGTGCATACTATGATGACTTTTTCACAAATTTCTTTCACAAATTATACGGCAAACCCAACTCCTTCTTGGATGAAGATGGACAATTTTGTTGATTATGTATATCCACATGAGAAATTGTCCTTATATAATCGCCTACGTAATTTTTTTACATCGTTAGCATAATTAAGAACCCAGTATCTTCCAAAAATAGTTATATATAGGAAGATGATAGTATAATAATATTTTGATAAACTAAACCATAATTTTGATATATATGAGGAGTTAGTGTATCTCTCCCGATACAAAAGCAAGTTCTAACTCCTCCCTTTTTCACAAAAGAAAAGTAATCACATATCTATCGCACAAGGGAAAGAGTATACAGCATATATTGTCATTTGAACAATTATATGTTGTATACTCTTTCTCTATACTATATTATTTTTTTATTATATCATGTGTAAGTTGCCTAGTTTCAAGCCCTCCAAGTATCTAGCTTACGCTGGATGTATAAATTTTATAAAATAAGTTGATTTTATCCTCATATTGAATTATAATATTTGCGATATATAGCAAGATTCGTTTTACGCCTAAAATTTATAACTAACGACAGTGATTTGAGAAAAAGCAGTAATCCGTTATTGTTGCAAATATTGTACTCTCCGAGCATACCGCATTTTATACCTTATAAAAAATGAATCGGTACAGATATAAATTTTACTATACCAAAGAAAGGAGCAAATACAGTGAGAATCGCAGTTACTTATGAAAATGGAAAAATATTCCAACATTTTGGACATACACAAAACTTTAAACTTTATGATATTGAAGAAGGAAAAATTATAAAGGAACAAATTATTGATACGAATGGCCACGGACATGGCGCCTTGGCAGAATTTCTCGTTAATTCCAAAGTAGATGTTCTTATTTGTGGCGGAATCGGTGGCGGAGCACAGGCAGCGTTGTCTAAAATCGGTATTAAACTTTTTGGTGGTGTCTCTGGCAATGTAGATGATGCAGTAAATGCTTATCTCGAAGGAAATCTTAATTTCAATCCGAATATACAGTGTAATCATCATGGACATTCACATTCCTGTAATGAGCATCACTGTAAGTAAGAAATTGCATAAAAAATACTATGGCAGTGGCGGGCGAAATCTAACTTTCCTCTGCCATAATCTAATCCATACTATGTCATATTGCTGTCTATACGCATGGATTAAAAAATATTATAAAAAGGAGGAAATATTATGGAACAGAAATTTTTTATTTGTAAACATTGTGGCAATATTATTGCTATGGTAAAGGATGTAGGTGTCCCAATTATGTGTTGTGGACAAAAAATGACAGAAATCATTCCTGGAACAACAGATGCTGCAGTTGAGAAACATGTCCCTGCATATAAAGTAGAGGGAAATATTGTGACAGTAAACGTAGGTTCTGTAGAACATCCAATGTTACCAGAACACTATATTGAGTGGGTATCATTACAGACAAAGCAAGGCAATCAGAGAAAAGCATTAAATCCAGGTGAAAAACCAGAGGTATGTTTTGCACTCTGTGAAGACGATGAAGTAGAAGCTGTATATGCATACTGTAACTTACATGGTCTTTGGAAAGCATAAAAATTTTAATATGTATTTGATATTTACATATAATAAAATCAATAAAAACATGGCAAGTATATGCCATGTTTTTATTGATTTAGAGAAACCTATATTATTTTTAAAATAACAAACACCCCAAAGAGAAAATAGAATATTTTTCATACATCTATTCTATCTGTCACTCCAAAAATAAATTTCATCTCACCCCTTTATATAACCCCTAATTTTAATAAAGTTAAAACAAATAAAAATAGCGTAATAATACAACAGGCGGAAGTTAACGCCACAATTTCACCAGCCAAACTGCCATTTCCTCCCATAGACTGAGCCATCGGCGCAGATGCCACCGCAGTTGGAGAAGCAAAAATAGCAAATATTGTAATTAATTCATCCCCACGCATTCCAAGCAGAATAGCAATTGGAAGTATAAGGATAGGAATAAAAATTAGACGACCAGCCACTGCCCAAATAAGATATTTCTTATGTGAAGCAATACTGCTAAAGAAAAGCATTCCTCCTAATGTAACTAAAGCTAACGGAGTAGCGATATCTGCCAAATTAACAATCGCCTCCATCACAAGCTCTGGTATTGGAATATGAAGTAAATTTAAAAGACAGCCTAAAACTCCCGCATCTACTAATGGATTTTTCAAAATATTAAAGAGAATCTGAGAAACTTTTATATTGCCACCTCGCTTTACCTCAAACAAAATAACGGCAAGGATATTAAAAAGTGGAACTGCCATAGCGGCTAAAGCGGAAACTAAAGCTAGACTGCTCTCACCTCCTAAAGACATAGCGATACAGTTTCCAAATAGTACATAATTACTTCGATAAATTCCCTGAATTAAAGTAGTTGCATCGCTATTTTCCTTTACTAGTTTCGTCACAATAACCCAAGTTATAAAAAATACTGCTAATACACTCAAAAATACAAAAAGAAAAATACCTGGTTTTACACTTTCTCTGAGATTAGATTGATAAACGCTAACAAATAAATTCAAGGGAATAAAAATGCGAAATACCATTCCATTGAGAGCTCTGAAATTATCCTTTGATAAAATATGCAGCCTTTCTATCAACTTGCCTACTATCATATAAATAAGTAGCGGCAATACTACTGCCACTGCTATTGTAAAATTTCCCATTATTTTCTCCTTTTCCTATTCCTGTTTATTTTCTTGATTATTTTATCACGAGGAGGAAAACCTTTCAATTACAAATCGATATTTCTATACAAACTCCATTCTTTTTTCCTTGAAAAAATATTACTCTATCTCATATTGACTTTTTAAATTAAACAAAATCCCCTCAACCATTCGAATTGCATCTTCTACCTGTCCTCTTGCATCCTCTATCTTTGTCTGAACAAGATAATCTGAGATAAAACCATCAAAAAAGAAATCAGCAAATGATAAAAAACTGCCTATTTCCATTTTCAAATTTGCTGGCACATTAATATCTTGCAATTCCCTTTGGAACCTTTGAAGATTGTATTTTGCATCTTCCATATAGCTTGTGGCGTCGTCTATTTTTGAATGCTTTATCATGCTTGCAAAAAAACCTCCTCCAAGTATATCAAAAATTCCCCAGTTTCTTGCACTACCTAATCGTTCCTGTGCCAGATATAGACTTGATAATGCTCTCTCTCCTGCATCAATTGCCTCTTTTAATTCTCGTCTCATAATTTCGTTACTCATATTTTTCCTCACTTTCCGCAATTTTCATATGATAGTGCATTAGTTAGATAAAAAAAAGACTCTTACTATGACACCTATCATAATAAAAGTCTTGCTATCTCATTTGTTACGGATACCTCTTTGGTATCGATTGACGATTACAAACCCGTTCTTACGAACGTTCAGCTACTCCCCTTTATTTACATTTAAAATATAACATTTTTTTATTTGTATGTCAATAGACAACAAACTATAATCACGGAAATTAATTTTTACATTTTTTAACTTGATTTTCGTAAATGATCATTTATCCTATTTCTTCCTCTAAATCCTCCGCAATTGGTATTCCTTTCTATTTCTCTATATTAGCTGTATTTTTCTCAGTCAAACCATTGACAATATCCATTGCCTTTTTATACTATCGTGAAAACTTTTTCATTCATATCATATATCTCACTGCCATATTAATTGTCATAAAATAGTACTTCACATCTAGTGCCCACAAATACATTGAATTTTACGCCCCAAAATTATAAAATTAATCTCGTAAACTTGATAATCAATATAAATCATATTATACTAATTACAGATTATTATGAAAGAAAGGATAGAATTTAAAGATAATGATGAAAATTGGTGATAAAGTCGGGATAGTCTGTTGTTCTAACGGACAACCCACAAAGAACAGAGAAACGATACTATGCCTAAAAAATACTCTGGAAAATATGGGGTTAGTTCCTCTATTTAGCAACTATATCTATACAAAAGGGTCGGTGTTTAGCGGAACTGCCCAAGAAAGAGCACAGGCCTTGATGGAATTTTATATGAATTTTGATGTGAAGGCAATCTTTGATATTTCTGGTGGAGATCTAGCTAACGAGATTCTTCCTTATCTAGATTTTGACATCATTATAACTCATCCGAAGCAGTTTTGGGGATACAGCGATTTAACAACAATATTAAACGCTATTTACACCAAAACAGGACAAAGCTCTGTATTATATCAAGTCAAAAATCTTGTATACGAATATGCCACATTACAACAGAAAGCATTTTTCGAAACAGTATTCGAAAATCAAACCTCTATCTATCAATTTCCCTATGAATTTATACAAGGAACAAAAATGGAAGGAATCATCCTTGGAGGAAATATTCGCTGTTTTCTAAAGTTAGCGGGCACAGAATTTTTTCCAGATTTACAAGATAAAATTTTATTTTTGGAGGCGAGAGGGGGACAGGTACCACAGATGGTAACATTTCTCAGCCAACTGAAAATGATAGGAGCATTTGAAAAAATAAAAGGTATCTTGCTTGGAACTTTCACAGAAATGGAAAAAACACAAGCTTTTCCAAACATAATATCCTTAGTAAAGGATTATGCGCCAAACCTCCCTATTGCAAAGACAGAGCTGATTGGACATGGTGTTGATTCAAGAGCGATTGTCATAGGAGAATACAGAACATTTACAGATACATCAATCATATAAGATACAATGCAAGAATTCTAGCCTCTCTAAGAAATATTTACACCCATATCATTTGGTGAATACAATAAATCAACTCAAGCTTTTGACATTTTGATTCATATTATATATAATATTTTTATTACACTCGTAAGATTTAAGGAGGACTTAAAATGAGTAATTTACCACAAATTTCTGAGGCTGAATTTGAAATTATGAAAATCGTTTGGAAATATGCACCAATTAGTACAAATGAAATAACGGAAAAATTAACAAAGACTACTACCTGGAGTCCCAAAACGATACAAACTCTAATTAAACGCCTTGTGACAAAAGGGGCTCTCTCCTACGAAAGACAAAGTCGCGTATTTGTCTATACTCCATTGATAAAAGAAAACGAATATATCGGACAAAAAAGCAACTCCTTTTTGAAGCAATATTATAATGGGGATATTACTGCCATGTTATCTGCTTTTATAGAAAATGATAAACTTTCAGAAACAGAAATTGACTCCCTTCGCTCTCTTCTCTCTAGAGACTCAAAAAAGTAGGAAATTGACATGGCAAATAGTATCATCCCGTTTCTTATATGCAATTTTTTGTTCGTGGCATCATTGCAGTGCTTATATTAGAGAAGCATTTACTACATCCTCACGGAAAAAATACAATACACTTTATGGTTTCTATTACTCAGATTATTAATAACTCCATTTCTCCCCATACAACTGACAAAATTCCAGAAGTTTATATTTTATGGAATAGTTATGCCATTCCTTTGCCCGTAGAGCATAGAACGCAACGTACTCTATAAGTATACCTTATGAAATAGCAAAGCCTTTTCTCCGGTAATAAACAATCGCTCCCACCGTATCAGCCAGTATCCAACCAATCGGAATTGAATACCAAATCATAACCTCACCCATTTGCAAAGCTAATAAATAAGAAAGCACCACGCGGGTTCCCAGAGAAATCACAGTAAGCACTACAGACATAATCGGCAATTCCACGGCTCGGTAATAACCGTAAAAAAGAAATAAAATTCCAATTCCCCAGTAAAATATTCCCTCTGTTCGAAGATAGCGTGTACCTGCAGCAATAATCTCTTTTTCTCCACTCTCCACAAAAATCTGAATTAAGGAAGGTGCAAATAGATAGACGAAAGAAGAAACGAAAAGACAAAAAATAACTACTAACTTCACAGATTTTTTCACTCCCTGCCTCATTCGCTCTTCCTTTTTAGCACCATAATTTTGTGCGATAAAAACAGAAAATGCATTCCCAAACTCCTGCACGGGCATATAGGCAAAGGCATCGATTTTTACTCCGACAGTAAAAGCAGCCATCACGACCGTGCCAAAACTATTGACAAGACTTTGCACCATCAAAATGCCAAAATTCATAATGGATTGTTGTACACTGGCCGCCAAAGAATTCACTATAACCTCATTAAAGACATTATAAGAGATATCTCTTTTTCTCAAGCGATATCCTCGAAATATTTTTTCTCTACTTAAGCTATATACCATAATACCAATCCCTGAAAATGCCTGTGCAACTACAGTAGCTGCCGCAGCTCCTTCCACTCCTAAATTGCATATCATCACAAATATAAAATCTAGTAAAATATTTCCCACTGTACCAATTCCAAGAAAAATCAGAGGGACAAAAGAATTGCCTAGAGCCCGCAACATACAAGAAAAATAATTATATAAAAATACGAAGATAAGACCGTACAAAATAATTCTCATATAAGAATACATTAATCCATATATTTCTGCTGGTACTCTCATAATCCAAAGAAGTCCATGCAAAGCCAACAAAGACATAAACTGCAATACCAAAGATACGGCACCGATAAATAAAAATGCTACTTCCATCCTCTTTTTTACGTTTTCCTCTTCCTGTCTCCCAAAATATATGGCACATAGAGAACCAGCACCCATACATAAGCCAATTAAAATGGAGGTAAGAAAAGTCATCAAGGTAAAAGCCGAGCCAACAGCCGCAAGAGCCTGAGAACCTAAAGCTTTCCCCACTATCCACGTATCTGCCATATTATAAAATTGCTGTAATAAATTTCCTAATAACATAGGCCAGGTAAACAACAAAACTGCCTTCATTACAGGTCCTTCTGTCAAATCCCTTTTCATCTTATGTTTCACTCCTTAAAATTTACAAAAACTCATAAAACACATCACATTCCATGCCTTACGGGCAAAAATAGCTTCGCTATTTCGTAAATAAATCTTTTCGTTGCCATGGATGGAAAACCACTTAACAAATATAACCAAATGCTTTATTATTCTAACATATCCAATTATCAGAACGCAATGTATTTGAAAAGTAAAACTCCTCTGAATTTATCATCCAGAGGAGTTTTACTTTTATTTTAATTTATTTTTTTGTAATTTTAACAGATTTTATTGCGGAATAAGAGCCATATTTCTTACTTCCATCTACTATTCTATACGCTCTCATCTTATAATAATAAGTTTTACCTGTTTCAAGTTTCGCCTTTGTAAAAGTCAAAGTACTTCCACTTGTAACTGTCTTAACCCTCGCATAAGTTCCATTTTTGCTGTCTGCCTGATAAATTTCATAGCCACTTGCACCAGTTACTTTATTCCAAGTAAGAGTTGCTTTTTTTGCAGAGGAATTGACTATAGACTTTATTGTCACCTTACCTGGTACTGGTTTTTCCTTTACAATATCGCTCATAGCACCATAATAACGTTTGTCTATATTGGTATCGTCAAAATAAGCGCGAACTTTATAATAATAATTCTTTCCAGTTGTCAAATTCTTGTCTGCGTAAGTTAATACATCACTCCCTTTTAAAGTTGCAATGCAGCTAAAGCTCTTTCCATTTGTAGAACGATACACTCTATATCCTGTTACATTGCTAAGCTTATCCCAGGCTAAGCTAATACTTTTATAGCCTGAAACAGTTGCCTTAAGATTTAGTACCTGCTTTGGAACAATAGCAAATGTTTTTGTCTTCTTAGATTTATAATTTCCAATACCCTCTATAATGGCGGATGCTCTTCCCATACTCTCATTATTCTTATAAGTTATTGTATAGTCTTTTCCAAGCTCCAATACTTTATCATCATGAGTGAGTTTTATGGAAGGTTTCATCTCTTTTTCAGTATAAATCTGAGTACCAATATCCGAAATTTTTACATTACTTGCATTAATATTTTTCGCTAAGACATTAAAATTAAGAGTTTTTTCTGATTTGAAGTTTCCAATACCTTTTATCTTTACTGTTGCAGTTCCTACTTCCGTATTATTGCTATAAGTTACTGTATAATCTGTTCCCTCTTTTAGTTCAGTATTACCATATTTTACCTTGACAGGTTGTATAATTGGGGCTCCTGTATAAGTTTTGTTTCCTAACTTCGTATAACTTATATCACTTTCACTCAATGCCTTCGCTGCAATATGAAACGATATCTTTTTTGTTCCTTTATAAGAGCCTATACCTGTGACAATAATTGTACCATACCCTACATTTATATTATTTTTATAGCTTATAGTATAATCTGTCCCAAGTTTCAATTCAGAAGTTCCATCATTTATTTTAATAGATGGCTCAATTGCCTTACCATTATATGTATACTCTGCCACTGAATCATAAGTCAAATCTTCTATATTTTTTAACTCCTTAACTGGCTGTATGACATATCCACATACTGTACAAACTTGAGGTGTTGACTCTGTCGCTTCTGGTCCAGGTGTATGTGCTGCCAAATCTTTCTTTTCATCGCAGTCGTTGCATGCATACCAATGATTTTGTGCATCCTTTGACCATTCCGTCTGCCATGTATGTTGATGCTCTCCAGGTGCATTATTTTCTACCGTATATAAAGATAAATCTGGAATTTCAGAAATAGAACTCCAATAAGTATCTTTATCCGTAATCTCAGTTTCACTGTTTATGTTTTTACCATCAATTAAATTACGGTTTGTATTACCAGATAGAGTAATATTCTCAGTCATTGCTTTTCCTGCTGTACATCCCGCTTTTGGCTGATAAGAATTTCCGCCCTCCAAGTATGCATTAGCTACTGAAATTTTACCAGTTCCTTCTACCGCATTTCCACCATTGTCAAAAGTTCCCTGTCCACCTACGGCAATAAGCTTACCTTCTCCGGAAATGGTTCCATTATCAACAATAATTGCAGCACCTCCTAAAGAAGTTGTTGCAGTATATCCTCCACCATACACAGCTAGTACAGAGCCCGCTGTAAGATTTAAAGCACCATTTTTCACCAAAAGTCCCATTTGTCCTGCAAAGCTCTTATTAGTAGAAGGATCCGTACCTGTCGGAGCCTCATCACCACGAATGAATACCTGACCATTCATTGTTACATTACCTTCTGTTACGACAACAGGATTTGTATTTTTGCGTACTTCAGTTCCATTTGCAATAAAGTTCGTATTAGAATAAATTTTAGCATTCTCCAATATTGCACCATCACGCAAAATTAACTGTCCATTGATAGATGCTCCTGTCAAAAACTCGCCTTTTCCCTCATACTCATTATAATTCATAGAGAATTTTCCACCGCTCTTGACATCTATAATGCCCTCAACAGTTGAATCTCTCAAAACAAGAGTTGCGCCATTCTCCACTACAATACGAACGCTGCTTAATATATCCATATTAACAAAAGTTAAATTACAACCCTCAGGAATTATTAATGTCTGAGTTGTATCAGAACCCTCTGAAATAGCATATCCTAATTCACCATAAGTACCACTAGTATGAGAACCATACCATGCCTTAATATCTTTTGGAACTGTCACTATATTATCTGTATTATTGAAATTTTTAATTGCCCACGGTTCCATATCGTACATATATTTTTGGTCAGCAGTCTGTGTACAGTTTTCTAAAATCAACTGATCTTCCAGATTTTCTTGACCTGTATATACTCTAAATATAAGCTCATTACTTGTCGCAGTACGTCCCTGATCATCTGTTATTACTACACTAATTTTATGCTCTCCTGCTTTCGTTGGAACTCCAGCCAAAGTTATAGAGCTATCGTATACAGAATAAACACCTGCCATTCCGATTTGATCATCGATATTTACTTTTGTATTCTTCGTGTCAATCCTGATGCCACTCTCATTTAATAACTTCCAATCATCTTCTGTTGGCTCTACTCCATCTCCAAGAAGCGCTGCTTCCACACTTACATCACTATTTTTATTCTGTGTTATATTAGTAGATGCACTACTGAGAGCATCATATCCCTTCTGATTTACAAGAGCCGCTTCAAAATATCCAACTAAACGTACATAAAGTTTATACTCGTCCCCTTGCTCTTCATTTGAATCTACTGGTTTTACACTAACTTCTCCAGCTCCAATAGATATTTTTAATCTCAAATCTTTATATTCTGCATTTTGGATTGTAATAATATCTCCAGATTGGAAAGGAATACCACCCATTTTGTCAAAATAGATTCTATTATTTTCTTTATCTAGATAATATTTTGTCCCATTTAATGCTATCTTATATTCTGTCTCTTCCAATTCGTTGTCATTACATAAAATAGATGAAATTCCCTGCACATACTCACTGCTATCTACTTTGAGAACAAAATACGTAGCATCTGAATTATCCGCTGTGACAGAAGGTGCATCTGTTTTACCAAAACCACATATCGTACACTGACCATTCTCATATATATGGTCACCTAATTCTCCATACTCTTGTCCGCATTCGGAACAGACAGCTCTCTGTTGACAATTAGCTGTACCTCCTGCATGTATATGCTCGGTTGTACCTCCACCTTGCGTATCCTTAATTACTGCAGTATGACTACTCTTATCTAGCTCTAAAGTTAAGCTTGTATAACCATCTGCCTGTACTATACATTCTGCAATTTCTTCCTCAAATGCTTCTCCAACTAACAAATAATTATTATTTGCATCAACGTAGAAATTTGTGTTATTCCAAACTCCGTATGAACTATCGGCTTTTGTATAAGCAGTTCCTCCCACAGTAACAGTTGTCACCGCGCTTAGCCAAGCCTTAGCATCATCTGAAAATGTAATTCTGAAATCAATACCAAAATTACTGGTAGATTCCTGAATTTCATTTGGTGGCAATTGCGCTCCTTCTGCCGCAAACACCTGCGTTACTCCCATATTTACAACCATTATGATTGCCATAAGAAACGCCAATAATCTACTCGTCACCTTTTTCATAAATTCCTCCTATCTTGGTATACTAAAAAAAGTTAGTGGTAACTGATTAATGTTACCATCTACAAATAAGTATCGTCAATCTACATACTATATATTTTTTCTCATTAATACTATTCGTATATGATAAAAAATATCAATTTAGTATTTAAATCACATCTCTTTTTTGGCTCTTTTCTTTAGGATAAATAATATTTTTGCCTAAAATGTCTCGTCTTTTTTACAACAAAAAAACATTCTTTTCAAATTCTTTTGTCATAGACAAAATCATTCGAAAAGAATGTTTTTCAACCTTCCATAAGAGGAAATATCTTAAAGTAATTCTGGGTTAGAACTCATACATACATATGTGGCCACAGAACAGTCAAACCCTTTGATATGTCCATAAAGCCATTCAATAACATTTTTCTGAACAGCTTCTACAAATGCCTCTGTTGGCCCCTCCACTTCCATCAACATCTCGTTCAGCTCTTCCACTGCTTTTTTAAATTCTTCATGCTTTTGTTTATGTTCTGCAAGACCTGGATAACCAATTTTCTCCTGTAACTCCTCTTCAGCTTTAAAATGGAATTCTGTATAATCTTCCAGATAACCTAGCATCTTAATCGCTTCCAACTTTCCTCCATTTTCTTCACAGCAGCTTACAAGATTATTGATTTTATCAATCAATTCTTTGTGTTGCCCATCAATCAATTCATTGCCAGTTACTAAGCTTTCATCAAATTCAGCATACATATCAATCATCTCCTTAAATATTTTTCTATGAAAGTCCCTGTCAAGCGGGCGGGCAAGGGCAAATTTATTTGCACTTGTCTGCACATTTGACAGACTAACCTGTATGAGCACATAGAGCGATAGCTTGGAGTGCGAATACAGATGCGATTGCGGGATGCTATGAAACCCTGTGAATCCAAGCTGATAGCGAAGGATGAACAGTTGGTTTCATGTATGCAAAGAGCACTTAATGAAACAAGCTCGTAGAGCGATGTTGAATTTTAGTGCTCACTGCTGTGCAAAGCACGGAGCAATCGAACTTTCATTTATGGTGATGCCTGCGATAGCAGGCATGTCAGTTTCCTATTTTTCATCCAGAAGCTTTTTTGTCAGCTTCTTTACTTTTTTCTTGCATTTTCCGCAGCCTTTTCCAGCTTTTGTTGCTTTCTTTACATCTTTAAATGAAGCTGCCCCATTTTTTATCACGTCTGCCACGTCACCCTTCGTGACATGATAACATGGACAGACAATTTTTTTTGAATTCATGACTATAATACCAAAGATGGAGCAGAATAAACTCTTGCACCCAACTCATTATCTAACATATACAGACTTTTTGGGTCATCTCCAAATAGGGAAAATTTCTTTACAAGATTATCTGCGTTCGTTTCTTCTTCTCCCTGTTCTTTTACAAACCAATCTAAAAACTGCATAGTACGAAAATCCTTTACGCTATATGCCGCGTCATAAATATTATGTATGAGACTTGTCACGTACTGCTCATGCTTCAATCCCTCTGCCAATACAGCTTTTACACTCTCAAGTGCAATTGCTGGCTTATCAACAGCTTCCAAAACAACCTTTTCTCCATTATTTTGTAAATACTGTACAAATAACATGGCATGATCTCGCTCCTCCTGAGCCTGAATTTTATACCAATTTCCAAAACCATCAAGCCCCTCATCATAGCAATAATTTGAAAAATCCAAATACAAGTATGCGGAATAAAACTCTTTGTTTATCTGCTGATTTAATAATTCAACTACATTTTTATCCAACATTTTATTACCTCCTTATATTATTTATTGTATCCTATTATACCGCTAATGACCCTCTATGTAAAGAATACAAAATAATAGCTGTCACCTAAAAATTACTTTCTTGTCACAGCTATTACTTCATTGTATATATTTTTAAACTTATTTTTGTCTCACAGGAATCCAAATCTCACAGTAATAATTCTCATCCATCGTTCCCTTAGCATACTTTGTCGGATCATCATAATACTCAACGCAATATCCTGCCGCAAACTCATATTCCTTTAATGCTGGAAGCCACTCTGAAAAAATCTTCGTATTCACATCCTGCAATGCGGTTGGCATAGGACCCTTGCACGGAAATACTGCCCAAGTGAATGATGGTATTGTTCTGATTACAAAACCTTTTGGAACTTCATTTACTGGATTATATGGGTCTGCAATCATATACTCAAAAGTATCCCCCTTCATCTCCTCGTCAAAATTAATTCCGTACATTCCCATCACAGTCTGTCCCTTGCCCTCCTTATAATGCTCCTGCCAAAACTGTGGAACTACCTCCATTGCTCTCTCATAAGAAAACATTTTTGCGTTTGCAATTACTGTAAATGCCTCTTTCTTCATAATCTTATACTCCATAAGATATCCTCCTTCTAATGATATTTTAATTTTCAGCGGTGCAAATAGTTTGAGTGTCATCTGCCCTTTTCTCACCTGTGAGGGAGTCACTTCATGGAATCTTACAAAAGCTTTTGTAAAGCTGTCGGGAGAATCATATCCATACTTTAGGGCAATATCAATCACTTTTTCGTCACCGATCGCTAAATCATTGCCAGCCAAAGCTAATCGTCGGTTGCGAATATATTCCGCAACGGTAAATCCACAGAGCATGGAAAAACCTTTTTGAAAATAAAAAGTAGAAATATTGACATATCTTGCAATTTTTTCCACTGACAATTCTTCTGTGATATGTTCTTCTATATATTGAATCGCCTTTCCTATCGCTTCCATCCATTCCATAAACTACTACCTCCTTCCGCTGTATTTACAGTCTATCATCAACATGATTTTTATTCCCGACATTTCTTGCTAAATTTTGTCCTTGCTTATCTTAGAAAGCACCGCTATTTTTCTCTGGTTATCTTAAATTCATTTCTACGATTATCTCAACTTCTTTTCTAATAGATTCTGGATTTATTCATATCCATCCATATTAGAACATAAAACTCTTTTCTTTCTAAATCAAACCCGTCTCAAAATTATCTTTTTATGTACCCTCAATTTTTTCATTGCCCATTCATAATGACTTGAAGTTACACTGATAAAATAGGAGCCAAGTGTTGTGCCACCTGTCCACCCATACACACCTCTTGAAAATAATTGCTCATTTGAAAACTCTTCCATCAGCCCCATTACTATAGCATGAGATTCTTCCAATTTCTCCTTTGCAGTCTGAAGCGAAGTATTTTGATGTTTTTTCCAAAAAGCAATATTCATATTTCCATATGTTTTCCATGTATATTGTTCTGGCAAAAATGGCTTCTCTTCTCCATTTCTATTTGCTCCAATCCAAGCAATGAAAAGCTGATGCCATTCATATAAATGAATAAGAATATCCCTTAAATTCTTATCTCTCTTCCAATGTGCCTCTTTTTTCTTTTCATCTGCTGCAAAATCAAATTCCACAGATAGCTCCCTCTCTGTAATATCTTCCATCATTTTTACCAATTTTCCATATTTTTCATTTGCAGCTACAATAAATTCCGTT
>CAYTNV010000036.1:0-31001 GCA_964439395.1 uncultured Blautia sp. | reverse complement strand
AGCGAAAAATGGCGGGAACGCAACGTGTTGGAAAGGGAAAGAACGGTCTTCTGACTGGTGGCGTCTCCTTCCAAATATCTCTTTCAAACAACATTCCACTTTATCTGTTTCACAAAATATACCTTGTGAGTAAAAGGCTTTATTCGGATAAATTTGCCTTTTGCATAGCATTTTTCATAGCCTGTTTTAAAATCGTATTTGTGTACTGACTCTCATTTTGAAAAGTCAGCTCATCGATATTATCTACAGTTTCAAGTTGCTTATTGATATCATCGATTGTTGGTTGGAGAAGTGGATAGAGAGTGTTGATGGATTCATCCATATCAGGGATGGAGATGGATTTGATTTTTTGTCGGTCTACGACAACCTTCAAATCGAGTGTTGTTCCGCCAAGATTCATTGTGGACGTATAAATACCAGCGTTATATTTCATTGTGGGAGTAAGTTCTTCTCCTGAGTCATTTTTAGGGAAGAAGAAAAAGATGAGGAGCAAAAGAAGGGCTATACCAAAGAGGATGAAGAGAGCGGTATAGATTAATTCTTTTGCCTTGAAAATAAATATTTTTGTATTAGAGCTCATAGAGATTCTCCTTTATGTTTAAGAGCAGGATTACTGCGAAACTATTATAATGTATGCAAATAGAAAAGGAGATATGACAAAAGTCCTTTAAAGGAGAGAAGAAGGAGGGGAAAATATGGCGGTACAGATGATTTTAGGAAGCAGCGGAAGCGGCAAATCTCACTGTATGTACCAACAAATAATAGAAGAATCTATAAAAAAGCCCGGGGAGAACTTTTTCATTCTTGTTCCAGAGCAGTTTACATGGCAGACTCAAAAGGAAGTGATTGAGATGCATCCATGTCATGGAACAATGAATATTGATATGATTAGTTTTCACAGGCTTTCTTATCGTGTTTTTGAGGAGCTTAGAGAGCAGCCAAGAGCAGTTTTGGATGATATTGGAAAAAATATGATTATCCGAAAGCTTTTGGAGGAGAAGAAAAAGGAATTTAAAATTTTTGGTACCTCGGCAGATAAGCCAGGATTTATCGATGAGATGAAATCTCTGCTCTCTGAGTTTTATCAATATCATATTGGAGAAAAAGAACTAGATGAAATGGTGGAAAAGATTCCCCAAAATACACTTCTTTCCTATAAACTACAGGAGGCAAAGCTAATGCTGCAAAGCTTTGAGCAGTTTATGGGAGAGCATTATATTGTGGCGGAGCAGCTTTTAGGGCTGCTCGCAACGAAAGTTTCAAAATCAAATTTATTAAAGGACAGCACAATTTTAATTGATGGTTTTACTGGTTTTACTCCTGTTCAGTATAGTTTACTCGGAGAGCTTATGAAGATAGCAAAAAATATTTTTATTACAGTGACACTCGATCCGAGAGAGCAGTTTTTTAGAGGAATAAAAGAGTATGAACTTTTTGCCATGAGTAAGCGAACGATTTTTAAGGTAAAGGAGCTTGCAAAGGAAAATGGAGTAGAAGTAAGAAGAGATTTTGTCATCAATGAAAAGATTCCATATCGATTTTTACAAAATGAAGAGCTTGCATATTTGGAGAGAGAGATATTTCGCTATCCATTTCGCAGCTATTCAAAGAGGACAAAAAATATTCAGATTTCAATTAGCCAAAATCCAAAGACAGAATCCTTAATGGTAGCAAGAAAGATTGCGAAGCTTGTGAGAGAGAAGAAAATAGCGTACCGTGATATTGCTGTGGTGACAGGAGACCAAGCAAGATATGAGAGTGCGCTACAAAGAGCATTTGAGAGACTTCATATTCCATATTTTATGGATAGTACAAAGGGAATTTTGAATAATCCGTTTATCGAGAGTATTCGAGCATTATTAGCGATGGTGGAGTATGATTTCTCGTATAATACGGTATTTCGATATTTGAAGGCAGGTATGAGCAATATTCCTAGTTCAGATGTAGATCGGCTAGATAACTATGTCATGTCGACAGGAGTTCGAGGATTTTCTGCCTGGAAGAAGAAATTTACGAGAAAACCTCGAAGATACGAGGAAGAGGAGATTGAGTATTTAGATACGGTGAGAGAAAAATTTGTAGAAGAAATTTTCGAAATTCGAGAAAAACTAAAGGCGAATATTATATTAGAAGAAAAGATGATTGCACTCTACGAATTTTTTGACAGAATGGATTATGAGAAAAAATTAAAAGAAGCACAACTTTCCTTTGAGGAGAAAGGAGATAAGGTGCTCGCAAAGATTTATGACCAAGTTTTTGAGGCAGTGATACAGTTAATGGAACGACTTGTAGAAATTCTTGGAAAAGATATAGTGCCGATTCGCGAGCTTGAAAAAATGCTTGACGTTGGATGGAAAGAGCTGAAGCTTGGTGTTATTCCTCCAGGGCTTGACCAGATTGTAGTCGGCGATATCGAGCGTACTAGGCTAAAAAATATTAAAGTTTTATTTTTTATGGGAATTAATGAAGGAATTATTCCTAAAAATGTACAGTCTCATGGGGTGCTAAGTGATACTGAGAGAGAACGGTTAAAGGCGGCAGAGGCAGAATTAGCTCCAACAGCGAGAGAGGAAGCTTATATTCAGCAATTTTATCTTTATATTAATATGACGAAACCATCTGAAAAAATATACCTTAGTTTATCTAAGATAGATTTAGATGGAAAAACAATTCGTCCGTCTTTTTTGATTAATCGTGTGATTCAACTTTTTCCAAAAATTTTAATTCGAGATGAGAGTCAAGGCGGGGAGAGAGAGATTTTTACAAAAGAAGATAGCTTTGAGTATATGTTAGAAGGATTTTTGGCATATTTGGAAGGAAAGCAGACAAAACAGTGGGAGGCAATGGCAGAGATTTTTTCTGAGTCTTCAAAAGGACGTTTAGAACTTGAGCGTATGATTTTAAGTATTTTTTATCGCAACCAAGAATCTTCACTCTCAAAGGCAGTGGCACGTGCGCTTTACGGTGTAAATATGAGAAATAGTGTTACAAGGTTAGAACGATATGCAGGTTGTGCATTTGCACATTTTCTTCGTTATGGATTGGCACTTGAAGAGAGAGCAGAATATAAGATCTACTCCGTCGATATCGGAAATGTATTGCATAAGACAATGGAGCTATTTTCTAAAACTATGTCAGAATCTTTGGAATATGACTGGAAGACAATAACGGATGAGCAAAGAGATAATCTGGCTGAGAAATGTGTAACTAAGGCTGTGGAGGAATATCATTTGGATGTCTTAAATGATTCTGCGAGAAACCGTTATATGATGCATACATTTGAGAGAATTGCAAAGAGAACGCTTTGGGCATTGCAATCTCATATTAAGCTTGGAGATTTTGAACCGTATGCCTTTGAATTTAATTTTAAGACAAGAAAAGATTTAGATTCCGTTACGTTACAGCTTGAAAATGGGGCGAAAATGGAATTATCTGGTGTCATTGACCGAATTGACCGCTATGAGGATTCAGATGCAATTTATTTAAAAGTTGTGGATTATAAGTCAGGTAATACTTCTTTTGAAATGTTTGATCTATACTATGGACTTCAGATTCAGCTTCTTGCTTATATGAATGTGGCGCTTGAGTTACAACAAAAGAAGACGAGTAAGAAAGTTATTCCAGCTGGAGTATTTTATTATAATATGAAAGACCCGATTATAGATGGGGTAAAATCAAAGGATTTACAGGCGGAGCTTTTAAAGAGGATGAAGATGAGTGGGCTTGTCAATCAAGAAAAAGAGTTATTAGCACATCTAGAAAATAGTGAAAAGCCAATTTCTATTCCAATTTCATTCACAAAAAATGGGGAGCCATCTAAAGCGTCGAGTGCGGTAAATACCGATCAGTTTTTTGAGATTGGAGATTATGTTAAGGATTCGATGGTGAGAATGGGAAACGAGATTTTGAATGGAAATATCGCTATTTCACCGTGCAGGCATTCAAGAAGGAGCTCTTGTGATTACTGTGAATATTTAGATATTTGTGATTTTGATGCAAAGTTAATGGAAAATAATTATCGTAATTTTGCAGATTTGGATAAAGAGAGAGTTTTAGAGCTGATTCACGAGAAGGAGAAGAAAGGAGGGAAAGAAGATGGCGTGGACGAGACAACAACAAGAAATCATTGATGCAAGAAATTGTAATTTATTAGTATCAGCGGCGGCGGGCTCAGGAAAGACAGCTGTCTTAGTAGAGCGTATTGTGCAGATGGTATTAGATAAAAATAATCCGATGGATTTGGACGAGATGCTTGTCGTGACATTCACAAAGGCAGCCGCGTCGCAGATGAGAGAGAGAATTGAGGCAAAGCTTGAGGAAGAACTTGCTAATCAGCCAGCGAACGAACATTTGTTAAAACAGATGTCATTCATTCACAGAGCGCAGATTACGACAATTCATAGCTTTTGCATGGATACGGTAAAAAATTATTTTTATCAGCTATCTTTAGACCCGAATTTTCGAATTGGTGAGGAAGGAGAGATGGCTCTTTTAAAACAAGAAGTGCTAGAAGAGATTTTGGAGGAGCAATATAGAGAGTCAACAGAACAATTTTTGACGCTCGTGGAAAGCTATGCACCTGGAAAGACAGATAAGGCAATTGAGGAATTGATTTTAAAAATATATGAATTTTGTATCAGTAGTCCCAGACCGAAGCAGTGGCTGTTAGAGGCGAAAAAAGGTTTTTTAGTGAACAATGAGAGAGAGCTAGAGCAAAGTGGTTGGATGAAAAATCTGATAAAAAATGCAAAAAAGCGGCTGCGAGAATGTGAGCAAAGACTTGAGTATGCTTTATCAAATAGAAGTATTCTTCCTACAAAGGTAGAAGAAATTTTAAGCAAGGAATTAGCTGTTTTAAGGGAAGTTTTGGTAAAGGAAGGTTATCAGGAATGTAAGGAAGTACTAGATAGGGCAAGTTTTTTGAGATGGCCGGCTCTTACAAAAAAGGATAAAGAGGCGGGATATACAAAAGAAGAGTTAGAACCAATAAAAGAAATTCGGGATAATGCGAAGAAGATTGTCCAAGATATTCGGGAACGATTTTTCTTTTATGGAGCCAGTGAGCAGTTAGAACAGACAAAAAAGGTGGCTCCTACAATTGAGGCAATGGTTGATTTAGTTGTCGATTTTTATGACCGTTTTCAAGAAAAGAAGAGAGAGAAAAATGTATTTGAATTTCATGATTTAGAACATTTTGCGTTAGATTTATTTGTTGACGAATATGAGGGAGAAGATGGTCTTGATTTAGTTGGAAAGCCAAGTGAGATTGCGCTGGAGCTTAGAAGTCACTATAGAGAAATTTTTATCGATGAGTATCAAGACAGTAATATGGTGCAGGAACTTCTTCTCACAACGATTTCCAAGGAAAGAGCGGAGGGCAATCTTTTTATGGTAGGTGATATGAAGCAGAGTATTTATAAGTTTCGTATGGCCAGACCGGAGATTTTTCAAAATAAGTATGAAAGATATGAGGAAGGACAGGTTCGAGACAAAAAAATTGAGCTTCGCAATAATTTTAGAAGTCGCTGGGAAGTGCTTGAGGCAGCAAATTATATTTTTTATCAAACGATGCAGGAAGATTTTTCGAAGATGACGTATGGTGAGAAAAACCGTCTTGTGCCGTCCAGAGAGTTTTCAGCGTGGAATGGAGATAGAAATATAACAGAAGTTTTACTTTTGAATATGGAAAAAGAGGAAGCTGATTTGAATATCGAAGAAATGGACGAGACAGAAGAAGATTATACAAAGCTTGAGCTTGAGGCGAAAATGATTGCGAAGAGAATTAAGGATTTGGTAGAGGGAGAAAAAACGTTTTTTGTGGAAGATGATAAAAAGCCAGGAAAAAAACGTCTCATTAAATATGAAGATATCGCAATATTACTTCGAACGATGCAGGGAACAGCGGAAGTATTTGAGGAAGTATTGAGCGAAGAGGGAATTCCAGTGCATATGGATAGTTCAAGAAGTTCTTTCCATGCGACAGAGATTAAGACGGCAGTTAGTTTACTAGAAATAATTGATAATGTATACCTTGATATTCCTCTTGTAGCTGTGCTTCGCTCGCCAATTGTCGCGGTGACGGCTGAAGAGCTTGCCATGATTCGAAACCTTGTCGTGCATGAGAGGAGGACTTCGTATTCTTTTTATGAATATCTCAGATTTTATTTAGAATCAGGGAAAGAAGAGAAGCTAAAGCAAAAGATTACGGGCTTTTTGGATATTTTAGAACAACTTCGAGAAGAAAAAACGTATTTAGCGATTGAAGATTTAATTTGGTCTTCTTTTGAGAAGACAGGATACTATCAGTATGTAAAAGGAATGCCAAACGGAGCGAGAAGACAGGCAAATCTGGATATGCTTATGCAAAAGGCGGCAAAGTATGAAGAGACGAGCTACCTGGGACTCTTTCAATTTATTCGCTATATTAGGCAGCTAGATAATTATGAGGAAGAGTTTGGCTCAAGCAATGGACTTGTTGAGGATAATGCGGTACGTATTATGAGTATTCATAAGAGTAAGGGACTTGAATTTCCAGTTGTATTTGTGAGCAATTTATCAAAGAGATTTAATTATATGGATGTGAATCAAAAACTTGTGCTCCACCAAGATTATTATCTTGGTGTGGACAATATTGATTATATAAATCGTGAAAAAACACCGACACTCCAAAAAAAATTTTTGCAGGAGCAGCTAAAAACTGAGATGTTGCAAGAGGAGCTTCGTGTGCTTTATGTCGCACTTACAAGAGCAAAAGAAAAGCTAATTTTGACTGCAGCAGTGAAAGACCTCATGAAATTTATAAAAAAGCCTTTTGGCTCACTATCCTATCGTGAACGAGGATTATCGTATCTTACGATGATGAGTGGAAAAAGTTTTATTGAGTGGATTTTACCAGCACTTTGCAATGAGAAATGTACGGATAAAATATTTAAAGATTATGGAATCGAGAAAGAAGGAAATATATCTTATGTAGAAGGAGAAAAAGATTTATTTTCTATCAATATTATATCGCCAAGACAAATTATCGGGATGAAGGTGAAGGAAGTTTTGGAAGAGGAAATTACAAAAGAAGAGCTTTTAAAAATGCAGTGGAAGGGGGAGAAGGCAGAGAAGGAAAAAATTTATAAAAAATTTGAGTATCAATATCCAAATCAAGCTGCAATTGAGGCGAGAGGAAAATGGTCTGTGTCTGAACTTCAAAGACAAATGCCAGAAGATGACGAAGATAGACAGGCTAAGCAATTGATTCCTTTGGAGCAAAGTCGAAGGGATAATATAATAGATTTTAATATAAATTTTGAGGGAGACTGGGAGACAGAGGTTAGTTTAGAAAGAGAAGGGAAAATAGACGAAAAGACTAAGGAAGATTCCTTTGTAAAGACAGTTCCATCTTTTATTGAGGAGAAGGAAGAACTTATGTCTGCCGCAAGAGGCACGGCGGTGCATAAAATTTTGGAATTATTAGACTTTGCGGATATTGACAGCAGAAAAAGTTTGGAAATGCAGATGGAAGACTTGCTTCACAGCGGAAAAATTGACGAGAGAGAGTATCAGGCTGGAAGAAAAACATATCTTTATTCTCTTTGGAATAGTAAGATTGGAAAACGTATGACGAAAGCCGCAAAGCAGGGGGATTTATATAAAGAGAGGCAATTTATGATAGGTATGTCGATGAGAGAGGTAGAGCCAGAGAGAGACAGTGACGAGCTTGTATTGCTTCAAGGGATTATTGATTTGTATTTTGAGGAAGAAGATGGTATTGTTATTGTGGATTATAAAACAGATTTTATCCCAGAGGGAGAGGAGGCGTCTTGGGTTTCTCGATATGAGCCACAGCTCCTCTACTATAAGAGAGCGTTGGAACAGATGACAGGAAAAAGAGTGAAAGAGACATATTTATATGCTTTTTC
This sequence comes from uncultured Blautia sp., assembly GCA_964439395.1. Lineage (GTDB taxonomy): Bacteria > Bacillota > Clostridia > Lachnospirales > Lachnospiraceae > JAUUSJ01. Next base: position 23,091 of record CAYTNV010000036.1, on the reverse strand, counting down.
ACGAAGGAAGTTCTATGAGATTTCCTATTAAAGAGAGGCAATAATCGTTAGTTGGCATTTAACTAGTGTACTGGCCACTTGTAATTATAGTAAAGAGCACCAGATAAGCTACGAATTATTTATATTTGAAATATGAAAAAGAAAGGGAGAGATAGTATGAGAGAAAAAAATGAGATGAAAGGAATTACTTTGCTTGGAAACCAAAAGACAAAATATCCAACAGATTATGATAAAACAGTATTAGAGGTGTTTGCGAATAAGCATCCAGACAATGATTATTTTGTAAAATTTAATTGTCCAGAGTTTACAAGTCTTTGCCCAATTACAGGACAGCCAGATTTTGCGACAATTTATATTTCTTACGTGCCAGGGGAGAAGATGGTGGAGAGCAAATCTCTAAAACTTTATCTTTATAGTTTTAGGAATCACGGCGATTTTCATGAGGATTGCATGAATATTATCATGAAGGATTTAATTTCACTTATGGATCCAAAATATATCGAGGTATGGGGGAAGTTTACGCCAAGAGGAGGAATCTCCATCGATCCATATGTAAATTATGGGAAACCTGGAACAAAATGGGAAGATGTGGCTTGGCTTCGTCTTTCACAGCATGATATGTATCCAGAAAAGATTGACAATAGATAGGGTGATACCATGACAAATATACCAAAACCAAATTTTCAAAGGGAGTTAGAAAAGGTGTTAAAGGAGCTTGAGGGACAGACACCGAGACTTCTTCTTCACGCTTGCTGTGCTCCTTGTAGTAGTTATGTATTAGAATATTTATCGAATTATTTTAAAATTACAGTATTTTTTTATAATCCGAATATTACAGACGAGGGCGAATATAAAAAGAGAGTGGAGGAAGTAAAAAGATTAATATATGAGATGGATTTACCAAATGAGGTTGATGTCCTGGAAGGAAGATATGAGCCAGAAGAATTTTTTGAGATGGCAAGAGGGCTCGAGTCAGAGCCAGAGGGTGGAAGTAGATGCTATAAATGTTATAAAATGCGGATAAGAGAGGCTGCGTATATAGCTGCTAAATACGAGTATCCTTATTTTACGACTACATTATCTATTAGCCCCCATAAAAATGCCATTTGGATTAATGAACTTGGAAAGGAGATGGAAGAGGAGTATGGAGGTTCTTTTCTTCCGTCTGACTTTAAGAAGAAAAATGGATTTAAGCGTTCGATTGAGTTGTCCGAGGAATATCATTTATATAGACAAAATTTTTGTGGATGTGTTTACTCAAGAAATCAGGGATAGATTTCCATATAAAAGATAGAGATTATCTATGAATTAAAAAAGCAAAAAATGTATTTTTTTGCTTTTTTTTAACGAAAAACTTTCATAACAAGACGTAAACTTAATTTTATTAAGTTTTAGCCTTTAAAAATATGAAAAAGAAAACTTTGACGGAAGAGTGCCATAAGAAATTCAATTTCCTCTTGTCTTTGTTATTGTTATGTGTTAGAATTTTTACAATTTGAGTAATCTTCCAAAAAAAGGATGTTAAAAAGTATTATTATATTTATGAGTCCTTTGATTGGGAAAATAGAAAGACTAATGAAATGAAAGCAAAAGACAGTGTGATTTAGAAGATTTACCTGTGTGAAAGGGAGTTAACGAGTCAAGTTATTGGGGTTTTTGTCGTACTCACCGCTACGGGATAGCTGTAAATAGACTGGATACGCGAAGAAAATTGGCTTTCGTGCGAGAAAAGAATAGCTCAAATATCACAATAAAATGAAGGAATATTGTGTTTTTTCTTGCAAAAATTGCAATATTTTAAGGTGACAGAAGAAAACTATATTTCGAGTGAGACAAAGCATAATAATGAAATTATTTTCTTTTAATATTGCAAATCTTTATATTAATATATAATATAACTAGGAAAGGAAATAAGAAAAATGAAAGCTTTTCTAATACTAGAAGATGGAAATATTTTTGAGGGACAAAGCATTGGTTCTGTAAGTGAGAAAGTGAGTGAGATTGTTTTTAATACTTCTATGACAGGATATTTAGAGGTGCTCACTGATCCATCCTACGCTGGACAAGCAGTTGTTATGACATATCCACTAATTGGAAATTATGGAATTGCGAAGGAGGATATGGAGGCGATAAGACCTTGGAGTCAGGGATTTATTGTACATGAGATGTCTAGAATTCCAAGCAATTTTCGCAGTGAAATGTCATTGGATGAATTTTTAAAGGAGTGGGATATTCCTGGAATTCAGGGAATAGATACACGAGCATTGACAAAGATTTTAAGAGATAAAGGAACAATGAATGGCATGATTACGACAAATGAAAACTTCGTTTTGGAGGAAGTGATGGATCAGATTAAGTCCTATAAAATCCAAGGTGTCGTGAGAATGGTTACTTGCAAAGAAAAGCAAGTTTTGGAAAACGATGGCTATCATGTAGCTCTTTTAGATTTGGGAGCGAAGAAAAATATTGCAAAATCTCTTCATAAGAGAGGTTGTAAGGTGACAATTTATCCAGCTTACACAAAGGCGGAGGAGATTTTAGCGGATCATCCAGACGGAATTATGCTTTCTAATGGTCCCGGAGATCCAAAAGAATGTGTGGAGATTATTGAGCAGTTAAAAATATTATTTGAGACAAATATTCCAATTTTTGCAATTTGCCTTGGACATCAGCTCATGGCACTTGCAAATGGTGCAAATACAAGAAAAATGAAATGGGGACACCGTGGAGCGAATCATCCGGTCAAGGATGTCAGAACAGGTCGCGTCTATATTTCTTCTCAAAATCATGGATATGTAGTACAAGAAGATAGTATAAATAGAAAAATTGCAGAAGTTAGCTTTTTTAATGTAAACGATGGCACTGTGGAGGGAGTTCATTACCTTGGAAAGAATGTACAGACTGTACAATTTCATCCAGAGGCAAGCCCTGGACCTGTTGATACAGCATTTTTATTTGATGAGTTTATGAATATGATGGAGGTGTCCCAATAATGCCTAAAGATAGAAATATAAGAAAAGTATTAGTAATTGGATCGGGTCCGATTGTAATTGGACAGGCCGCAGAGTTTGACTATGCGGGAACACAGGCTTGTCGCTCTCTAAAGGAAGAAGGAATTCAAGTTGTGCTCATTAACTCGAATCCAGCGACGATTATGACAGATAAAGATATCGCAGATAAAGTTTATGTGGAGCCATTAACTGCAAAAGTTGTAAAAAAATTAATTAAAAAGGAAAGACCAGATAGTTTACTTCCAACACTCGGTGGACAGGCAGCTCTTAATATCGCAATGGAATTGGATGAGGAAGGCTTCTTGAGAAAACATGATGTTCGTCTTATCGGAACATCTGCAAAGACAATTAAAAAAGCGGAGGATCGCCTTGCCTTTAAAGAGACGATGGAAAAAATTAATGAGCCAATCGCTCCGAGTGAGGTAGTCGAGACAGTACAAGATGGATTTAAATTTGTCGAGACAATTGGTTATCCTGTTGTACTTCGCCCGGCATATACACTTGGTGGAAGTGGTGGTGGAATTGCTGAGAATGAGGAGCAGTTTGTAGAAATTTTGGAGAATGGTCTTCGTCTAAGTCGTGTGGGACAAGTTCTTGTTGAGAGATGTATTGCAGGTTGGAAGGAAATTGAGTATGAGGTAATGCGTGACTCAAATGGAACTTGTATTACTGTCTGCAATATGGAAAACTTAGATCCAGTCGGTGTTCATACAGGTGATAGTATTGTAGTCGCTCCGTCTCAGACACTTAGTGATAAAGAATATCAAATGCTTCGTACTTCCGCGCTTAATATTATTTCTGAGTTGAATGTGGAAGGTGGATGTAATGTACAGTTTGCTCTTCATCCAGAATCATTTGAGTACTGCGTTATCGAAGTAAACCCTCGTGTGAGTCGTTCCTCTGCGCTTGCTTCTAAGGCGACAGGTTATCCAATTGCTAAGGTTACAGCAAAGATTGCGCTTGGATATACATTAGATGAGATTAAAAATGCGGTGACAGGAAAGACATATGCAAGCTTTGAGCCAGCGCTTGATTACTGCGTTGTAAAAATTCCTAGACTTCCATTTGATAAATTTATTCAGGCAAAGAGAACGCTGACGACTCAGATGAAAGCAACTGGAGAGGTTATGAGTATCTGCACAAATTTTGAGAGTGCTCTTATGAAGGCAATTCGTTCTTTAGAGCAGCATGTGGATTGCTTGGATCATGGTGGATTTGATACCTTGACATATGAAGAATTAGAACATAGATTATATAAAGTAGATGATTTGAGAATTTATGCCATCGCAGAGGCACTTAGAAGAGGGATTTCTCAGGAAGAAATTCACGAAATTACAAAAATTGATCGTTGGTTTATAGATAAGCTTGCAATCTTAGTAGAGATGGAGTTAAAATTAAAAAGTACCGAGGAATTAAGTGATGAGCTTTTGCTTGAGGCAAAAAAATTAGAGTTCCCAGATGAAGTGATTGCACGCTTTATGAAAAAAGATGTGACAAAGATTAAGAAGCAGAGAGTCGAGGCTGGAATCAAACCTGTATATAAAATTGTAGATACTTGTGCAGCTGAGTTCGAAGCTCAGACTCCATACTATTATTCTTGCTACGGTGGATTTAATGAGATTGAGGAAAATCACAATAAAAAGAAAGTTATGGTACTTGGATCTGGTCCTATTCGAATTGGACAGGGAATTGAGTTTGATTATTGCTCTGTACATAGTGTTTGGGCATTTAAAGAGACTGGATATGAGACAATTATTGTAAATAATAATCCAGAGACGGTAAGTACTGACTTTGATATCGCAGATAAGCTTTATTTTGAGCCGTTAACTGCGGAGGATGTAGAAAATATCGTCAATCTTGAGAAGCCAGATGGAGCAGTAGTGCAGTTTGGAGGACAGACAGCAATTAAACTTACAGAAGCTCTTATGAAAATGGGAGTGAAAATCCTTGGTACAAGTGCTGAAAATGTAGATGCAGCAGAAGACAGAGAGCTTTTTGATGAGATTTTGGAGGAATGCTGTATTCCAAGACCAAGAGGAACAACCGTATTTTCCTGTGAGGAAGCATTAAAAGCTGCCAATGAGCTTGGATATCCGGTTTTAGTTCGCCCTTCTTATGTTCTTGGAGGACAGGGAATGCAGATTGCTATCTCCGACAAAGATATTATTGAGTTCATGGAGATTATTAATCGTCAAGTTCAGGAACATCCAATCCTTGTTGATAAATATTTAATGGGAAAAGAAGTAGAGGTAGATGCTGTCTGTGACGGTGAAGATATTATTATTCCTGGCATTATGGAGCATGTAGAAAGAGCAGGTATCCATTCGGGAGACAGTATTTCTGTATATCCAGCACAGAGCTTAACACCAAAGATTAAGCGTGTCATTGAAGATTATACAAAAAAATTGGCACATTCTCTTCATGTCATTGGACTTATTAATATTCAGTTCATTGTGTATCAAGATGAAGTGTTTGTTATTGAGGTAAATCCTCGTTCTAGTCGTACTGTTCCATATATCAGTAAGGTGACAGGTATTCCTATTGTGGACCTTGCATCTAAGGTAATGGTAGGTGCCAAATTAAAAAATCTTGGCTATAAGCCAGGATTACAGCCAGAATCACAGTATATTGCAATTAAGATGCCAGTATTTTCTTTTGAGAAATTAAAAGGAGCAGAAATTAGCCTTGGACCAGAAATGAAATCCACAGGTGAGTGCCTTGGAATTTCTAAAGATTTTCATGAAGCGCTCTATAAAGCATTTTTAGGTTCTGGTATAGATTTACCAAAGCATAGAAAAATGATTTTAACAGTAAAAGATTCTGATAAATTAGAGGCAGTTGATGTGGGAAGAAAATTCCACAACCTGGGATATGAGATTTATTCCACAAAGAGTACATGTAAGGTGCTGAATAAAAATGGAATTCCAGCAAAACATATTAATAAGATCGAGGAAGAGAGTCCGAATCTACTAGACTTGATTTTAAGTCATGAGATTGATCTTATTATCGATACACCGTCCCAGGGTGTAGATAAGAGCAGAGATGGATTTTTGATTCGTCGTCATGCGATTGAGACAGGTGTGACTTGTCTTACCTCTCTTGATACAGCGAACGCTTTGCTTATCAGCTTAGAGAGCCCACATAAAGAGTTGTCCTTAATTGATATCGCAGAGATTTAGTTTACTATGAAGATCCCTGTGTGGATTGAAATAAGGAGAGTAGAAAATGAAAAGGTATACGAAACAAGATATTATCGATCGAGTAGAAAATGAAGATATTCAATTTATTCGGCTTCAGTTTACAGATATATTCGGTGCATTGAAAAATGTGGCGATTTCTGCAAGCCAGCTAGAGAGAGCATTGGACAATAAATGTATGTTTGATGGCTCCTCTATCGATGGATATGCGCGTATTGAGGAATCAGATATGTGTCTTTATCCAGATTTAGATACATTTGAGATTGCGACTTGGAGACCACAGGTTGGAAAAGTAGCGCGTATGATTTGCGATGTATATCGCCCAGATGGAGTTCCATTTATAGGAGACTCTAGATATATATTAAAGAAAGTGCTCAAAAAAGCAGCTAAGATGGAATACACATTTAATGTAGGACCAGAATGTGAGTTTTTCCTATTTCATACAGATGACAATGGAATGCCAACGACAGTGACTCATGAAAAAGCAAGTTATTTTGACGTGGCTCCACTTGACCTTGGAGAAAATGCGAGAAGAGATATTGTACTCACTCTTGAAAGTATGGGATTTGAGATTGAGGCCTCTCACCACGAAGTGGCTCCAGCTCAGCATGAGATTGATTTTAAGTATGATAATGCTTTAAGAACAGCGGATAATATCCAGACATTTAAGTTTGCTGTGAAATCGATTGCCAAGAGACATGGTCTTTATGCAAGCTTTATGCCAAAACCAGTCACGGGCGTAGACGGATCAGGTATGCATATTAATATGTCATTATTTAAAAACAAAAAAAATATTTTTGCTGATCCAAAGGGAGAATTAGGTCTTAGTAAGGAATGCTATCATTTTATGGCTGGTCTATTAAAACATGCTAAGGCGATAACATTGATTGGAAATCCAATCGTTAATTCTTATAAAAGGCTTGTAGCTGGATATGAGGCGCCAATTGATATTGGATGGTCCTGTATGAATAGAAGTCCGCTTATTCGTATTCCAGCTCAAAGAGGAGCTGAGACAAGAATCGAGTTTCGCAGTCCAGATCCAGCGGCAAATCCATATTTACTTTTGGCATGCTGTCTTGCAGCAGGGCTTGATGGTATTGAAAATGAGCTTGAAGTTCCAGCAAAAATTAACAGTAATTTCTATGAGATGACAGATACCCAGAGAAAAAAAGCAGGTGTTGAAAAGCTTCCATTAAACTTGATGGAGGCGGCAGATGCCTTAGAGCAGGATGAGTTATTAATGGGTGTTCTTGGAGAAAATGTAGCTCGCAAATTTATCGAGGCAAAGAGAAAAGAATGGGAAAATTATAGAATACAAGTGACAGATTGGGAAATTAAAGAGTACCTTTATCATATTTAGCGATGAAAAGCCTTAAAGATAGAGCCGAAGATAAAGGATTCGGAGAGAATAGTTAATTAGGGAACAGGTTGGTAAGAGGAGCAAGGTGGTGAGAAATTGATTAACGTAATCATTGTGTTCCCAAAGTTAGAAAATGCAAAACATATTAAAAGTTTGCTCATACGGAGTGGAATAGAAGTTACGGCTCTTTGTACAACAGGTGCACAAGCGTTACAAGTAGCAGAAGATTGCGAAGATGGTATTATTGTATGTGGATATCGATTTCCTGATATGCTCTGTGAGGAGTTAAAACAGTATCTTTCACCGACATTTGAGATGGTCGTTATCGCATCAAGTGCTCGTTATCTAGATTTGAGAAGTGATAATATATTATGTCTTTCTATGCCAATGAAGGTTTATGATTTAATTGAGACAATAAATATATTAGCGGATTCTCTTAGAAGAAAGAGGAAGAAGAGAAAATCAAAACCGAGACAAAGGAGTAAAGAAGAGCTTGCAATTATAGAGAGTGCGAAAGAATTATTAGGAAGGCAGAGGGGAATGACAGAAGAGGAGGCACATCGCTACTTGCAAAAGACAAGCATGGATAATGGGACAAACTTAGTTGAGACAGCACAGATGATATTAGATATATTTTAAAAGGAATGAAAATTTCATTAAGCGGTGAGACAAGAAAATTTGTTTTTTGAAGAATCCGCTTCTTATTAGATTATTAAAAATAAATAAACTTATTTTATATAGAAAAGAGGGAGAGGTATGAAGTTTACAAAAATGCATGGATGTGGAAATGACTATGTGTATATTAACTGCTTTGAGGAAAAGATAGAAAATCCAACTAAATTGGCAATCAAGGTAAGTAATCGACATTTTGGAGTGGGCTCTGATGGGTTGATTCTTATCTGCCCATCAGATAAGGCGGATTTTCGTATGGATATGTATAATGCTGACGGAAGTCAGTCTGAAATGTGTGGAAATGGTATCCGTTGTGTCGGAAAATACGTTTATGATTATGGATTGACAAATAAGGATGAAGTTTCTGTTGAGACATTGGCTGGTATCAAGTATTTAAAATTTCAGATTGAAGATGGAAAGGTGAAAAAGATTACGGTTGATATGGGAGAACCAGAACTTATTGCTAAAAATGTGCCAGTTATTTCTGAAAATGAAAGGGCAATTGACGAAGAAATTATCGTGGATGGTGTGGCATATCGTATGACTTGTGTTTCTATGGGAAATCCTCATTCTGTAGTATTTGTGGATTCTACAAGTGAATTTCCGTTGGAGGAAATTGGACCAAAGTTTGAGTCGCATGAGAGATTTCCAAGGCGTGTCAATGCAGAGTTTGTGCAAATTTTAAATGAAAATGAAGTAAATATGCGTGTGTGGGAGAGAGGAACGGGTGAGACATTGGCCTGTGGAACAGGAACCTGCGCTACAGCAGTTGCCTGCATTTTAAATGGTAAGACAAAAGACGAGGTAACGGTACATTTACTTGGCGGAGACTTGATTATTAAGTGGGATAGAGATACAAATCATATCTATATGACAGGTCCAGCGGAAGTTGTGTTTGATGGGGTGTTTAGTGATACAGCATTGGCATAGTTAATTGTTCGTTAAAAACAGATGCCGTAAAGGGTAGAAATCTTTCCCATCTATGGCTATATGTTGGTTGAACGATAAAAGATACCCAAGGGCATAAAATTAAGATAAGATATGCTCGGATGGGATGAAATTTTTTTAGTAAGATAATAAAAAACAGGAGGATAATCCAATGGCAAAAATTAATAATAACTATTTAAAACTTCCAGGAAGCTATCTATTTTCTACAATTGGAAAAAAGGTGGCAGCTTATACAGCGGCAAATCCTGATAAACAAATCATCCGTCTTGGAATTGGTGATGTGACACAGCCACTTGCTCCAGCAATTATCGATGCACTTCACGGTGCAGTGGACGAGATGGCAGATGCAGCTACATTTAAGGGATACGCTCCAGATTTGGGATATGAATTTTTAAGATCAGCTATTGCTAAAAATGATTATGCAGATAGAGGATGTGATATCTCAGCAGATGAGATTTTCGTATCTGACGGTGCAAAATGTGACTCTGGAAATATTCAAGAAATTTTCTCAGTGGATAATAAAATTGCTGTTTGTGACCCAGTATATCCAGTATATGTAGATACAAATGTTATGGCAGGAAGAACAGGGACTTATGATCCGAAGGCTGAGACATGGAGTGATGTGATTTATATGCCTTGTACAGCGGATAATAATTTTGCTCCAGACCTTCCAAAGGAAACACCAGATATTATTTATCTTTGCTTTCCTAATAACCCAACAGGGGCTACTATTACAAAAGCACAGCTTCAAGATTGGGTGGATTATGCAAATAAAGTCGGTGCTGTTATTATTTATGATGCAGCGTATGAGGCTTATATTTCTGAGGATGATGTGGCTCACTCTATCTACGAATGTGAGGGCGCTAGAACTTGTGCAATCGAGCTTCGCTCTTTTTCTAAAAATGCAGGATTCACAGGTGTTCGTCTTGGATTTACAGTAATTCCTAAAGATTTAGTGGTGGATGGAACAGCTCTACATGCACTTTGGGCTAGACGTCACGGAACAAAATACAATGGAGCTCCATATATTGTCCAAAAAGCTGGTGAGGCAGTTTACTCTGACACTGGAAAAGAGCAGTTAAAGGCACAGGTTGCTTACTATATGGATAATGCCAAAATTATTTACGAGGGATTAAAGGGTGCTGGATATACAGTATCCGGCGGTGTAAATGCTCCATATATATGGTTAAAGACACCTGATAAAATGACATCCTGGGAATTCTTTGATTATTTACTTGAGACTGCAAATGTAGTTGGTACTCCTGGATCAGGATTTGGTCCAAGTGGAGAGGGATATTTTAGACTGACAGCTTTTGGTTCTCGTGAGAATACAGTTGCTGCTATGGAGAGAATTAAAGCGTTATAAAATAAACATTGGATAATTGGAGATGAAAATTGTCTTGCTTGTATAGTAGAGTAAGCTAGAAAATAAAGAATAAAATATAAAACTAATAAAATGAAAAGAAGAAAAGGCTAATCTAGTGAGAAAAAATAGAATCTAGAGTAGCCTTTTTTATCGTTATCTTAGTTTAGTGCCACATCTTCCGCAAAAGCAATCTCCAGGAGTAATCTTATTTCCGCAGGAGGTACAAAATATATTTTGAGTAGCTTCGGTCTGTATAGCATCTGGGCAATTGGAAGATGGAGAAGCTATGTCTGAATTATGAACAGTATTTTGTTGGGCGGTATCTGATGTATTCTGATGGAAATTTTTCTCAGATTTTGCCTTGAGTGCATCTAAAGCTGTCTCTGCTTCTTTTAATTTTCCCTGTAAGTCTTTTAAAATTTTTCCCGTATTGCCGAGATTGTCAAGACCGTATAATTTTTCAGCTTCTTTACCGAGGGTAGAGTAGCTTCGCTCAATTTGAGCTTTTAGACTTTGTACCTCTCCCTCTGCTTTTAGTAAATTAAATACAGTGTCCTCAGAGGGAATCCAATCAGATATGTTTTTCATGAAACTCTCTAATCCCTCAAAAAATTCTTTTTCCATATAAATATCCCCTTTCTTAATTGTATTAGAAACCTAGCACTCTCCATGACGAAAATCAGGGAATTATTTGCTTGTTTTTTCGTATTACTTATAGAAAAATTAAGTTTGATAATTATTGTGAATCATTATATTTCAATTTATTGATATAAATTACTATGTGAAATTAAGTATACTTTAGGAAAAAATAGAATGCAAGTGAATAAAAAAATTGTTGGAAAATTGTAAGTGGTTAGAAAGATTTTTTATTTATGAATTGAGTCAAGATTGGAATAAAGGGGATTTGTGTTTTGTTAGTAAATAAGGTATACCCAAAGGGTACATCATAATTCATATCTTTGTAGGATGGAAAAAAGCTTTATTGTTTGATAAAGTATGCTTATTTAGAAAATTATAATATGACATAATATCAAAAAAATAAAACTTTATGTAAAATATAATTGACAAAAAGTAAAATGGTATGTATAATAAAATCATCAAAAAGAAATGTATTTTTACATAAGGGAGTGAAAAGCTTGACTAAAATTTAATGTTAAGGAGGAGTAAAAATGTTGACGCTAATTAATATATTTCTCATTATAGCTGTGCTTATAGTAGGGGGAATATTGGGGCTGATGGTGAGAAGTGGAAGAAAAAAAGAGAAAGGTTGGGATAATTATGAAAATGAATGAAAGATTAATTGTAGTTGGTTTGTTTTTACTTATATATTGTATTCTTTTTGCATTGGGATTGGCACTCAGAAAAAAGATGTATGGGAATTTTAAATATGATGAGAGACAGGAGAGGGTGAGAGGAGTAGCGTATAGACGAGGATTTTCTATCTTGATTTTTGGAATTATAATAAATGCTGTAGTAAAGGAAGTACTGGGAATTGATTGGGCGACACCTGTAACAGAGATGTTAATTTTTATGTTGATTGCGATAATTGTGATAAGTGGAACTTGTATTTTTCAAGATGCCTATTTTGCTCCGTTTGCAAAAGAAAAAAATATAGTTTTAGTCTCAGCTTTAGTTGGAGCGATAAATTTATTTGCTGGAATAAAGAAGTTTCTTGCTCATCTAAATTTTGATGAGTTTCATCGCTTCTCTAATATTCAGTTAGTTTTAGGAGTTGGTCTTATTATAGTTCCAGTTATGGCAGTTGTTCATGAGATAATGGAAGAGCGAGGCGGTGGGGAATGAAAAATTTAAAGATGAAGTCCGCTAGAGCGGCTCTCGATTTATCTCAGGCGGAACTTGCGAAGCTAGTTGGTGTTTCGAGACAGACAATTAATGCGATTGAGAAAGGAGATTATAATCCAACGATTAAGCTTTGTATTATGATTTGTCAGGTGCTTGGAAAGACATTGGATGAGTTATTTTGGGAAGAAGAGGTATGATGGAATAAAACTGTGAGTTTTAGGTTAAGTGAAAAGATATGTACAAAAGAGTATAGGTTTTGAAACGGTGAGGACAGACGCCGAGAGAGCAAGTAAGTATCTTCTGTGCAAACATGTTCGGTTCCACGATTTTTCGACATACGCTGATTTATGCTGCTCGCGTGAAACTCGCTACGCTCAGACAGCCACTCCCGCAGCAAAGCTAAGGATATCGAAAAATCGCTCCACTCTCTACCGTTTGCACAGAAGATACTTACTTGCTCTCTCGGATGGCGTCTCTTTCCAAATACTCCTTCCCCCAAGTATTCCATTTTATCTGTTTCATAAAGTATATCCTCTGGGGAATACTGCATCCTATACTCTACGGGTGAAGACAACTTCGTTGTTTTATAAAGTATAGATAAAAAATAGATTCAAATTTTTTTATCTATGAGGAGATTTTTCCTTTATCGTCTCATCCAAGTACTTCTAGAAAATAAAATCAAAATCGGGAATATCTCAAGACGTCCCGCAAGCATATCCATAATGAGTACAAGCTTTGATAAAATGCTAAAACCTCCAAAATTACAGGTAGGACCAACCGCCTCGAGACCTGGTCCGATATTATTAAAGCATGCTAGGACAGCAGTAATATTCGTTGTCGTGGAAAATCCATCTAGAGAAATGATAATAAAGCTAATCATAATAATAATCACATATGCTGCTAGATAAGCATTTGTATTTTCGATGATTTTCTCATCAACCATACGACTATTATTTTTTACAACCTGAATTTTTTGTGGATGTAAAATTTTTCGAATATTTCTTCTTAAGCTTTTAAAAACTAAAATCATACGACCACATTTAAATCCACCACCTGTACTTCCAGCACTGGCTCCAATTATCATCAAGCAAATAAGAATTGACTTTGAAAAGCTTGGCCATAAATCAAAGTCTGTTGTTGCAAAACCAGTTGTTGTTATAATGGTTGAAACCTGAAAAGCTACATGTCTTATCGTTTCCCTGATTCCACTGTATCCAAGACTCGTCGCCACATCTTTTAAATTCCATGTGATAAGAATAATACTTCCAAGAACAATTCCGATATAAGTTCTAAATTCTTCATCTTTAAAGACATTTTTTACCTGCCCAATAAGGAGTAAATAGTAGCAACTAAAGTTTACACCAAAAAGCAACATAAATATGGTACATACATTTTGAATATATGGACTATAGCTTGCTATACTGTCGTTTTTAATTCCAAATCCACCTGTTCCAGCTGTTCCAAATGCCGTGCAGACGGCATCAAACACGGGCATTTTGCCAATTAATAAAAATATAATATTCAAAATAGTGAGAACAATATATAGTATGTACAAAATTCTCGCTGTCTGTTTAATCTTTGGAACTAATTTTCCAACATCTGGTCCTGGGCTCTCTGCTCTTAAAATATGCATCATAAATCCATTTTTTTTGCTCAGCGGAGCGAGAGCTAATAAAAATACTAATACTCCCATACCGCCAAGCCAATGGCTAAAGCTTCTCCAATATAATATTCCCCTGGACAATGCCTCGACATCTGCTAAAATGGTGGATCCCGTTGTTGTGAAGCCAGATACAATCTCAAAAAGGGCATCTAAATAGTGAGGAATTTCTTTGGAAATATAAAAAGGTAGACATCCAAGAATACTCATCACAATCCAGCTAAGTCCAACACAGACGAAACCTTCTCTTGCATAAAATCCTCCTCTTTCCTTTCGACAGACAAAAAACAGAACTCCAGATATAATTAAAATTAAAGCGATACTTGTTAAAAATCCGTTCACAGCTGTCTTGTCTCCATCAATCAAGCTGATAAGCAAGGCTGGAATCATAAATGCTGCCTCAATTAATATAACTTGCGCTATAAAGCGCCCCATCATTTTATAATTCATTTCTTTCGCACCTCAAATTACGCAAAAATATCATTCAACTGATATATCACATTTTCTCCACTAGAAACAATAATTACAGTATCTCCAACCTGGAAAGAAGCATTTCCATCTGGAATTTTTGTATCCATGCCGTGAATAATGCAAGAAACTAATATATTTGGTTTAAACTTAATATATTTTAGGGGTTCTCCGCAATGCAATGCTTTTTCATCTACGCGAAATTCTATTGCCTCTACTTTATTTTCGATAATTGAGTGAACAGATTCTGCTGCACCCGTCTGATTGTTCATTGCTCTTACATATCTGACAATACTATTACAGCAAAGTTCTTTTGGAGTGATAATACTTCCAAGTTGGAGAGTATCTGTTATTTCACTTCGTTCGATATGGCTCATTTTTGTAATAACTTGAGGAATTTTATAATTATTTCCATAGAGAGCAATTACCATATTCATCTCGTCTAACCCTGTAGCTGTAATTAGGGCATCGCAGTCTTCAATTCCCTCGCTTTCAAGAAATGTTGTGCTGCTTGCATCTCCGTGTACAATACAGCTTCCTGGCAGTAAATTCGCAAGCTCCACGCATCTGTCATAATTTTGCTCAATAATCTGTACAGTAATACCGCTTCTCTCTAATTGCTGTGCGAGATAAAAGCTCATTCGCCCACCACCGCAGATTATAATTCGCTTTGCCTTATGAGCGATAATTCCTAAATTTTTCAGCATAATTGTAAGTTCTCGCATTGTCGCTGTCACAAAAATATGATCTCCATTTTTTAGGACAAAATTTCCATCTGGAGTAATAGCTTCCCCTTTTCTCGCAACTGCACTCACTAAAACTTTTCCCTTTATAATCTTATACATATCATTCAATGCAAGATTATTTAATTTACTATTTTTATCTACGCGAAGTTCTACGACCTCAACTCTTCCCTTTGCAAAGGTATCTCTTTTTAAAAAGCCGGGAAATTTTAATAATCTTTCCACTTCTCTTGCCGCCTGTCTATCTGGATTGACGACAAGAGAGAGCGCAAAAGTATCTCTCATTTTATATACCTGATCTGAATATTCTGGATTTCGTATTTTGGCAATTGTGTTTAATTTTGGGTTTACACCGTGTGCTGTCATACAGCTAAGCAAATTTACCTCATCCATTTCAGTCATCGCAATTAGCAAATCTGCCTTCTCTACTTCCGCCTGTAATAATACATTCATAGAAGCACAGTTTCCCTGAACTGCCATAACATCATAGCGTCCTACCATATCCTCTAAAATATTTTGCTTTAAATCAATAATTGTAATATCATATTCTGCGGCACTTAACTGTTTGACCAATAAGGCCCCCACTTTTCCGATTCCCGCAATTATAATTTTCATGGAATTTTTCCTCCGTATTTCACAATGTTATCAGAAGTTTTTCTTCTCATTATCATACGAACAGTATAGCAGTTTACTTACTAAATGGCAAGTTATAGAAAGAATGGATGGCGAAAGTTTGGATGAGATAAATTAGTTGTATATATTAATGAGTATATTGGGAAGTTTATGTAATTAAGAATTCAAAATGAGTTGACTGTTAAAGTAGTCTAAGAAATACCTTTTGTTATTTTGTATTTTTTTCTCATTAATTCCTCTTGACAAATACCCCATAGAGGTATATTATATAATCATATTACCCCCAAGGGGTATATAATAAAAAAGGAGGGCGTTCTCTGAGTTAACAAAATATTTTACTTGTATCAATTTTATCAATTATAGTTTTATTTAACTCAAGAGATAAAGATATTTCTATGGAAGAAAAAAAAGAATATAAAGAATGCTGCTGCCAAAAGACAAAACAACGCTCAGAAAAAGAATATAAAGATTTGATGAATCGTTTAAAACGTATCGAGGGACAGGTGCGGGGAATTCAGGGTATGTTGGAAAAAGATGCTTATTGTCCAGATATTTTAGTCCAAGTATCTGCTATCAATGCAGCATTAAATAGTTTTAATAAAGTTTTATTAGCAAGTCATATAAAAAGCTGTGTTGCAGATAATATAAGAGAAGGTAATGATGAGGTTATCGATGAGCTTGTCGTAACTTTACAAAAATTGATGAAATAATACTATAAATTTGTTTTTTTGCAATAAAGATAATAATATAAATGAAAGGATGTCAACTATTGAGATAAAGATAAGTTAGATTGTTTTTTCTCGTCGCTTGACAATAACTTTCACAGTAAAAAGGAGGAAACCTTTATGGAACAATATACTGTCACTGGCATGAGCTGTGCCGCCTGCTCTGCCCGTGTGGAAAAGGCAGTAACGAATGTCCCTGGTGTCATAAGCTGCTCCGTTAGTCTTTTGACAAACTCTATGGGGGTTGAGGGAACTGCCACTTCTGATCAAATTATTGCGGCGGTTGTAGATGCAGGATACGGTGCTTCAAAAAAAGGAGGAAAAACTTCTAGCTCTAGCGCACCAAACTATGATGATATGTTAGTTGACCGTGAGACACCACTTATGAAAAGGAGACTGATCGCTTCGCTTTGTCTTCTCATTCCTCTTATGTATGTCTCTATGGGACATATGATGTGGGATTGGCCGCTCCCTGCATTTTTTAACGGAAATCATATAGCGATGGGATTATTTCAGCTTCTATTTACGACCGCTATTATGGTTATCAATCAAAAGTTTTTTGTAAGTGGATTTAAGGGACTTTTACACAAGGCTCCAAATATGGATACACTTGTTGCCCTTGGGTCTGGCGCATCTTATATTTACAGCGTCTATGCTCTTTTTGCTATGACAGATGTTCAAGTAAAAGGGGATATGACAGCTGTTATGAAATATATGCATGAGTTTTATTTCGAGTCTGCTGCCATGATTCTCACTCTTATCACAGTTGGTAAGATGCTGGAGGCTAGATCTAAGGGAAAGACGACAGATGCATTAAAAAGTTTAATGAAGTTGGCTCCAAAAACTGCTGTTGTTATTCGTAATGGTGTGGAGGAAACGATAGGAATTGAGCAAGTCAGAATCGGGGATCATTTTATTGTGCGTCCTGGTGAAAATATTCCAGTAGATGGAATTATTATAGAGGGAAATAGCGCAATTAATGAATCCGCTTTAACAGGTGAGAGTATTCCTGTAGATAAGGAAGTAGGAGATTTAGTATCTGCTGCCACGCTCAATCAATCTGGATTCCTGATTTGTGAGGCGACAAGAGTTGGCGAAGATACAACCCTATCTCAAATTATTCAGATGGTAAGTGATGCCGCCTCAACAAAAGCTCCGATTGCCAAGGTAGCTGACCGAGTATCAGGCGTTTTTGTTCCTGCCGTCATTGGTATTGCTTTTGTGACGATTATTGTATGGCTTCTTGGAGGTCAGAGTTTTGGATTCGCCTTAGCGAGAGGGATATCTGTTCTTGTTATTAGTTGCCCTTGTGCACTTGGACTTGCCACTCCAGTAGCCATCATGGTTGGAAACGGTATGGGAGCAAAGCATGGAATTATGTTCAAAACAGCAGTTTCATTGGAGGAGACTGGAAAAACAGAGATTGTAGCTTTAGATAAAACAGGTACGATTACAAAGGGAGAACCTACTGTCACAGATATCATGGCTTCTTCTTTTTCCAGTGAGGAGGAACTTCTTCTTGCCGCATACACGTTAGAGAGAAAGAGTGAGCATCCTCTAGCTAAGGCGATTCTTGCCTATGGAGAGGAAAAACAAATTGAAAAACAAGAGGTGGAGCAATTTCTTGCTTTACCTGGAAATGGGCTTAACGCTGTTTGGAATGGGAAACAATTATATGGAGGTAATCTTTCCTTTATCCAAAAGCAATGCGATATTTCCTCAGATATAGATAAAAAAGCCCGGATATTTGCTGAGGAAGGAAAAACGCCGCTCTTTTTTGCACTTGACAATAGGCTTCTTGGAATTATCGCTGTGGCGGATGTCATCAAAGAAGATAGTCCACAGGCGATTTGTGAATTGCAAAATATGGGAATTCATGTTGTTATGCTCACTGGAGATAATGAAAAGACTGCAAAAGCTATCGGCGCTCAGGCTGGCGTGGATGAGGTAATCGCTGGAGTACTTCCAGACGGAAAAGAAGCAGTTATTCGCTCTCTAAAAGAAAAAGGAAAAGTTGCGATGGTTGGAGATGGAATCAATGATGCTCCTGCTCTTACTAGAGCGGATATTGGTATTGCCATCGGTGCAGGAACAGATATCGCAATTGATGCGGCGGATGTTGTTTTAATGAAGAGTCGTCTAAGTGATGTTCCAGCCGCAATTAGACTAAGTCGTGCGACACTTCGAAATATACATGAAAATCTATTTTGGGCTTTCTTTTATAATGTGATTGGAATTCCACTTGCCGCTGGTGTATGGATTCCTATCTTTGGATGGAAATTAAATCCAATGTTTGGAGCAGCCGCTATGAGTTTATCAAGTTTTTGTGTTGTAACGAATGCGCTTCGACTTAATTTCTTTTCTATGTATAATGCTAGTAAGGATAAGAAGTTAAAGAAAAAGAAGATAAATCAAGAGATTTTAAAGGTTCAAGAAAACCTTCAGATAGAAAATGATGATGAAAGAAAGGATGATAATGAGATGGAAAAAATAATCGAAATCAAGGGAATGATGTGCGGACATTGTGAGGCTAGAGTAAAAAAATGTCTTGAGAAGCTTGATGCAGTTGAGGAGGCTATTGTGAGCCATGAGAAGGGAACTGCTATTGTTACATTAAAAGAGATGGTGGAAGACGATGTTTTGAAAAAAACGGTGGAAGATCAGGATTACGAAGTGATTCGTATTAAATAGATATTTTGTTTAAAAAAGAATGAAGAATAGTAATGGGACCAAATTTAGTTATTATGCTGAGTTTGGTCCATTATTATTTTGTCTGGTGTTTTGAATCATGATAGAAATACGAAAAAATTAAAAGAACCCTCATGGTAGTTTTGTCCACCATGAGGGTTTCATTTATGACCTAGACCTAACTGTCTCTGATTCAGAAAGCCACTGTTGTCGAACGCAATATTTTCAGTAGACATACTCATTTTAGTAAGTTTTTTATTCTCTTAATTATAAATTGATAAAAATGGAGTAAAATGTAAGACAAGAGAAAGCATTTCCATTATTCTATCTCATTAAACTCTCCAAATCCTCATAAAAACTTGGATAAGATACGGTCACACATTCACTGTCCACAATTTCTGTTTCTCCATCCGCATTTAATCCAGCAATCGCGAAGGTCATAGCGATACGGTGATCGTATTTGCAGTGGATGGAGGCACCGTAAAGAGGATATCCACCTTCGATAATCATACCGTCGTCTGTCGGAGTGACTTTGGCACCCATAGCATTTAAGTGATTTGCCATTAAGTCGATACGGTTTGATTCTTTTACCTTGAGCTCCTGAGCATCCTTGATAATCGTTTTACCTTCAGCAAAGCAGGCGAGAAGTGCGATAACTGGAAGCTCATCGATTAGAGTTGGGATAATACTTCCGCCAATCTCAGTTGCGTGAAGCTTGCTTGTTTTTACAATGAGGTCGGCTGTCGGCTCTTGATCTTCTCGGATATTTTCATATGTAATATCCGCTCCCATTGCCTTACAAACTTTTAAGATACCGTCTCTTGTCGGATTGATACCGACATTTTTGATGCAAATCTCAGAGTTTGGTGTGATAAGCCCCGCTACAATAAAGAAGGCGGCGGAGGAGATATCCCCAGGTACGATAATATGCTGTGCAGTAAGCTCTGGATTTGGCAAAATTGTGGCGGTTGTTCCCTCGCTTTTTACGTCGGCGCCAAATGAGCGAAGCATAATCTCTGTGTGATTTCTAGATAATTCTGGCTCTGTCACAGATGTCGGTCCGTCTGCGTATAGTCCAGCTAGCAGGACGGAAGATTTTACTTGAGCGGAAGCTACGGGAGAGTTATAGTGAATTGCCTTTAGAGGCTTTCCTGTAATCTTAAGTGGAGCACAGTCATTTCCCTTTGTACTTTTAATATCAGCTCCCATCATGGACAATGGAGTGATAATTCTCTTCATAGGACGAGAGTTAAGAGAATCATCGCCTGAGAGTACACAAGAGAAATTCTGTCCTGCCAAAATACCAGAAATAAGTCTTGTTGTTGTTCCACTGTTTCCAACATCTAAAGTTTCAATCGGGGCTTTTAAGCCGTGAAGACCATTTCCGCGGACAAATACTTTTCTGTCCTTTTTCTCGATTTCAACTCCCATTTTTTTGAAACAATTAATGGTGGATAGACAGTCTGCTCCGTTTAAAAAACCAGAAATTTCTGTTATTCCCTTGGCGATAGAGCCAAACATAACAGCACGATGGCTGATTGATTTATCTCCGGGAACAGTGATAGTTCCGTTAAGTCCTGTTGTTTTTGTAAATTTCATAAAAACTTTCCTTTCTGTTAATGATATTATTTATAATGAAATTTTCGTTCCTATATCTAATAGATAAGAAGTTGAATCTAAAAGAAAAAGAGAAACTTTCAAATTAAAGTTATTTTTGGATTTTAAAGCTAATTTACTGTGAAAAGCCAAAAACTAAAACGGGATTGTTTTAATTTTTGGCTTGATTTTGTATTTCTTATATAGATAATTATAATATATTCTTGTAAGAAAAGAAAGAGCTATATAAGAATTTCTTTTTTCATAGAAAAATTTAATAGGTTTTAATTTAACTAGAAAAAGAATAAGCTATTTATTTGCGAATATGAACGGTATAATTGCGTTTTGTCAAAACTTCGTAAGCTCTCTGTGCAGATTCTCCGTCATAGAGAACAATTTTTAATACACCTTCCTCGTACTCGCGGTTATGAATAATACCGATATTTTTGATATTAATATTATGAAGGGCGAGAGAAGTTGTAGTAGATGCCAATGTTCCAGGTTCGTCAGGAATATCTACGAAAATCTCATATGTCTTTTGCATAAGACCTACCGCATTATCTGGAACAGAATTGCGGTAAGTGCTGGATTCCTCAAATAAATCATAGATGGATCCATGTTTATTAGCCTCAAGTGCAAGTAAAATATCTTGCATATTTGCAATCATGTGCCGAAGAAGCTTTTTGATATTTTCACAGTTAGAAAAGCAAATCTGCTCCCAGACAGTAGGAGAGGAGGATGCAATTCTTGTGATATCTTTAAATCCTCCAGCTGCCAATTGTTTTAACATACCGTCCTTAGTGTCGGTATCTTTTACAAGACGGACAAGCTCTGCAGCGACAATATGTGGCACATGACTGATAGCAGCGGTAAATTCGTCATGTTTTTCGGGTTTCAATAAAATTGTCATGGCGCCGAGCTCTTCGATAAATTGAATAAACTCAGTTACTTTTTGCTCTTTTACTTTATTAGAGGGGGTGATAAAATAATAAGCATTTTCAATTAAGCGGTCTGTGCAGGCGGAATATCCAGCCTTTTCTGAGCCAACCATAGGATGACCACCGATAAAATATTCTTCCATATGATAATCTTGTACAGCTCGGTGAATTGGTCCTTTTACACTTCCGACATCAGTTAAAATGCAAGTATCTGATAAATATGGTTTTAAAATTTTTAAATATTCTAAGTTATAAGCGACTGGAGCGCATAAGAAAATATAATTGCAGGCAGAAAATTCTTCTCCAACCTCATCTACAGTTTGGTGTAAAATACCTTCGTTATGGGCAATTTCTAATGTCTCTTTATTTATATCGAATCCAATTAACTTATAATTGGGATAAACTCTGTGAATTGTCTTCGCAATGGATCCACCGATAAGACCAAGACCGATAAAGCCAATCATAAAATTATCTGTTGTCATGTTTTTTCTTCCTTTCTAATACCATTGTATATAGATAATATGATGAAAGTGTCAAAAGATATTTTGACGTTTGTATCATAATATTAATTTATTTTGAAAAGTTTTATTAAATATCAATTTAATTTGTATATTAGGTATTTAAAATCTTTCATTCACATAGATTCATTTTACTCATTTGGTAGCTTAATGTCAATAAATACTTTAATAGTTTAAAGGAGAAGCTATTTAAATTAATAAATATAAAAACTATTCCTAAAATGACAGTGAGCCATAAGGAAACATTAAAGAAAATATGCCGATTAGTATTTTTAGCAAATTTATAAAGAATAGAACCTCCTGTTTGCTTGCTCTAAAAGCATAAATGTGTTAAAATATGTTTATTAAGCATGACAGATTGAAAGGTGATTTTTATGGAAATCAGGGTTCTTCGCTATTTCCTGACCGTAGTCAGGGAAGAAAGCATAACAAAGGCTTCGGAAGTTTTACACATCACGCAGCCAACGCTTTCCCGTCAACTTGCACAGATGGAGGAAGAAATTGGTGTAAAATTGTTCGATAGAGGGACACGAAAAATCAAATTGACCAATGAGGGTATTCTTCTTCGCCGCCGTGCAGAAGAAATTTTGCAGCTCGTGGATAAAACAGAAAAGGAATTAGTGGAGCAGGAGGAGCAGGTGGAAGGTAAAATTTCCATTGGCTGCGGAGAAACTGCCTCCGTGCAACTTCTTCCAGAATTGATTGATGCCTTTAGACAAAAATATCCCCGTGTCACTTTTGATATTTTTACAGCCACGGCAGATT
>CAYTNV010000035.1:0-31880 GCA_964439395.1 uncultured Blautia sp. | reverse complement strand
GTAGAACACTAGCCTTCCAAGCTAGATACGTGGGTTCGATTCCCATCACCCGCTCCATGCGATAGTGGCGTAGTTGGTAACGCGCGACCTTGCCAAGGTCGAGACCGCGGGTTCGAGCCCCGTCTATCGCTCTCAAAGCTCTTGCAGATTTGCAAGAGTTTTATTTTTTATTTTTTCAAAATATTTTCAATATTCTTGTCTTTTTCTATCTTCAATATTATACTTAAGAGAGAAACTATTAGAAAAGGGAGAGGAAAGAGATAGGGTAAAAGTAAGAAGATGCTATTTTTTTATTATTAAGATTTAGTATTTTGTAAACAATAATAAAATAAAAAAATGGATATCGAAAGAGAAGTGAGGAATTATTATGGAAACTACAAAGAGAGAAAATCCACTTGGATATGCTCCAATAGGAAAAATTTTACCTAAGTTTGCAATTCCAGCAGTGATTAGCATGTTAGTCAGTGCGCTTTATAATATTGTAGATCAGATTTTTATTGGTCAGGGAGTTGGAATGTACGGAAATGCGGCGACAAATGTTGCTTTTCCGCTGACAACATTAGCGACGGCACTTGGATTATTATTAGGAATCGGAGGAGCTTCTAATTTTAATTTAGAGATGGGTAAAAAAAATTCAGATAAGGCAAAAAAAGTAGCAGGAGCTGCATATGGAAGTTTAGTTTTATCGGGAGTTATTATTTGTATTATTGTTCGATTATTTTTACATCCATTAATTATTGCTTTTGGAGCGACTGAGCAAGTATTGGATTATGCAATGACGTATGTCGGAATTACATCATTTGGAATGCCATTTTATATTTTGGGAATCGGTGGAAATCATTTGATTCGTTCGGACGGCAGTCCAACCTTTGCGATGATTTCTAATGTGAGTGGTGCAGTTTTAAATGCCATTTTAGACCCTATTTTTATTTTTAAATTTCACTGGGGAATTGCAGGCGCAGCGGTAGCGACGATTACAGGACAGATTTTGTCGGCTATTTTAGTACTTGGTTATTTACCTAGATATAAGACTGTGAAATTTAAACTTGGTGATTTTATTCCGAGAGGAAAATATGTTTTAGCGGTGGCGTCGCTCGGTGGAGCATCTTGTTTTAATCAGCTTGCAATGATGTTAATGCAGATTGTTATGAATAATATACTTCGTTATTATGGAGCGAAATCGATTTATGGAAGTGATATTCCACTTGCTGTAGTTGGTATCGTATCAAAGGTAAATATGATTTTCCTGGCGATTGTTATCGGTATTTCTCAGGGTTCTCAGCCATTATTTGGATTTAATTATGGAGCGAGAAACTATACTCGCGTGAAAAAGACATATAAATTATCGGGAAGTATTGCGACAGCAATTGCAATTCTTGCTTTTTTCGCTTTTCAATTATTCCCAATACAGATTACAAGTATATTTGGAAATGGTGAGGAGACTTATTACCAATTTGCAGTTCGATATTTTCGAATTTTTATGTTTTTTACTTTTATAAATGGAATTCAGCCACTTACATCTAATTTTTTTACCTCTATCGGAAAGGCAAAAAAAGGTATTTTACTTTCTATGACGAGACAAATTATTTTCTTAATTCCGCTTGTTATTATTTTACCAATGATTATGGGTATTGACGGTGTTATGTTTGCGGGACCGATTGCAGATGCAGCGGCAGGCGCTTTAGCGATTGTAATGGTTTTAATGGAGTTTAAGAAGATGCCAAAGGATGGAGAAGAAGCAGAGCATTTGAAAGATGAAAAGAAATAAAATGAGTTCAATTATGTTTCAAGACATAGGAGCGAAAGTGAATAGTAGATATTTGAAAAAATGATAAAAATTTATATTAAAACTTTTGTATTTTTTAATAGCATATTTTAAAACTGTGAAGGACTAGAAAAATCTAGTTCTTCTTTTTTTATAATAATTTTAAGTAAAATCAGCTGGTAATATTATGATGGATATTTGAATTTTCAGTAGAAAGATAAGTTCTATTTACCATTGGATGGAGGAAGCATTTATTTTAATAAATTTATTGAAACAGACAAAAATCTTGGAAAGAAAAACCCTTTCTTTTGTAGAAAACCTATAAAAATAGTCTTAAAAAATATTAATATTAAAAGAATAAATTGAAAAAGATGAAAGAACTTTAAGAAACAATCCAGTTTATTGAAATTAATTTATGAGAAAGATATAATGCCTACAGAAAAACAAATGCAAGGTATTAAAAAAGGTCACAGAGAAACATATAAAAATGCAACAAAAAGAAAGGAAGAGAAAACGATGAGAAATTTAAACAAGTACAAAGGAGTTATCCCAGCATTTTATGCATGTTATGACAAAGAGGGAAATATCTCGCCAGAAGGTGTGCAGGCGTTAGCAAAGTATTTTGTGGAAAAAGGGGTAAAGGGTGTTTATGTAAATGGCTCTTCGGGAGAATGCATTTATCAGAGTGTAGAAGATAGAAAAATTGTCTTGGAAAATGTGATGAAAGTAGCGAAAGGAAAATTAACAGTTATTGCACATGTTGCTTGTAATAATATAAAAGACAGTGTAGAACTCGCAAAACATGCAGAAAACCTTGGAGTAGATGCAATTGCAGCGATTCCACCAATTTATTTTCGTTTACCAGAATATGCAATAGCAAAATACTGGAATGATATGAGTGCAGCCGCACCAAATACAGATTTTGTTATTTATAATATTCCGCAGCTTGCAGGTGTTGCTCTCACACAGAATCTTTTTGCAGAGATGAGGAAAAATCCAAATGTAATTGGCGTTAAAAACTCATCTATGCCAGTTCAGGACATTCAAATGTTCAAGCAGGCAGCAGGAGACGATTATATTATTTTTAATGGTCCAGACGAACAATTTATTAGCGGTCGTGTAATTGGTGCGGAAGCTGGTATCGGCGGAACATACGGTGTAATGCCAGAATTATTCTTAAAATTAGATGAGCTTGTAAAAGTAAATGATATGGCAACAGCAAGACAACTCCAATATGAAGTAAATGAGGTAATTTATAAAATGTGTTCTGCGCATGGAAATATGTATGGAGTAATTAAGGCTATTCTTAAAATAAATGAAAGCTTAGATCTTGGCGGAGTGAGAGAACCTTTAGCAGCATTGATTGACAGCGATATGGAAATCGTAGAAGAAGCTGCAAAGATGATTTGTCATATAAAAGAAAAATTTCTCGTATAAACATAAATAAAAATTTGGGGTATTATGAGTAAGTAGCAAAGCGGAGTGTAAATATTCGTTTGAGAAGAAAATTTCAGGAGGAGAAAAATGCAAGGTTTTACTACAGTTGATTTGGTTATTTTAGTTGTATACTTGGCGGCGGTATTATTTGCTGGTCTACAGTTTGCAAAAAGAGAAATGAAGGGAAAAGAATATTTTAAAGGGGATGGAACAGTACCTTGGTGGGTGACATCCGTATCAATTTTTGCAACCTTGTTAAGTCCGATTTCATTCTTGTCATTGGCAGGCAATTCATATGCGGGAACATGGATTATGTGGTTTGCACAGCTTGGTATGCTTTTGGCAATTCCAATTACAATTAAGTTTTTCCTGCCGATTTATAGTAAATTAGATATCGATACAGCTTATCATTATCTTGAATTAAGATTTGAAAGTAAAGGACTTCGTGTACTTGGTGCGATTATGTTTATCGTTTATCAAGTTGGTCGTATGTCAATTATTATGTATCTTCCATGTATGGTTCTCTCAAGTTTGACGGGAATCAATGTAAATATATTAATTATTATTATGGGTGTAATTGCAATCATTTACTCCTATACAGGTGGATTAAAATCGGTACTTTGGACAGACTTTATTCAAGGCTCTGTACTTTTAATCGGTGTAACATTTGCCTTTATCTTTTTGATTGTACATCTTGATGGTGGAATAGGAGCAATTTTCTCAGCTTTTGCGACGGATGGAAAATTTCTTTCTGCAGACCAGCCTATTTTTGATATGAATATTTTAAAAGATAGTGTATTCCTTATGATTGTTGGTGCGGGATTCAATACGATGGGTTCCTACGTATCAAGTCAAGATATTGTACAGCGTTTTACAACAACAACAGATACAAGGAAATTAAATAAAATGATGTTAGCAAACGGTGCTTTATCCATTTTTATTGCAACAGTATTTTACCTTATTGGTACAGGGTTATATGTATTTTATCAACAAAATGCATTGCCGCCAGCAGCTGCGCAAGATCAAATCTTTGCGTCTTATATTGCATTTGAACTTCCAGTTGGTATTACAGGACTTCTTTTAGCAGCTATCTATGCGGCAGCCCAGTCAACACTTTCTACTGGATTAAACTCAGTGGCATCGAGTTGGACCTTAGATATTCAAGAGCGTCTATCAAAGAAGGAATTAAGCTTTGAAAAACAGACAAAAATTGGTCAATACGTATCATTAATCGTCGGTATTTTTGCAATTGTTGTATCTATGGTTCTTGCAAACGGTGGGGTGAAATCTGCATACGAATGGTTTAATGGATTTATGGGATTAGTTCTCGGTATTTTGATTGGAACCTTTATTCTTGGAGCATTTACAAAAGTAGCAAATACATTTGGTGCGACATTAGCGTTTATTGCAGCATCTGTTGTTATGGTTGGAATTAAGTATTTTGCACCAGCAGGAGCAGTTTCTATTTGGTCATACTCCATCATTTCAATTATAGTATCACTTATTGTAGGTATTCCAGCAAGCATGATTTGGAGAAAAGCAAAAGGGGATAATTCCGTACCTTTGCCAAATACAACGATTTATAAAAACTAATTGATTTTTGGGTGAGCGAGGAGGCAGATATGATTTTTGGAAATATGAAAAACTTAAAAGAATTTTCCTATTTAGAAAAAGGTATTCAGGAATGTTTTGAGTACGCAAAAGCAAATGATTTATTCGCATTTGAAAAGGGCAGTCACGAAATCGATGGAGATAGATTGTTTGTAAATATTGTTGAATATGAAACGACAGATGCCGAAAAGCGTTTTTGGGAGGCACATAAAAATTATCTTGATGTTCATTTTATGATTCAAGGAGAAGAACAAATTGATCTTAACTTTATTCAAAATATGGAATTAAAAGAGTTCGTAGAAAAAGATGATTTTCTTCCAATGGAAGGTGAAAAAAATGCTTCTGTAGTTTTACATAACGGAGATTTCTTGGTTTGTTATCCAAGTGATGGACATCGTACAGCAGTAGCAGTGACAGGGCCATCCAAAATTAAAAAAGCAATTTTCAAAGTACGAGTAGAAGGATAGATTTAAATGAAAAGGCAAACCAATGATTAAAAAGAGGTTTGTCTTTTCGCCTCTTATTAGATTATTTTACATATTTATCTGTCCAAAAGGGAATGAAATATGGAATAGTTGGATTAATGCAGTATTTTATGTATCATATGATTAAGGGAAAAATTCATATGATTTATAGTGAAAGTAGGGAAATAA
This sequence comes from uncultured Blautia sp., assembly GCA_964439395.1. GTDB lineage: Bacteria > Bacillota > Clostridia > Lachnospirales > Lachnospiraceae > JAUUSJ01. Next base: position 26,414 of record CAYTNV010000035.1, on the reverse strand, counting down.
AATGAGAGAATATATTAGTATAGATATTGGTGGAACAGCAATAAAATATGGCTTGATGAATGAAAATGGAGAAATTTTAACGAGTAGTGAGATGAAGACAGAAGCGTATAAGGGTGGTCCCTCTATTCTTGAAAAAATAATAGATATTGTTGGAAATTATAGGAAAAACACACAGATAAGCGGTGTTTGTATTTCTACAGCTGGGATGGTAGATATAGAAAAAGGAGAGATTTTCTACTCGGCACCACTCATTCCAAATTATACAGGAACAAAGTTTAAGTCTATAATAGAGAAAAAATTCGGTATTCCATGTGAGGTGGAAAATGATGTAAATTGCGCTGGCTTGGCGGAGTATATTTCTGGTGCGGCAAAAGACAGTAAAGTATTGCTAATGCTTACGATTGGCACAGGAATCGGCGGATGTGCAATTCTCGACGGAAAGGTATTTCGCGGTTTTTCAGGAAGTGCATGTGAAGTTGGATATATGCATATGTATGGAAGTGATTTCCAGACATTAGGTGCTGCGAGTATTTTAACTCGTAAAGTGGCGGAGTGGAAAAATGAACTAGAAATAGATTGGAATGGAAAACGTATATTTGAGGAGGCAAAGAGGGGAGATGAGCTTTGTGTTCGCGCAATTGATGAGATGGTTGATGTATTAGGACAGGGGATTTCCAATATTTGTTATGTATTAAATCCAGAGGTAGTTGTACTTGGCGGCGGAATTATGGCTCAGGAGATATATTTGAGAGAAAAGATTGAAAGAGCATTGGATAAATGGCTTGTACCAGCGATTAGATCGAAGACAAGACTAAAGTTTGCAAAACATCAAAATAATGCTGGAATGATAGGGGCATTTTATCATTTCAGACAGATGCAAAGGATATAAAAGAAATAAAAAATAGTCTATATTATTAACATAATTAAATGAAGCAGAGAAGTAGTTTTTCATTTCAAAGGGATAGGAATTAATTATCTTCCGTATATTTTATAATAATTTATGGGAAAATATGTAGTACTTTATTATAGTGAGAGGGGATATAAAATGCTATTTTTTGAATTTTTCTTATCTATGCTTCCTATTTTATGGCTTATTATAGCTTTAATTGGATTAAAAATGCCAGGCTATCAGGCATGTCTAACTTCTCTAGCAGTCGCAGTTGTACTGGCTATTTTCTACTGGAGGCTTTCTGTTATAAATACAGCAACAGCAATTTTGGAGGGAGTATTAAACGGATTATGGCCAATTAGTTTGGTTGTTATTGCGGCGCTATTTACGTATAATTTGACGGCGGCGACGGGAGCAATGGAGATAATTAAGAAAATGCTTGGGAGTGTCTCTCATGATAGGAGAATTCTTACGTTGATTGTCGGATGGGGATTTGGAAATTTTATGGAAGGGATGGCGGGATTTGGGACAGCTGTCGCTATTCCTGCCTCTATTTTGGCAGGAGTTGGAATGGATCCTTTTTTGGCAGTCATCTCTTGTTTAGCAATAAATACGACAACGACAGCCTTTGGATCAGTTGGAATTCCTATGAGTACGTTAGCTGATATAACTGGAATCGATGTACTAACGCTGAATGCGAATGCGACTTTGATTCAGTCGGTTATTACTTTTCTCTCACCATTTTTATTAGTATGGATTTGTGGAGAAGGAAAAAGAGCTTTTAAGGGAATGCTTTCGATGCTTCTTGTCGCTTCTTTCTCCTTTCTCATTCCGTGGATGATTGTGGCTAGAACATTGGGATCAGAGCTTCCAAATATTATTGGGGCGATTATTTCTATGATATGCATGATTGTCACAGCGAAATTATTTTACCAGAAAGTAGATCCTGAATATATGATTGCGATGGAGGGGGAAAAAAATAAGGTGGAATTTATGGAAGGAGTGAGAGCTTGGGCTCCTTTTTGGCTTATTTTTCTTCTTTTAATGGGAACTTCCAAGCTTTTTCCTTTTATTTATAATGCAATTTCTCGTATTAAGACAAATCTCACTGTATATACGGGAGAAGGGGCAAATACATTAAGTTTTAGCTGGATTAACACGCCAGGAATAATTATTCTTATCGCTACATTTTTAGGTGGATGGATACAGGGAGAGAATCTAGGAAGAATGATTCAAATTTTGGGGGAGACAATAGTAAAATATTGGAGAACTATTATTACAATTTGTTCTGTATTATCTATTGCAAAAGTCATGAGTTATAGTGGAATGATTTCAGATATTGCAAGTTTCCTTGTTATTGCAACTGGACCATTTTATTCTTTTATCGCTCCCTCTATTGGAGCATTGGGAGGATTTATCACAGGATCTGGAACATCTACAAATATATTATTTGGAAAATTACAGATTGAGACTGCAAAATCTTTGTCTCTAAATCCAGCATGGATGGCTGCAGCGAATGTGATGGGAGCAGGGATTGGAAAAATGATTTGTCCACAGAGTATTGCGATAGGGGCTGGGGCTATTAATGCGATTGGATCAGAGAGTAAGATTTTGAGTGCAGTGTTTAAGTATTTCATATTTGATGTAGCTGTGGCGGGAGTGATATGTTTTCTTGGTTCGATTTTAGGATTATAGTTTTTTATGTCTGTCCTAAACTCCACCGCTTTAAAATCTATATTCGCAGAGCGTAAAATACAGTATACTCTGCGAATATATTAAATAACTTATATTACCTAATTTTTTTCACTATCCATCACAACTAACGTATCATATCCATTCATTTTCAGTTCCTTTTCTAACTTTGTAGCCTCATCTAACGTATTAAATGCGCCAAGTCTTACTGCCTGAAATTCTCGAAATGGTGTAATTATACCTTCGTATCCATCTTCCATCGCACGATTTAGCTGATATCTAGCATTGCCTGGAGAGCGATATAGACCAATTTGAACGCGGTACGTATCTGTCTGCTTACTCGAAGCGTTTAGTTGGTCAACTGTTTCTAAAATTCCAGTTGCAATAGCGTTAGACAGCTCATTAAAATCTTGGTCAAATTTTTCATTGTCTGCGTCCGTATTAATAAAGCCTGCTTCGACTAGAGCAGCGGGCATATTAGTTCTTCTAAGAACAATTAAGTCTTTTCTCTCGTTCACTCCTAAATCATTCCAGCCAATTTCTTTTATCTGATTATTAATATTTCTTGCAAGCTCTGCTGCCGTGCCTTCATCTTCATATACAAGTGTCTCGATTCCACTATATTGGTCAGGCATTGGACTAGAATTTCTATGAAGTGATACAAATAAATCTGCACCACTGGCGTTAGCGATGTTTGCTTTTTGGAGGGGGGAGTCAAAACGATCATCTGTTCTTGTGTATACGACATCTATACCATTATCTCTTAAAATTTCCCCTATCGCCAACGTGAGCTTTAATACATCATCCTTTTCTCTTCTGCCTTTATATACTGCGCCAGGATTGCTTCCGCCATGTCCTGCATCTAGCACAACTTTTGCCATATTCTTCACCTATTTTTTTGATTTTCTCTATTAGTGTATGTAGGAATTTATTTTATTGTGCTATCCTGTCTGCTCTGTATAAAAAATGAAAGATATATTCACTTGAATTTTATGGAAAGATATGGTAGCCTAGGAGATGGAAATAAAAAGAACAAACAAGAGTACGATTTTAAGCTTGTGGACACTGCATAAGACTTATGGCAATTTATTTATTATCAAGTAATGCTGATAAAAGCAAAGAACTCTCATTTCTAAGTAAAGCGTAAGCGGTGGGAGTATTTTGTATGAATTTGTCGGTCTGTTTGATATGGAGAGTCAAAGCAAAAAAGATATATTTGCTTGAAGTAAAATTCACAAAAGTTAGGAGAATAGTATGGAAAATATAACGATAAAAGATATAATAAAAGTAACTGGAGGAAAGCTCCTATGTGGAGATGAGAATAAAGAGATTAAGAAATTTTCTATCGATTCTAGAATTGGAGATGAGGATAGTCTATTTGTGCCGATTATCGGGGAAAAAGTGGATGCTCATAAATTTCTTCTTAATGCAATACAATTAAATGGAGCAGCTTTGACGAGCGAACATGATGAGATGAACTTGGACAAGCCAGTTATTCGCGTAGACGACACAGTGAAGGCGATGCAAAAGATTGGAACTTTTTATCGTAATAAGATGGATTTGCCAGTTGTGGCAGTAACTGGAAGCGTTGGAAAGACAACGACAAGAGAGATGATTGCGCATGTTCTTGCAAGTAGTCTTAGAGTATTCCAGACTCCTGGCAATCAAAATAGTCAGATTGGTGTGCCGCTTACTTTATCTCAAATGAAAAAAGAGGATGAGGTTGCTGTTTTAGAGATAGGCATGAGCGAGAGAGGTCAGATTGAGACTTTGACGACTATGATTCGTCCAAATATCGCTGTTGTGACTGTAATCGGAGTTTCTCATATCGAGCAGCTTAAGACACAAGAAAATATTTGTCTTGAGAAGATGGATATTAGAAAAGGTCTAAAAGAGGATGGGATGATTTTCTTAAATGGTGATGATCCGTTTTTGGCGAAATACCGTGGCAATTTGCAGGAGGCGGCGTGGTTTTATGGAGTAGATAAGGACTGCGATTACCGTGCAGAAAATATTCAGATTGTGGATGGGCAGAGTAAGTTTGATTTTATTTGTCGTGGAAAAAAATACGAGGTAACTCTCAATATGCTTGGCGAACATAATATTCAAAATGCCTTAGCTGCACTTGGAATTGCAGACCAGATGGGAATTGATATGGAGGGGGCAGTTAAGAGTTTACTTACTTTTAGCGGACAGAGACAACAGATTACAAAATTTGAATATTTCACAATGATTGATGATACTTATAATGCAAGTCCAGATTCTATGAAGGCTGCGACAAATGTACTCGCTAATATTGATGGCAAGGGAAAGAAGATTGCTGTATTGGCAGATATGTTAGAGCTTGGAGAGAGAGAAAAACAGTTCCACTATGAGGTGGGAGAATTTATTGCTGCTAAGCCTATCGATATGGTTATCGCATATGGCGATTTGGCACCTTATATTTTGCAGGCAATTCAAGATAGTCAAAATAAGACGATATGTATTTTATGCAAGGATAGAGAGGAAGTATTTGAACAGGTGAAGGCAAATCTTAAAAATGGAGACACGATTTTGTTAAAAGGCTCAAATGGAATGAAACTAAAAGAAGTTGCAAATCGCATCAAAGAAGAATTGTCAAAATAAAATACAGTTGTGAATAAAGAGAATAGGAGGGGCTATTGTAATAATAAGAATAATATACAACAGTCTCTCTTGCTTTACTATGAAAACCCTTATCAGGGAAGATGTTTTGTGTGTCTCAAAGTCATGCTTTTTCATGCAAGCATGAAATGCATGACCTTTTGATGTTTGTACCAAATAATAAAACTGTAGAATGATAACTTAAAGATGGAATGTTATGGAGGATAGAATGTTAGAAGTATTAGAAACGATACTTTGGGGAATGATGTTTTTTAGTATTTTCTATTATATCACGATAGTGATGTATGCAGGAATTTCACTTAACTTTTCTATATTTTGGTTAATTTTGTCGATAGGAAATTTCGTCCTGGGAGTATTAATCAATTTTTTAGATAAGAGAAATTTTCCGTTTATTCATATGATAGAGGGAGCTTCACTTTTTTTTATTATAGTATTCTTTGTATTTTATGTAATAATGTACTCGTTTCTTAGGAAAAAAGGAAATGCAATACCCATTGATTATATTCCATTTATGATTGTGCTTGGAGCTAGGGTAAAGGGAAAGACACCGACGAGAACGTTAAAACGAAGAGTGAATAAAGCGTATGAATATTTGGCGAGAAATGAAAATACGATTGCGATTTTATCAGGCGGAAAAGGAGAAGGAGAGTTTATTAGCGAGGCTCTTTGTATGCAGAAACTGCTAATAGAGAAGGGAATCCCGGAGAATCGCTTGATTTTAGAAGATAAATCTCGCACGACAGGGGAAAATGTGAAGTTTAGTAAGAGATGGATTGAAAATAAGAAGGAGCCAGTTTTAATTGTGAGCAGTGAGTTTCATGTGTGGAGAGGGATGGTGATGGCAGCAGAGAATGGGTTTAGCAGAGTCTATGGTCTCGGTGCCAAAAGTGAGCCGCTTCTTATACTACATTATTATACAAGGGAAATTTTTGCTTGGATAAAGTACTGGATTAGTTAAAATAGAAAATCAGAATAGAGAGGATGAATATTGTGGCAAATCAAACCTATGATGCGAATAGCATATATATTCTAGAAGGGCTTGAGGCGGTGAGAAAGCGTCCTGGAATGTATATTGGAAGTGTATCCACGAAGGGATTGCATCATTTAATCTATGAAATCGTAGATAACGCAGTAGATGAGCATTTAGCAGGTCACTGCGATCATATAGAGGTGACTTTAAAGGAAGATGGAACGGTAACTATTTTAGATAATGGACGAGGAATCCCAGTTGGGATAAATGAAAAGGCGGGAATTCCAGCAGTGGAGGTAGTATTTACTGTGCTTCATGCGGGTGGTAAGTTTGGAACTGGAGGATATAAAATATCTGGTGGACTTCACGGAGTAGGTGCTTCTGTCGTAAATGCTTTGTCTAAATGGCTTGAAGTAAAAGTTTATCAGAATGGACAAATTTATGAACAGATGTATGAGATTGGAAAACCGATTTCTCCGCTTGAGGTAATTGGAACATGTCCAAAGAAAAAAACAGGAACAGAAGTCACATTTTTACCAGATGACAGCATTTTTGAAAAGACGTATTTTAAGGCGGAAGTTATTAAAAATCGTCTTCATGAGACAGCCTATCTAAATCCAGAGCTTGAGATTTTATTTAAAAATGAGCGAAAGGATGAAGAAGAAGTTGTTCTCTTTAAAGAGCCAAAAGGAATCGTGGCGTATGTGGAAGATTTAAATAGAGGAAAGAAAACTCTCTTAGAGCCGTTTTACTGCAAGAGAAAAATGGATGATATTGAAGTTGAAATATCTTTCCAGTATACGGACGAGTTTATGGAAAATATACTGGGATTTTGTAATAATATTTATACAGCTGAGGGTGGAACGCATTTGACAGGATTTAAATCTAGATTTACAACAATTATGAATCAATATGCGAGAGAGCTTGGCATCTTGAAGGAGAAAGATACTAATTTTACGGGGGCAGATGTGCGAAATGGAATGACAGCAATTATTTCTATTAAGCATACAGATCCTAGATTTGAGGGACAGACAAAAACTAAATTAGATAATCCAGATGCAGGAAAGGCTGTAAATGAAGTAGCGGGGGAAGAGGTAACTCTTTTTTTCGATAAACATGTCGATATATTAAAAACGGTTTTATCTTGTGCGGAGAAATCTGCCAAAATCCGAAAAGCAGAAGAAAAAGCAAAGACGAATATGCTCTCAAAACCAAAGTTTTCCTGTGATACGAACGGAAAATTGGCAAACTGTGAATCGAAAAATCCAGAATGTTGTGAGATTTTTATCGTCGAGGGAGATTCCGCTGGCGGCTCTGCCAAGACAGCTAGAAACCGAAAGACACAGGCTATTCTTCCAATTCGAGGAAAGATTTTGAATGTGGAAAAAGCGACGATGGATAAGGTTTTGGCAAACGCTGAGATTAAGACAATGATTCATACATTTGGATGTGGATTTTCAGAAGGCTATGGGAATGATTTCGATTTGGCAAAGCTTCGTTATCATAAGATTATTATTATGACAGATGCCGATGTGGATGGAGCGCATATTGCGACGCTTCTTCTTACATTTTTCTATCGTTTTATGCCAGACTTGATTAGTCATGGACATGTATATTTGGCAATGCCTCCTCTCTATAAAGTAATTCCAAAGAGAGGAAAGGAAGAATATTTATATGATGATAAGGAGCTTGCTAGATACCGAAAGAATCATAAGGGGGATTTTTTCTTGCAGCGTTTTAAAGGTCTTGGAGAGATGGATGCCGAGCAGCTTTGGGAGACAACTCTAAATCCAGAGACGAGATTATTAAAGCAGGTGGAGATTGAGGATGCAAAGATGGCATCTTATGTGACCTCTATGTTGATGGGAAGTGAGGTTCCACCGAGAAGAGAATTTATTTATAAACATGCAAAGGAAGCAGATTTAGATTTTTAGGAAGTTAGGAAGAGGAAGAGAAAATGTCAGAACAGATTATAAAAGCCGAGTTTTCGGAGTTAATGCAAAAATCATATATTGACTATGCGATGAGTGTTATCTGTCAGCGAGCCCTTCCAGATGTGAGAGATGGTTTAAAGCCAGTGCAAAGAAGAGTGCTCTATGCAATGGAGGAGCTTGGATTATCGCCAGATAAGCCACATAGAAAGTCTGCGCGTATTGTCGGAGATACGATGGGTAAATATCATCCACATGGTGATAGTTCTATCTATGAGGCACTTGTTGTGATGGAACAGGATTTTAAGAAAGGAATGCCCCTTGTGGACGGACATGGAAATTTTGGCTCTATTGAGGGGGATGGAGCAGCAGCCATGCGTTATACAGAAGCAAAACTACAAAAGTTTACAAAAGATGTCTATTTGGCAGACTTAGATAAAAATATTGTAGATTTTATGCCAAATTTTGATGAGACGGAGAGGGAGCCGATTGTGCTTCCAGTCCGCGTGCCTAATCTCTTAATTAATGGAGCAGAGGGAATCGCAGTTGGTATGACAACAAGTATCCCGCCTCATAATTTGACAGAAGTAATTGATGGTATGAAGGCATGTATTAAAAATCCAGAGATTACGACGAAAGAATTGATGAGTTATGTGAAAGGACCAGATTTCCCGACAGGTGGAATTGTAGTAAATCAAAAGGAATTGCTCTCTATTTATGAGAGTGGAAGTGGAAAGATAAAACTTCGCGGAAAAGTGGAGATTGAAAAAGGGAAAAAACGAAGCGAGAAAGATAGATTAATTATTAGTGAGATTCCTTATACTATGGTTGGAGCTAATATTTCTAAATTCATATCAGATATTTTTAATCTTATTGAGACAAAGCAGACAACAGATATTATCGATGTGTCGAATGAATCTTCAAAAGAAGGAATGAGAATTGTATTGGAGCTTCGAAAAAATGCAGATATAGATCGATTGGAAAAACTGCTTTATAAAAAGACGAAGTTGGAGGATACCTTTGGCGTAAATATGCTTGCTATCGCAAATGGACGACCAGAAACATTAAGTCTAAAACAGATTATTTCTTATCACTTAGAATTTCAGTATGAGATTCAGAAAAGAAAATATGAGAATTTATTACAAAAAGCAAACGAACAAAAGGAAATAAAAGAGGGATTAATTTACGCCTGTGATAGGATTGATTTGATTATTGAGATTATAAGGGGGAGCAAAAATCTTGCTCAAGTGAAAAAATGTTTAGTAGAAGGTAATACAGAGAATATTAAATTTAGGACAAAGAAATCAGAAAAAGAAGCAAGTAAGCTTCGCTTTAGTCAAAGACAGGCGACGGCAATTTTGGAGCTTCGTCTATCAAAGCTCATTGGATTAGAGATTCTTACACTAAAAAGGGAATATGAAGATTTATTGAAAAAAATTTCACAATATGAGGAGATTTTATCGAAAAAATCCGCAATGGATCATGTTATTATAAAAGAATTAAATAAAATCAATAAAGAATACGGATTTGAGAGAAAGACTGCGCTAGAAAATGGTGAGAAGATTGTTTTAGAGGAAATTCCGATTGAAGAGCAAAATGTCGTCTTTTTGATGGATCGTTTTGGATATTCTAAGGCGGTTGATATGGCAACTTATGATAGAAATAAAGAGGCGATTGAGAAGGAATATAAGTATCAAGTCTTTTGTACAAATCTCGATAAGCTTGGTGTATTTACGGATAACGGTATGATGCATACTGTAAAGATGCTCGATGTGCCGATTGGAAGATTTCGAGAAAAAGGAGTATTACTTGATCATCTTTGTAATTATGACAGTGCGAAAGAGACAATTTTATCTCTAATACCACTCGTGGACTTGGATGAGAGAGAACTTCTTTTTGTGACGAGGAAGGCGCTCGTTAAAATTGTTGATGCGACAGAGTTTGATGTTGTAAAGAGAACGATGGCGGCGACAAAGCTTGGCGGGGATGATAAATTAGTTATGGTTAAAAAATTGAATCGATCAATTGAGAGTACGGATCAGATTGTTTTGCAGACGGACAGTGGATATTTCTTAAAATTTAAAATGGAAGAGATTTCCAAGAAGAAAAGGGCGGCACTTGGAATTCGTGCAATGAAGCTTGCAGGAGATGATGAAGTGAGAGCTGTATATTTGCCACAGATAGATGGCGTGGAATCGATTGTATATAAGGAAAAAGAGCTTGTCTTTGGAAAATTAAAAGAAAATAGTCGGGATGCAAAGGGAACAAAGCCAAGAAGATAAAGTGCTTATATTTTTTTAGTTAGATCTGTTTGGTATTGAGCTAAAGTTAGATAGGATGTATATAAGTCGTTATGCGAAAAAAATGGAGAAAAAAAGGAGGAAAAGAAATGAAGGTCACATATATTTCTCACAGTGGATTTTTAATTGAGATGGAAAGGGCAAATTTTTTGTTTGATTATTTTAAGGGAGAAATACCTAAAATAGAGAGGGAAAAGCCTCTCTACATATTTTCCTCTCACTCTCATCACGATCATTTTAATCCTGCTATTTTTGATTTAGCAAAGGAGTATAGCAATATCACTTATATTTTATCTAGTGATATTCAGCCACCAAAAGACTTAGACTGTCATATGATGTCTCCTTATGAGGAGAGACAGATAAAAGATATTAAGGTAAAGACATTTAAGTCGACTGACCTTGGTGTGGCATTTTTAATTGAGACAGAGAAAAAGACAATTTATCATGCGGGAGATTTACATTGGTGGCATTGGATTGGGGAGCCAGATGAGGATAATCTTTGGATGGAAAAAGCGTATAAGCATGAGCTGGAGTTATTAAAGGGAAGACATATGGATATGGCATTTTTAGTATTAGATCCAAGACAGGAGGCTGCCTTTGATATGGGAATGGATTCTTTTCTTCGAGCAGTTAATGTAGATATTGTTTTCCCAATGCATTGTTGGGATGATTATTCGGTTATTTCATCTTATAAAAATTCTAAAAAAGGAGAGGAATTTAGAGAGAAGATTATGGATATTACAAAAGAGGGGGACATATTTTATATAGCATAGAATTTTAATTGACTGATTTTACGATGGCGTATTTACTTGTTTTGGAAAAGCTTAGCACCCAAAATGAGTTTCGTCAAAAACAGGAAAAATCAATTTAAAAAAATAGGAAAGGATGAGAAGGAGAGAAATATGGAAATCGAGAGAAAATTTTTAGTGAAACAATTGCCAGAAGATTTAGAACATTATGAAGCAAGACAGATTGAACAGGCATATCTTTGTACAGATCCAGTTGTTCGCATTAGAAAAAAGAATGACGATTATATTTTAACTTATAAATCAAGCGGAATGTTAGAGAGAATAGAAGAAGAAATGCCCCTTACAAGGGAGAGCTATGAGCATTTAAAAGAAAAGGCAGATGGAAATATTATTACAAAAATTCGTTATCTTATCCCAGAAGAAAATGGATTTACGATAGAGCTTGATTGTTTTATGGGAACTTTTGAGGGATTTGTGATGGCCGAGATAGAATTTGAAAATATAGAGCAGGCAAAAGCGTATAATCCTCCAGAGTGGTTTTTAAAGGATGTGACTTATGATAGCAATTGTCATAATAGCAATCTAAGCCAGATGACAGAGGAAGAAGTGGATAAGTTTTTAGAAGAATATACATGTCACGAACATTGGAGTTTTTAATTGTGAACAAATGGTGATATGCTATTCTATTCTTGATTCAGGGATATTATTTATGCTATACTGAACAGTGAATGAAAAGAGAAAAAGATAGGAGGAATCGTTTTGAAAAAAGTATATGTATTTTTAGCAAATGGATTTGAAGAGATAGAAGGACTTACTGTTGTAGATTTACTTAGAAGAGCAGGTATTGATCTTATTACAGTGTCTATTCATGATACAAAACAGGTTATGGGTGCTCATAATATTGAGGTAAAAGCAGATATTCTTCTTGAGAAGATAGATAAAAATGCGGCAGATGCACTTGTTTTACCTGGAGGAATGCCAGGAATGACGAATCTAAAGGAGAATGAGATAGTAAAGGAGATGATTTTCTCTTATGAGAAGGCAGGAAAATTAATCGCCGCAGTTTGTGCATCTCCATCTATTTTTAGTGAGTTTGGCTTATTAAAAGGGAAGCATGCGACAAGCTATCCTTCTTTTGAGGAAAACTTAGTTGCTCACGGTGCCATCTATAGTAAGGATACTGTAGTCAAAGATGGAAATATTATTACAAGCCGTGGACTTGGAACAAGTATCGATTTTGCATTAGAAATTATTTCCTATTTAATAGATGAAGATAAGGCAAATGAGATTGCGACAAGTGTTGTTTATAATAGATAGCAGAGAGGGTTAGAATGGAGACAGAGCAACAAAAGATTGGAGTCTTAGATCAATTTATTTTGGCAGTTTCTAGACCAAAAGAGTATAAAAAGTTAATCGTATTAAAAACTGGAAAAATCGTATTATATACTATCTTGATGGCATTTTGTTTGACAGTGATGAGCTATATGATACCAGCTGTTGGATGGTTACTAAGCTATCATGGATTTGAGGGATTTGTGGGGAATCATATTCCTGAGTTTTCTTTTGTAAATGGACAGCTTGATATGAAAGATGATATTGTAATAGAACAGACAGGAGTGAGTCGGATTATTATCGATACTTCTAAGGAGACAGTATCTAAGAAGGATTTAGAAGAAGGATATATGCAGCAAGTCCTAATCAGCAAGAATAATATTTTGATTTCTTCTATGACTACGACAAATGAGATAGAATTTAAGAAACTAAAAGACGTTTCATTTAGTAAAGCATCTTTAGTAAAACTTGCACCTATATTTTATCTTATCTTAGCTATCGCAGTGGGAATGGAGTTTATTGCAGTTTTGCTTGAATATATGTTTTCTGCATTTATTTATGGATTAATTGCAATGTTTTATACAAGTATGGAGGGAAAAAATATTTCTCTTGGAGATGCAGTAAAAGCAGCGATTTATGCAAAGACATTGGCGGCAGTATTTGGAGCGTTTAACACAGTCATGGGCTCTTTTATTCCAGATAGTATATGGGGCTTTTTATCTATGTTTATTACTATGCTTCTTCTTCTTTTGGGAATTCGCTCGGATGATAAGGAAGATCCAAAACAATTATTGCAAAATTAGTAGTACGTTTTATTAATGTTTATTCGATATTGGAGAATATTTTTTGACGATAAAGCATTTTAGTTGGGTGCAGTTTGCCAGAAGAATAGATAGAAAGATACTTTGATAATATGTTTATTGAGGTAAGAGGGAGAAGAGAATGGGAAAAGTGATTTTAGCCACTGGTGGAAGTCGAAGTGGAAAGAGTGTATTGGCAGAAAAGAAAGCGGAGCAACTTGGAGGGGAAAATGTTCTCTATATTGCTACAGCAATTCCGACGGATGATGATATGAGAGAGAGAATTCGCATTCATCAGGCGAGAAGAAATCCGTCATGGGATACTTATGAGGGATATCGAAATTTGAATGAGGTTATTGCCAAGACAGATAAGAAGGTCATTTTACTGGATTGTCTCACTGTCCTTATTACAAATATTTTATTTGAAGATTTAGAGAGAGATTTTGATAAGATTAGTAAAGATGAGATTCATAGATTAGAAGAGGAATGCATAAAAGAGGTTCTAAAGGCTGCTAAGGCAGCAAAAGAAAGTGATAAGATTATGATTGCTGTGACAAATGAAGTGGGAATGTCTCTTGTACCGGCGTATCGTCTCGGAAGAATTTTTAGTGATATTACAGGAAAAGTAAATCAGGAATTTGCTGATATAAGCGATGAGGTCTATATAAGTGTCAGTGGAATTGCTCTTATGATAAAGCCGAGCTTACAGACAATAAAGGACATGGCATAAAAGTGAGGGGAAAATGGGAGAGAGGAAGAAAAAAAGATTTATCTGGCTAGATGAGCTAAGAGGTGTAGCTTTGATTAGTATGTTCATTTATCATATTATTTTTCAAAGTACAGTCATTGGGTATGTGGGCACAGATATTTTATATCAACCTGTCTCCATATTTTTTCAGCTCGTGGCACAGATTTTATTTATATCCATTGCTGGAATTTCTACCTATATGAGTCATAATAATTTAAAACGCGGAATGAAAATTTTAGCTTGTGCAATTGTAGTTACAGTGGTAACATATCTTATAATGCCAGAAAATAGAATCCTTTTTGGAATTTTACATTTTTTAGGAGTTATAATTATATTATATTGGCTTATTTTGCATAAACTAATCTATTTTCCAGCCGTACCGATGATTGGAATAAATGGAATTTTATTTTTTATTTTACATTTGACAAGGATAGGAGATAAAATTTCTATATTTTTGCAGAGTTCTCTACAGAGTTTCATTGACAAAAAATGGTTTCGTTTTTTGGGACTTCCAGATGCAGATTTTGTATCCTCGGATTATTTTCCGATTTTTCCTTGGATTTTCTTATTTTTATTTGGAGTATTTCTAGGAAAATATATAAAAGGAAGTGAGAAGAAATTTTTGACAGATAGAGAGCCCATTTTTTGGCTTTCTTTTATAGGAAGACATACATTATTTATCTATATGATACATATACCAATTATATGGGGAATATTATTTGGGATAAAGACTTTGCTAAATTATTAGACTAGGAAAAACAGAAAAGAATTTTTCTGATGAAAAATAGAAAGGAGTTACATAGGGGTGGATGAAAAAGAGAAAAAAAAGCTACTTTTAGAGGAGCAAGATATTGAAGAAATTATAAGGGAAGAAAAAGAGGAGAAAAGAAAAAGAAGGGGAGCCATTGGAACAGTTCTCACAGTTATTGTTTTAAGTATTTGTATGGGTGGTTTTTGTTTTAGTGCCTATACTCTTTATGGATATTATAGAACATATAAAGATGGAGAAGACGAGTACGAAAAACTTCGTTCTTATATTCAAGAAAATGGAGATGACGGTGAAAAGGCTAAGGAAGATGGAGAAGAAGATTCCACTAGTAAAGAAACAGATAGTTTTAGCGCACCAAAGGTTGATTTTGATGAGTTAAAGAATATTAATGCAGATATTATTGGTTGGATTAAGGTACAGGGAACAGTTATCAATTATCCGATTGTGCAAGGGGATGATAATACCTATTATCTTAAAAAAACATTTGAGAAACAATCAAACTATAGCGGCGCAATTTTTATGGACTATTTAAATGCTCCAGATTTTTCTTCAGATAATACAGTTTTGTATGGACATAATCTAAAGACAGGTGAAATGTTTGGAGGACTTCAAAAATATGAGAAAAAAGATTATCTGAAAGAACATAAATATATTTGGATTATTACACCAGAGTATAATAAAAAGTATGAAATCTTTGCATCTTATAAGACCGATGAGAGAAGTGAAGTATATACATTAGAGTTTAATAGTTTTGAAGATATGGATAGTTATTTCCGATTGGCGAAAGAGACATCTTATTTTTCATCCGACAGTATTTTACTTCAGGATGATAAAATATTAACATTATCTACCTGTGTGTCTGAATCCGACGAAGGACGAAGAGTTGTGCAAGCGAAGCTTGTAGAAAATGAAAAGCATAATAATTAGATGATTAGGCGAAAGAGAGATGCTTGCTTAAAACGATTTTAGATATCTTTAGAGGTTACCTAAGTGAAATAATACAAAGCACTAAAAATTTTAATACGACAAAGAAAGGAAGGAGATAGAAAATGGAGCATAAATGGTTAAAGGGGAATAAAAAGCATATATGCATCATTATTATTCTATCCCTTTTTTTAGAGTTATTTATAGAATCTAGTAGATTACACTCGATAAAACAGGGGATTTTATTTTTGCGTAATTCTTCTTGGCAATTTTTTTATAATTGTTTTATTATTTTTGTAACTTTATCAATTATTTTTCTCGTTACAAGAAAAGTATTTGCCTATGTATTAATCTCTTCCCTGTGGATTTTGATTGGAATTATAAATGGAATTATTCTTGTATATCGAAGGACACCTTTTACAGCTGTAGATATCACTCTTGTGAAATCGACTTTACCAGTAATAAACCATTATTTGGAGATTTGGCAGATTATCGCAATTTTAATTTTACTTATTCTTATTATAATAGGATTAGTATGTCTTTTTTTGTATGGCCCAGCGGAGAAAAATAAAAATGTGAAGAGAAATTTTATATTGTTTTTTATTGTAGTATTATGTCTTATGGGAGTGACAAGCTATGGGCAAAAAACAGGGAAAATAGATAAAAGATTTAGTAATCTTCAGCTTGCTTACCGTGATTTTGGAGTTCCTTATTGTTTTACTGTGACAATGCTGCAAAATGGTATTTCACAGCCATCTGGATATTCAAAAAAAGCAATGAAATCCATTAAACAGAAGGTATCTAAAAGAATAGAAGAAAAGTCTTCAAATAAGGAGAAAAAGGAGCCAAATATTATTATTGTTCAGCTAGAATCGTTCTTTGATTTGACAGCGGTGAAAAATATAACGCTTAATGAGGATCCAATTCCAAATTTTAGAAAATATATGCAAGAATATAGCAGTGGGTATTTAAAAATGCCAGTTTACGGTGCAGGAACGATTAATTCTGAGTTTGAAGTGCTCACAGGATTGAATATCAATTATTTTGGTCCAGGAGAGTATCCATATAAAACAATTTTGCAAAAAAAAGCATGTGAGAGTATTGCAACTAATTTAAAGGAGAGTGGTTATAAAACACATGTTATCCACAATAATAATGCTTCTTTCTACGATAGAGATAAGACATTCCCAAATCTTGGAATTGATGAATTTACACCGATAGAACTTATGGATGCTAAAAACTTGTCCTCTCTTGGATGGGCAAAGGATGAGATACTCACAGATGAGATTATAGATATTTTAAAATCAAGTGCGGAAAAAGATTTCGTCTATGCTATTTCTGTGGAGGGACATGGAGAGTATAGTACGACTCCGATTGAGAATCCAGAAATTATAGTGTCTGGATGTGACGATGAGAAAAAGCAAAATCAATTTACTGACTATGCAAACAAAATTCATGAGATGGATAAGTTTATTCAGCAGCTTGTCGAAGCTGTGGAGGAATACGGAGAAGATACAGTAATTGTATTTTTTGGAGATCATCTTCCTAGTCTTGAAATTAATAATAAGGATTTAACTTACGGTTCTAAGTTTTGGACGAATTATTTTATTTGGGATAATATTGGTCTTGAGAGAAAAGAAAAGACAATGGAGGCGTATCAGCTTAGTTCTTATGTTCTCGAAAAGTTAAATATTACAACTGGATTTTTGAATCAATTCCATCAGACAATGAAGGATGAGGAAGATTATAGAAAAAAATTAAAGCTTGTAGAGTATGATTTATTGTATGGACATAATTATATTAATAAGGGTAAGAATCTTTATGAAGCGACGGATATGGAATTTGGTGTGAAAGATATTACGTTAGACCGCATTCAGTTTTGGAATGATATAGTTATCATAAAGGGAGCTAATTTTACGCAATATAGTAGAGTGAATATAAATGGAGTGAGACAAAAGACGGAATTTATCGATGAGCATACGTTAAAAATTGATGCATCCGCATTTTTAAAGAAGGATGGAACGGTCATTTCTGTTGATCAGGTAAATAAGACGAGAGAATATGAGTCACTTCGTTCTTCCGAAGAATATGTTTTTAATAATATTTTGCCTGCTAAAATTATGCTAAAACCAGAAAAGGTAGAGGATTAGTTTATAACTTCCAGTAGTTTCCATTATAATAAAAGAAAACTTGCAGATAATATAACCAAGATAACAAGTAAACAAAAAAGCACGTGCAAAAGTTTTTGTTATCTATAAAGAAACTTAGCAACTTAGAAATTAAAAAAACAAAAATTTGCGAAATTTTACTGAAAAAATATCAAGAGATATGGATGGATATTTTCGGAAATATTTGTTCATTCTAAGATGTTAAAACTATGTTAGTACAAAAGGTAATGGAGGTTACAATTATGGCAAACAATACAAGTGGATCTAATAGCAACCGTATAGAAGTACCACAGGCAAAAGAGGCGATGAAACGCTTTAAAATGGAAGTTGCATCTGAACTTGGTGTAAACTTAAAAGAGGGCTATAACGGAGATTTAACTAGTAAAGAAAATGGTTCTGTAGGCGGCGAGATGGTTCGTAGAATGATTAAGCAGCAAGAAGAGCAGATGGCTGGAAAATAACCTAAAAGCCTAGAATTAAGAGGGAAGTAATAAGCATAAGAAGCGAAAGAATAAATGAAATATCATTTTATAAGCTCGATTGCTAAAGCTTTCATGAAGAGACTATTGTAGACATAAACTTTGTGTTTGCGATAGTCTCTTTTTGTGATATAATGTGACTTATGAGAATTTGCGGGGCAAATTTAAAAGAAAATAAAAGTAGCTGCGTAGCAGACAGTATAAATTTTTAATAGAATGGAGTGAAGCTATGTATAAAGACATATATGATGTCAAAAAAGTAGAGCATTTAAAAGAAATGAATGCCGATGGATATATTTTAAAGCATAAAAAGACAGGAGCCAATATTGTCTTTGTGAAAAATGAGGACAAAAATAGAGTATTTACCGTAGGATTTAGAACACCTCCGACTGATGATACAGGATTGCCACATATTTTAGAACATTCTGTTTTATGTGGATCCAATAAATATCCGCTAAAAGATCCTTTTGTGGAGCTGGTAAAGGGAAGTCTTAATACATTTTTAAATGCAATGACTTATTCTGATAAGACAGTTTATCCGATTGCAAGCTATAATGAGAAAGATTTTCATAATATGATGGATGTATATTTGGATGCTGTATTTTTCCCTAATATTTATAAGAAGCCAGAGATTTTTAGACAGGAAGGCTGGCATTATGAGATAGAAAAAGAGGATGATGAGATTAAGTATAACGGTGTTGTATATAATGAGATGAAGGGGGTTTTTTCTTCACCAGAGGAGCTTTTAATGCGAATGATTCAAAAATCTCTTTTAAAAGATACTTGTTATCAGTATGAGTCTGGCGGAGATCCAGAATATATTACAGACTTAAGTTATGAAGATTTTATTGCATTTCACAGTAAATATTATCATCCTTCCAATAGTTATATTTATTTTTACGGAGATTTAAATTTGGAGGAGGAGCTTACCTATCTCGATAAAGAATATTTAAGCCGTTTCGAGTATAGAGAGATTGACTCGAGTATTTCTCTGCAAAAGCCGTATAGCGAGCCAGTTCGTATTGAGGAATATTATTCTGTGACAGATGGCGAGGAGCAAGATGAGGAAAAAGTATTTTTTAGCTATAATACAGTTATTGATACAAGTCTAAACCGTGAGCTTTACGTGGCATTTCAAATATTAGAGTATGTACTTTTGAGTATGCCAGGTGCGCCAATAAAAAAAGCACTTGTCGATGCTGGAATTGGACAGGATGTATTTAGCTCCTACGATAATGGAATTTTGCAGCCGACTTTTTCTATCGTTGCGAAAAATGCGAAAAAGGAGCAGGAGGCAGAGTTTGTTTCTATTATTGAGAAGACTTTGGATGATATTATTAAAAATGGCATCGGTGAGAGAGTGCTTCGCGCTGCTTTTAATCGTCTGGAGTTTAAATATAAAGAGGCCAATTTTGGTCGTTATCCAAAGGGACTTGTGTATGGACTTCAAATGTTTGACAGCTGGCTTTATGATGAGGAGAGCCCATTTTATCATGTTATTACAGAAGATACGTTTGAGTTTTTGAAATCTCAAATTACGACAGGATATTTTGAGCAGCTAGTGGAGAAATATTTATATAAAAACAGTCATAAATCAATTGTTATTGTTCTTCCAAAACGAGGGCTTACCGCTCAGATAGATGAGGCAACGACCAAAAAATTGGCAAAATATAAGGAGAGTTTATCAAGAGAGGAAATTATAGCAAAAATAGAGGAGACAAAAGCCCTAAAGACTTACCAGGATACTCCTTCCACGAAGGAAGAATTAGAAAAAATTCCACTGCTCACAATTGATGATATTGAGAAAAAAATAGATAAATTTAATAATAAAAAGATTATGGTAGCGGGAGTGCCTATAATTCATCACTCTATTTTTACAAATGGAATTGTTTATTTGAGATTTAGTTTTGATATGAAAAAGCTTCCTCTAGAATATTTGCCATATGCAGTGATGCTTACTGTAATGTATAAGGAAGTAGATACAAAGGCATACAGTTATCGTAATTTGGCATCTGAGATTAATCTTCGCACGGGAGGACTTGGATTTGACACAATTGCTCTTCCAAGTCAGAGAGATAATGAGGCATATATTTCTCTTTTCGAGGTAAAGGCAAAATGTTTGGAAGAGCAGGTAAAAGAGGTGTTTGACCTTGCAAGAGAGATTATGTGGAATTCAAATTTGGATGACACAAAACGCTTAAAAGAGCTCATTACAGAGCTAAAAATTCAGATGCAATCAAAGGCACAGTCATCTGGACATGCAATCAGTGCAAATCGTGCTCTATCTTATGTCGATTCTTGCTCTGCATATAAGGAGCTATTAGACGGAGTTGGCTTTTATGAGTGGATTGTGGAGATGGAAAAAGGTTTTGATGAGAAAAAGGATGAAATCATAGAAAATATGAAGAGGGTTCGAGATTGGCTCTTTACAAAAGAGAATTTGACAATGAGTATGACTTCAAGTGAAGAGCCAGGTAGAGAAATGGAAGCTTGTATGGAAGCATTTATAAATGAGTTGGAAGCGAATAAACCAAAAAATAGGCTTACCAATCAATATGAGATGCCAAGGACAGAGCTTAAAAATGAGGCATTTTTGACATCAGGAAAGGTACAGTATGTTGGTCTTGCTGGAAACTTTACTCAAAAAGGTTTTGCCTATACAGGTGCGCTAAAAGTTCTTCAGGTCATTTTCTCTTATGAATATTTATGGCTTAATGTGAGAGTAAAAGGTGGTGCCTACGGTGCGATGTGTGGATTTGGAAGAAATGGGGCGGCCTATTTTACATCCTATCGCGATCCAAATTTAATGGAAACTTATGAGATTTATAAAAAAGCTCCACAGTTTGTTGCAGATTTTGATGTAGATGAGCGTGATATGACAAAGTATATCATTGGTGCGATTAGTAATACGGACGTTCCTCTTGAGCCAGAAGGAAAAGGCAATCGCTCTTACTCTGCCTATTTAACAGGAATGACAGAGGAGGATGCACAAAGAGAAAGAGATGAGCTTTTATCTACAAATCAAGAAAAAATTCGTGCGCTCGCTCCGCTTATTCAGGCAGTTGTAGACTTTGGAGCAGTTTGTACTGTGGGAAGCGAGGCAAAGCTTGAGAAGGCAAAAGATGCGTTTCTGGAAATTAGAAATATATTTTAGAATTAGTAAGAGGAGAATATATGAGAGATATTTTTAAATCTGGTTTTGTCACATTAATTGGACGACCAAATGTGGGAAAATCAACTCTGATGAATCAGTTGATTGGACAAAAAATTGCCATTACGTCCAATAAGCCACAGACGACAAGAAATCGAATTCAGACAGTTTATACAAGCGAGGAAGGACAGATTATCTTTTTAGATACGCCTGGAATTAATAGAGCGAAAAATAAATTAGGAAATTATATGTTAAATGTGGCGGAAAGAACATTGAATGAAGTCGATGTTGTTTTGTGGCTTGTAGAGCCAACGACATTTATTGGTGGTGGTGAGCGATATATTATTGAAAAGCTTAGCAAAGTAAAAACTCCAATTATCCTAATTATTAATAAAATTGATACTGTGGAGGAAGAAGAGATTGTAAAAGCGATTATGACGTATAAGGACGTATGTAAGTTTGCTGAGATTATACCAGTTTCTGCAAAGACAGGAAAAAATACAGCTGAGATTATTAAGTGCATTTTCAAATATTTGGATGAGGGTCCTCAGTTTTATGATGAGGATACTATCACAGACCAGCCAGAGAGACAGATTGTGGCAGAGTTGATTCGAGAAAAGGCTTTAAGACTTCTAAGTCAGGAGATTCCACACGGAATCGCAGTTGTCATTGACTCTATGAAAGAGCGCAAAAAGGGAAATATTATCGATATTGATGCCACGATTATTTGTGAGAAGGATACTCATAAGGGAATTATTATCGGAAAACAGGGCTCCATGCTAAAGAAAATTGGTTCCAATGCCAGAATTGAGATGGAAAACCTTCTCGATGCGAAAGTGAATTTACAGCTTTGGGTGAAGGTGAAAAAGGATTGGAGAGATAGTGATTATCTACTTAAGAACTATGGATATGATCAGAATGAGTGGTAATAAATAGCACAAAAAGAGAGAAATTAGTAAGTTAGCTATAAAGCTATGATATTTTTATATAAGTAAAAGGGAGCAAAGTGCCGTATCAAAGACTTTATGGGACTTTGAAAGTGCTGGAGAAAAAAGAAAGGAGGAAAGTGAATGCGAGGAGAGATAAAAGTGACTGGTATGGTGCTTTCCTCTATGCCGATTGGTGATTATGATAAGAGAGTTATACTCCTTACAAAAGAGCGAGGAAAGCTCATATCCTTTGTAAAGGGGGCTAGAAAGCCCAATAGTCCACTTTTGGCAGCAGCAAACCCAATGTCGTTTGGAGAATTTATTCTTTATGAGGGGAGAACTTCTTATCAAGTAAAATCTGCTCATATTAGTGAGTATTTTCCCGTGCTTAGAAATGATTTGGAGTTACTCTATTACGGATTTTATGTTCTTGAGATGGCAGAGTATTTTACAGAGGAAAATACCGATGAGCGTGATACATTAAAACTTCTCTACCAGACACTTCGCATTCTTCAAAAAAATACGATACCGAAGGAATTAATTCGCAGAGTTTATGAAGTAAAGCTTTTGTCATATCAGGGACTTGGAATACAAGTATTTTCTTGTATTCATTGTGGAAGTAAGCAGGTAAGATATTTTCAGGCAAAAGCAGGAGGGTGCTACTGTGAGGATTGCAGGCCAGACCGCTCTGTATTAAGGACAACGAAACTAGAGGATGATGTTTTGTATACGCTTCAGTATATTTTGACAAGCTCTGTAGAGAGGCTTTATACTTTTCGAGTATCACAAAAAGTACAGCAAAAGCTCGATGAGATTATGATACTTTTTTTGAAATTTCATGTGGAGAAAGAATTTCAATCCGAGGCATTTTTGCAGTTTTAAAAATGCGAAATTTTTAGCTTTAGGTATGAGAAGTGCCAAAGAAATATTAAAATAAGTATTGAAAAAAAGAAGCGTACAAGTTAAAATAAGTAGCGATAGATTTTTTTGTAAAGAAGAATAGAAAAAAGTATACCAAAAAAGTATACAACAATTCATATCCCTTTGGGATGAAAAACGGCTTTGCTGTTTCATATAGTGTACTTATAGAGTACACTGTATTGTATGCCCTGCGGGCGAAACTAGCTTTGCTGTTTCATAAAGTACAGGAAAGAGGTAAAAACAATGGAAAAGACAATGGAAAAAATTGTATCTCTTGCCAAAGCGAGAGGATTTGTGTATCCAGGTTCTGAAATCTATGGTGGTCTTGCCAATACATGGGATTACGGAAACTTGGGTGTTGAGCTTAAGAATAATGTAAAAAAAGCATGGTGGCAAAAATTCATTCAGGAAAGCCCATATAATGTAGGTGTCGATTGTGCCATCTTAATGAATCCACAGACATGGGTGGCATCTGGACATCTCGGCGGATTTTCTGATCCGCTTATGGATTGTAAGGAATGTCATGAGAGATTTCGTGCAGACAATATTATCGAGGACTATGCTAAGGAAAATGGAATTGAGTTAGAAACTTCTATTGATGGATGGAGTGCGGATGAGATGAAAGCTTTTATCGATGAGCATCATGTTGCGTGCCCAACTTGTGGAAAACATAATTTCACAGATATTAGACAGTTTAACTTAATGTTCAAGACATTCCAAGGTGTAACTGAAGATGCAAAAAATACAGTTTATTTAAGACCTGAGACAGCACAGGGGATTTTTGTAAACTTCAAAAATGTACAGAGAACATCTAGAAAGAAAATCCCATTTGGAATTGGACAGATTGGTAAATCTTTCAGAAATGAGATTACACCTGGTAACTTTACATTTAGAACAAGAGAGTTCGAGCAGATGGAGCTTGAGTTCTTCTGCGAGCCAGATACAGACCTTGAGTGGTTTGCATACTGGAAAGATTTCTGTATTAATTGGTTAAAATCTCTCGGAATCAAAGAAGAAGAGATGAGAATTCGTGACCATGAAAAAGAGGAGTTAGCTTTTTACTCTAAGGCTACATCCGATATCGAATTTATGTTCCCATTTGGCTGGGGCGAGCTTTGGGGAATTGCTGACCGTACAGATTATGATTTAACACAGCATCAAAATACATCTGGACAGGATATGTCTTATTTTGACGACCAGAAGAAGGCAAAATATGTTCCATATGTTATTGAGCCATCACTTGGAGCTGATCGTGTAACACTTGCATTTTTATGTGCAGCTTATGATGAGGAAGAAATCAAAGAGGGAGATGTTCGTACTGTTCTTCATTTCCATCCAGCTATCGCACCAGTTAAGGTCGGTGTGCTTCCACTTTCTAAGAAATTGGGAGAGGGAGCAGAAGAAGTTTATAAGATGCTTTCTAAGAAATGGAACTGTGAGTACGATGACCGTGGAAATATCGGAAAACGTTATAGAAGACAAGATGAAATTGGAACGCCTTTCTGCGTAACATATGATTTTGACTCTTTAGAAGATGGTATGGTTACTGTTCGTGAGAGAGATACAATGGAGCAAGAGAGAGTCGCAATTAAGGATTTAACACATTACTTAGCTAAGAGATTATCATTTTAATTAGGATAGTGAATATAATAATTGTTAAAAATAGATAGGCTATAATAGTCTATCTATTTTTGTATAAAAATTTTTGAAAAGTTTCTATAAAGATATATGAAAGATATTCTACGGTATAATAGAAACTTGTTTATAAAAATTTATATTATAAAATGTTTAATAAATGGTAACTGCATACTTATAGCCTTAGTTAGTCATGAAGTGGAAGGTTTTTACAAGAGAAAATAAAAGTTGTGACAGTATGGGGAATATAATTTTTCTTTTTTAATAGATAAAAAAGATATAAGAAAAAAGTCAATTACAAAACAGACATATTTGTGGAAAGTAAGAGGAGTTATTGAAACTATTCTTCTTATGAGAGCAAATTTTTCTCTTATTGAAAAGAAAATTCTTTAAATTGTATCAAAAAACGAGAAAAGTATACTGTATACATGAAAGAAAGCACTAGTATTTTTTTTCCAGTATGCTATACTAAAAATAGTGGACAGAATGTGCGTTTTTAAGGTTGCGCCATTTTGTCGCTTAAATGTATGAGAAAATTCATGCAAAACTGATTATCGTTACAAGGAATTAAGGATTACTTTGTGACAAACGAACGATTATTTAGGAGGGAATAAACCAATGGCAAAATGGGTATATTTATTCACTGAAGGTAATGCTGATATGAGAAACCTTCTTGGTGGTAAAGGTGCTAACTTGGCAGAAATGACAAATCTTGGTCTTCCAGTACCACAGGGCTTTACAATTACAACTGAGGCTTGTACACAGTACTATGAAGACGGAAAAATGATTAACGATGAGATTACAGCTCAGATCATGGAGCATATCGAGAAAATGGAAGGAATCACAGGAAAGAAATTCGGTGATAAAGAGAATCCACTTCTCGTTTCCGTACGTTCTGGTGCTAGAGCTTCTATGCCAGGTATGATGGATACAATCTTAAATCTTGGTCTAAACGAAGAAGTAGTAGAAGTATTAGCAGCCAAATCTGGTAACCCACGTTGGGCATGGGATTGCTATAGAAGATTTATCCAGATGTTCTCTGACGTAGTTATGGAAGTTGGCAAGAAATACTTCGAAGAGTTAATCGATAAAATGAAAGCTGAAAAAGGCGTTACACAGGACGTTGAATTGACAGCTGAAGACTTAAAAGAATTAGCTTCTCAGTTTAAAGCTGAGTATAAAGAAAAAATTGGCAAAGACTTCCCAGTTGATCCTAAGGAGCAGTTAATGGAAGCTATTAAAGCCGTATTCCGTTCATGGGATAACCCAAGAGCTAATGTATATCGTCGTGACAACGATATCCCTTATTCATGGGGTACTGCTGTAAACGTACAGATGATGGCATTCGGTAATATGGGTGACACATCAGGTACAGGTGTTGCAT
>CAYTNV010000034.1:0-32854 GCA_964439395.1 uncultured Blautia sp. | reverse complement strand
GCTCTCTCGGCGTCTCTGCCCACTGCTTCACAAAGTATACTTTATGAAATAGTGAAGCTGTTTTTCAGCCTATAAGGTATGAGAGGCAGTATGATTGGAGAGTATAAGTTTTTAAGCATAAAATATAAAGAAAGGAAGTTAAAGCATGAGAGCTTACGAGCGATTTTTAAACTATGTAAAAATATATACGACAAGTGATGAGGAAAGCGGCTGTACTCCAAGTACTTCCCGCCAATTTAATCTTGCCAATAAGCTAGTGGAGGAAATGAAAGGTCTCGGACTTGAAAATGTCCGTGTAGATGAAAAATGTTATGTATATGGTGAAATTCCAGCGACAAGAGGGTATGAGGATGCTACTAAAATTGGTTTTATCGCTCATATGGATACGGCGCCAGATTTCTCGGGAGAAAATGTAAATCCACAGATTATTGAATATTATGATGGAAAAGATGTGAAGCTTGGAGAGAGCGGGAGAGTATTATCTGTGAAGGATTTTCCGCATCTTCAAAACTTTGTGGGAAGAACTTTAATTACAACAGATGGAACTACACTTCTTGGAGCAGATGACAAAGCTGGTGTGTCTGAGATTATGACGATGGCAGAAGAAATCATAAAAGAAGGAATTTCTCATGGAAGGATTTGTATTGCATTTACACCAGATGAGGAGATTGGTCGTGGCGCAGATTTTTTTGATGTGGAAAGATTTGGCGCAGATTTCGCTTATACTGTAGATGGCGGTGCAGAAAATGAAATTGAATTTGAAAACTTTAATGCGGCGGAAGCTGATATTGAGATAACGGGATTTGCTATTCATCCAGGAGATAGTAAAGATAAGATGATTAATGCTTCTTTAGTTGCGATGGAGTTTAATCAGATGCTTCCAAGTGGGAATATACCTCGACATACAGAAGGATATGAGGGATTTTTCCATCTTTACAATATGAGCGGAGATGTCTCAAATGCCAGACTGAAATATATCGTGAGAGACCATAATGCTGCAATATTTGACTTTCGCTTAGAGATGTTAAAACATAATGGTAAGCTTTTAAATGAGAAATATGGAGAGGATACGGTAAGTGTAAAAATTATAGAAGAGTACCGTAATATGCGGGAAAAAATAGAGCCATGCATGCATTTGATTGAAAATGCAAAAAAAGCTGGAAAGATTGTGACAGGTAAGGAATCTATAGAAGTTCCGATTCGTGGTGGTACAGATGGCGCAAGACTTTCCTTTATGGGACTTCCTTGCCCTAATCTTGGAACTGGAGGTCATGCTTTCCATGGACCATATGAGCATATCACAGTGGAGGGGATGGACACGGAAGTACAGATATTGAAAGAAATTGTAAAGCTTTATTCTGTGAAATAATAGATATATGAAAGAGAAGAGTTTTTTGAAAAATAATTTGTGAGAATTTTGTGTATATTATTTTTTAGGGTTGACAATATAATATGTCAGCCCTATAATGTTTTATAGCAAACAGTTAGGAAACAAACTAATTGTAAAATAACGAGCAAAGGAGGGAGAAAATGAAATGCGATAACTGTAAACATGTTGGTTATCATTTGCGCAGGCTCGATAATCTTTTGATGCGTAATACGATGGCACAGGCTCGTTCTATGAATTTAGATGAAGTCACAGTAATGCATGGGTGGATTTTGTCATATCTTTATGAGAACCAAGAGCGAGATATTTATCAAAAGGATATAGAAACACAGTTTGGCATTAATCGTTCCACCGTGACTAATATTGTAAAGCTTATGGAGAAAAAAGGATTAATTAATCGAGAGAGTGTGCCAAGAGATGCCAGATTGAAGAAGCTTGTACTGACGGAGAAGGGAATCTGGGCTAAAAAGGTTAGCTATGAAGCAGTACAGGCTACAGAAAAGCAAATTGTATTAGGTATATCAGAAGAAGAACTGAATTATTTTTTTAAATTAATTGAAAAAATGAGAAAAAATTTAGAATGAAAGTTTTTGGCAGAATGTCGACTTTTATTAAACTAAGTAATTTGAATAAAAGGAGGAGAAGCTATAATGTTAAAAACATTAGGAGCTCATATTAAGGAGTTCAAAAAAGATTCTATTTTGACTCCAGTTTTTATGATTTTGGAAGTGTTATTTGAGACGTTAATTCCGCTCTTGATGGCTTCCATTATCGATGATGGAGTTGAGAAGGGGAACCTTCATCATATTTATGTTGTAGGGGCATGGATGGTTGTGATGGCTGTTCTTGGATTGGCTGCTGGTGTAGCTGGCGGTCGTTTTGGTGCAAGAGCATCTACAGGTTTTGCTAGAAATTTGAGAAATGCGATGTTTGAAAATATTCAGAAATTTTCTTTCTCAAATTTGGATAAATTTAGTACGGCAGGTCTTGTAACCCGTCTTACGACAGATGTAACGAATATTCAAAATGCATATCAGATGATTTTACGTATGTGTTTTAGGGCGCCTGCTAGTATGCTTTGTGCGATGGTTATGGCGTTTTCTATTAATTCAAGAATAGCGAGTATTTATTTAGTTGCTCTTATGATTCTTGGTGTTATTTTATTTTTTATTATTCGAAGAGCGACAAAATATTTTCAGATGGTATTTCCAAAGTACGATGAATTAAATGCGTCAGTACAGGAAAATGTATCTGCCATTCGTGTAGTAAAGGCATATGTAAGAGAAGAGAAGGAGACATCTAAGTTTATTCGAGCGAGCGAGAATATTCAGAAATTATTTAAGAGAGCTGAGAGGAATGTTATTATAACTATGCCAATTATGCAGTTTACAGTTTATGCTTGTATTCTTTTCATTAGCTGGATTGGTGCAAAGATGATTGTTGTCAGTAATCTTACGACGGGAGAGCTTATGAGTCTCTTGGCATACTGTATGAATATTTTAATGAGTCTTATGCTGGTGGCAATGATTTTTGTCATGGTTACGATGAGTATTGCCAGTGCAAGACGTATTACAGAAGTTTTAAATGAAAAGAGCGATTTAAAAAATCCTGAAAATCCAATCTATGAGGTTCCAGACGGAAGTATTAAATTTGAAAATGTAAATTTCGCTTATTATAAAGATAATGAGGAGCCAGTATTAAAAAATATTAATCTTGATATTAATCCTGGAGAGACAATCGGTATTATCGGTGGAACAGGAAGCGCCAAGACAAGTCTGGTTAACTTGATTAGCCGTCTTTACGATGTAACAGACGGTACAGTTTTTGTCGGTGGACATAATGTAAAAGAATACGATATGGATTCTCTTCGTAATCAAGTATCTGTTGTATTACAAAATAATGTTCTCTTTTCTGGAACTATTTTAGATAACCTAAGATGGGGAGATAAAAATGCGAGCGAGGAGGAATGTATCCGTGTCTGTCAATTGGCGTGCGCTGATGAGTTTATTGAAAAAATGCCTGAGAGATATGATACATATATCGAGCAGGGTGGTAATAATGTTTCTGGAGGTCAAAAGCAGCGTCTTTGTATTGCCAGAGCATTATTAAAGAAACCAAAAATCTTAATTCTTGATGATAGTACAAGTGCAGTTGATACGGCTACAGATGCAAAAATCCGCAAAGCATTTGCACAGGAGATTCCAGATACGACAAAGCTTATTATTGCACAGCGTATTTCTAGTGTACAAAATGCAGACCGTATTATCGTTATGGATGATGGAAGAATTGATGGACTTGGAACGCATGAGCAGCTCTTAGAGACAAATGAAATTTATAGAGAGGTTTATGAGTCTCAGACAAGTGGTGGTGGAGATTTTGATGAAAATGGAGGTGAGGCATAATGGCACCAAGAAAATCCAAAAAAACTGGGAAGGGAATGCCTCCGGCAGGACGAAGAAAAGCAGCTGCTAATCCATGGCAGACTTTCAAAAGATTGATGAAGTATATTATGAAAAATTATGCGATACATTTAATTTTAGTCATGGCTCTGATTTTGATTAGTGTGCTGGCAAATGTGCAGGGAACCCTATTCCAAAAAACATTGATTGATGATTATATCACGCCTTTATTGAAAACTGGAGGAACTGATTTTTCGCCTTTAGCAAGAGCAATTATAAAAGTCGCCTGTTTTTATGGCATCGGTGTTATATCCACTTACACTTATAATCGAATCATGGTAATAGTTACACAAGGAATGCTCCATCAAGTTCGTGTTGATTTATTCTCTCATATGGAGACATTGCCAATTAAATATTTTGACACCCATAAACATGGAGATATTATGTCTATTTATACAAATGACGTTGATACTCTTCGTCAGATGGTAAGCCAGAGTTTACCTCAAGTATTTAATAGCGCTATTACAATTATTAGTGTGTTAATTAGTATGATTTCTCTTAGCATTCCGTTAACTGGCGTGACATTAGTCATGGTAGCGCTGATGGTTTTCGCAACAAAAAATGTTGCTGGCCAGAGTGGAAAATATTTCTTAGAGCAACAGAAAAACTTAGGTACTGTAAATGGCTTTATCGAGGAGATGATGAAGGGACAAAAGGTTGTAAAAGTTTTCTGTCACGAGGAAGAAAATATAGAGAAATTTTATGAGCTTAACGAAAAACTTTATCAGAGTTCAGATAAAGCGAATACGTTTGCAAACTTGCTTGGGCCAGTAAATGCTCAGATGGGAAATATTAGTTATGTAGTTTGTGCCATCGTGGGTGGTGCATTGGCACTCGGTGGAATCGGTGGTTTGACAGTCGGTGCACTCGCCAGCTTTTTGACTTTTAATAAGAGCTTTAGTATGCCAATCAATCAGGTGAGTCAGCAGTTAAACTCTGTCGTTATGGCGCTTGCAGGTGCAGAGCGTATTTTTAATTTGATGGATGAACAGCCAGAAACAGATAACGGATATGTTACACTTGTAAATGCGAAGGAAGAAAATGGTAAGCTAACTGAGACGGAAGAGAGAACAGGTCGTTGGGCTTGGAAGCATGTGCACCAAGCAGATAAATCTGTGGATTATGTGGAATTAAAGGGTGATGTCGTATTTGATGGTGTAGATTTTGGATATGATGATAAGAAGATTGTTCTTCATGATGTTAAGCTTTTTGCGACACCAGGTCAGAAAATTGCATTTGTTGGTTCCACAGGTGCTGGAAAGACTACGATAACAAACTTGATTAATCGTTTTTACGATATTCAAGACGGTAAGATTCGATACGACGGAATTAATATTAATAAGATTAAAAAGTCAGATCTTCGCCATTCTCTCGGAATTGTTTTGCAGGATACCCATTTATTTACTGGAACAGTTAGAGAAAATATTCGTTTCGGTAAATTGGACGCAACGGATGAAGAGGTTATTGCAGCAGCAAAATTGGCAAATGCGGATTCCTTTATTCGTCATTTATCAAACGGCTATGATACAGTTCTCACAGGAGATGGTGCGAGTCTAAGCCAGGGACAAAGACAACTTCTCTCCATCGCAAGAGCAGCGATTGCAGATCCGCCAGTATTAATTTTGGACGAAGCGACAAGCTCCATTGATACTCGTACTGAGAGAATTGTGCAAGACGGTATGGATAAGCTGATGAAGGGAAGAACGACCTTTGTCATCGCTCATCGACTTTCTACAATTAAAAATGCAGATTGTATTATGGTATTAGAGCAGGGAAGAATTATTGAGCGAGGAAGTCATGACGAGTTAATTGCACAGAAGGGAAAATATTATCAGCTCTATACTGGAAATGCGATTAGTAGTTAGAGGGGAAAAGAGTATTGTGAGAGTAAAAAATTATTAAAATAAATCGATAAAAGGTAAAAGTCACTATAAGGGAAAAATCTTTTTAGAAAATTTATTCTTATAGTGACTTTTTTGCATAGAACTATGTCTATTTGTATTATTCTTATAGTTGCTTATTTTACTGGTTTTTGAGTCTGCTCTATAAATAGTTATAATTCAAATGATAATGATTATGTATTTATTGTTTGAAAATATAGATTGGTCTGTAACTTTGCGGGAAAAAATTATACTTGGAATCCCATTGTGATTGCCTGGGCAATGGCCTCTGGCTTTGTCTCAATATCTCCCACTTCATTTACCCCGCCTACTAGGAGATGACCACAATCTTTAAATTTAAGCACGTGATTAATATGTTCAAACTCATCCTTTAGAGCGGAGAATGCATCTTCAGCTTCCGATGGAATACGAGCAGTAGCGATTAAATAAGATTCCTGTACTGTACAGAGTGCTCTTCCGGCTTCTCCAGCATAAGGGCGCAAATGGTCAATGATTGTTTTAAGTTGAGAAGAGAAGCCCTTCCAATAAACCGGAGAAATAATAACAAGAACATCTGCCCAACACATTAATTCATGAAATTCCTTTATCTCTGGTACACCACAGTACCCTCTTGGAAGACAGCTTCCATCCCCTTGACATCCTTTCATTGGATGTTTTGTTGCATCGTAGCATTTCACTTCATTTCCAGCTGCCTTTGCGCCAGAAGCAAAAGCCGTCGCCAATACATTACTATTGCCGCCCTTTCTAGGACTTCCCGTAAGCATTAATATCTTTTTTGCCATACAAAATACCCCTTTCGTACACTTAAACTGTAACGATTAAAATTCTCATTATTATATATATTTTATCATAATCTATCGGATTTCTCAAACGAGGAATATGGAATAATCGAGCTAATTAGAGTAAAAATTGGAATATTAAATTCCATATATATTTTGAAAATATAAAAACTCAGTAAAAGAGGATATTATAAAATAAATTTTTCTTATAAGGTATTAGTGCGAATCAAATAGATTATAGCTATATCTTATTGAAATTTTACATTTTATAAGATTTCCTTTTACTGAGATTTACTGAAAAATATGTTTAAAAATGGTTTATGTTAGTTGATAGATTTAATTGAGATATGGATTAAGAACTCAAATTTTTCTATCTATTTATGAGTTTTTTAGCTAAATGTTCTCTAAAGAAAGAGACAAATGGTCCGGTGCCAAAAGCAGTAATAATAGTAGAAATGCCGACAACACTTCCTGTTAAAAATCCAATAATAACGCAAATAATATCTGTGATAATTCGGGCAATAGAAAACTTAAGTTTCCCTTTTGTACCCATTTCAATCATAGGTGCAACTGAATCGTAAGGGGAAGTACCAAGGTCACATTCCATATAGAAAGCAACACCAATACAGAGTAAAATTAGACCAATTAATATGAAGATAATGCGAATTGGCCAATGATTGACGAAACTGTCAGGAGTGAATCCGAGTTTTTTCCAGATAAACATGCAGAAATCACAAATATATCCAACTCCTGCCATATTGATAATAGTTCCAAGTCCAATTCCACGACGATACCAAATAGCCATAGGAATAAGTAAGATAATATTGATGCAAAGCTGATAGCTCCCAAATGGAATTCCCCAAAATCCACTGACACCTAAATTCATACAAGTAAATGGATCTGTTCCACAATTAGAAAGTCTCATAAAAGAGATGGAAAGGGCGATTAAAATTACACCAAATACAACCCAGAATATTTTTTTAGGGGTTAAACGTTGTAAATATTCTCTCATAATACTTCTTTCTCCTAAGAACATAATAATCTTTTATAGTATTTTCTTTTATTTTGTGAGAAGAAGCTTTGGATTACTTGGCAATAATTTGATATGTAGAATTCGTAATGCGAATTCTTCTGTTTAGTTTTCTTTTTGTAATCAACGATAGGGGTGTTTCTTCTCACGAGCTTAATATAACATAATGAAAAATAATGGTCTATGAAAAAATATATCATAACTTATGGAATTTTGATAAATAATCGCTAGATACTCAGAGTCTTAGTTATGCGAAAATTTACAAATAAGTATTATATAAATTTGTTATCCAAAATTTAGAGAGAATAATAAGAGATATTGAACGGAAAATATAAGAAAAAGATATCTTATTCGTCTTCTAGCCATAGAAGAAAACACAACGAAAAAGATATCTTTTTTATATGATAATAATATGATAAGTCTATAAAATTTAAAGATGAAGAAATTAGTCTAATATTGAGGATAACAGGAACATCCGATTCCAAATCCATTTGGACCTATATGGCAGCAGATGCCAAGAGAAAGGTCATCATACATTACATCCATACCAGGGAATTCTTCTTTGATTTCTTCTACCCAAGCGGCAGCAGCCTCTGTATCAGCGCTGGAAGCCGCAAGAAGGTATACTTGTCCCTTGTCATAATATTCTTTAAATTTAGTTTCCAAATCATACTTCATTGCATCGATAGCAATCTTTTTTGCCTTTTTGACTCCGCGAGATTTCTTTATAACATCGAGCTTTCCAGTTGTAAGAGAGAGAACTGGTTTAATATTAAGGAGAGTTCCAATAGAAGCGGAGGCGGCAGTAATTCTTCCACCTCTTTTTAAATATTCTAAAGTATCTACCATAATATAAATTGACATAGTATCTTTTGTTTTTTCTAAAATTTTTTTGATATCTTTGGCAGAAAGCCCCTCACTTACCATTTGCAGAGCATCTAAAATGGAACGGTGCATCGGTGTGGCAATGCGGCCATTATCTACAACGTATACTTTGCCATTAAATTCATCATCCATAGCGAGAGCCGTTGCAGTCTCACAGGAACTGCTTAAACCACTGCTTAAAGGAAAATATAAAATTTCTTCATGTTCTTTTAAGGCGTCTTTCCAAATCTGCATGACATCTGCAGGCGAAGGCTGTGAGGTTGTCACAGTCTGATTGGCATCTATCTTGCGAAAGAAATCATCTCTTGTTAAATTAATTCCCTCATAATAACATTCTTCTCCAAAATAAAAAGGCATGGGGAGAACGTAAATGCCAAGCTCTTTTGCAAGTTCCTGCGAGATACTGCTATGACTATCTGTTACAATTCCTACTTTTTTCATATTTTACTCCTGTTCCTTTGATACTAATATACAGTGGCAAAAATAGTTTATATAGTATAGATTTATACCATTTTGTTTTATGCCAAAGTTAAGATATATAATATTCTGTCTAAGTTATAGTTTCGTGAAAAGTTATCAAAATAATAAAAATCCTTATAGAGCATTATATCGAGGTAGAATAGGGATGTCAATTTACATTTAAAAAATTTTGACAGAAAATATTATGAGAGAGGAATCGTTTTATGAAAAAAACAATGTAGAAGAGATAAAATTAAATATATAAAAATGTGACTTTAAAATCACTTTTTTTGGATACTTGTATTTTATTAAGAAAGAAGATATACTGTATTTTATGAGTTTTAAAATCTATGTCTTTTTCATAGAAAGATTAAGATTTATAGGGCGTGGAAGAGTGAGGATAGATGTGGAGAAAGACATCGATGGCCTAAGGAAACCCGTTGTACTTTTCAAACCCGCTGCATTTCACAATTTTTGCTACTCCGCCTATTTATGGGAGTTAGAGCAAACTCACTTCGTTCAAACACGCTCAAAATCCCATGGCATCTGTAGCCCAAAATGCGGGAACGAAACGTGTTGACTAGGAAAAGCTATCTATTTCAAAACCTATAGATATAATCATAAAAAATAAGAAAGGGGAGTTTTTATGAGATATGAAAAATTAGAAAAATTACAAAGTATTTTAAGAGAAATGGGAAGCGTTGCGGTGGCATTTTCTAGCGGCGTGGATTCCACATTTTTGTTAAAAGTGGCGCATGATATGCTTGGAGATAAGGCAATTGCCGTGACGATTAGAGCAAATTCTTTTACAGAAGATGAATTTTCTGAGGCAAAAAAATTTTGTAAAAAAGAAGGGATTTTACATTATATTTGTGAGGTAAACGAGCTGGATATTCCAGGATTTTCTCAAAACCCAAACAATCGTTGCTATATTTGTAAAAAATCAATTTTTTCAAATTTAAAACAAATCGCAAAAAAATATGGAATGAATTATGTAATTGAAGGTTCCAATGTGGATGATGAGGGAGACTATAGACCTGGTATGCAGGCAATAAAAGAACTTGATATTAGAAGTCCACTTAGAGAGGTGAGGCTTACGAAACGAGAAATCCGCAATCTCTCAAAAGCGCTTGAGTTACCAACTTGGGATAAGCCGTCTTTTGCCTGTCTATCTTCGCGTATTCCGTATGGGGAAATCATCACGAAAGAAAAGCTCGTGATGATAGAAAAGAGTGAGAAATTATTAGTTGAACTGGGATTTAGACAGATGCGCGTGCGGGTGCATGGAAATATTGCGAGAATCGAAGTGCTTCCAGAGCAGATAGAAAAGTTTTTACAGGAAGATATTAGACAGACTGTGTCTGAAAAATTGATGGAATATGGATTTTCATATGTCTCTCTTGATCTTAAAGGATATCGAACAGGAAGTATGAATGAAGTATTGAGATAAAAAGAAAGAATCATAGTTACGGAAAAAGAGGAAAGATAAAAAGTACTATGATTCTTTCTTTTTTGGGGATAATAGTATCTTTTCGCCGTGAATAAAAGGGATATCCCTTATTGAGGAAGTTTCATTTTTAAAATTTTTCTGAACAGTTACGCCCTATACTCTATAAGAAAGTATAGTATGTGGATATATCTATTGAATAAGGTTACGCCTGATAAAATATAAATATATATTTTATGAAACCTCGGAGCGAATAAATAATAAACATACATTTTCTGTATTTGTAAACAAAATTATATTCTAAAAAAACTTTAAAATATAGAAAAATATGCTATAATAATATAACAATTGTATATTAAAGAATGAATAATTTATATTTAAATAAAAATAAAAATGATAGAAAAAAGATGGAGAGTTGGTGTGGATAGTATGATAAAAGAGAAAAGAGGTGGAAGGGATAAAGTTCTCCCGCAAATATTAAATTTAAAAAGTAGAAGAGAGGTAGTACGGTATAATATTCCTAATCTTCCATTCTATATAAAAAGAAATTGGCTTTGTGAATATCCAAATAAATCAGCGGTAGTCCATTGTCATACGGATGTAGAATTTATGGTTGTGGTAAAAGGGAGAATGAATTATTCAGTTAATGGAAAAGAGTATCTTTTGACTGAGGGGAAAGGTATTTTTGTGAATTCTAACCAACTACATTATGGCTGCTCTAAGGAGAATGAAGATTGTGAATTTATTTGTGTTATTATTCCGATTTCTCTTGTGGAGATGTATTCTGTAATTTATGAAAAGTATGTGAAAACGATTATAGAGGATGAAAGATGCCCGTGTTTATCGATTGATGAAAAAAATCCATATGGATTAAAAATTATTAGTGATATAAAAATTTTAAATACGATTATAGAGCATCAAGCCGAAGATATAGAACTTAGTATTATGCAGAGAGTTTTTCATATTTGGAAATATTTATATCGACTGATGAAAAATGCGTACGATGCAAAGGAGCAAAAACATGAAAAATATATTAAAGAATTGCGAAATATGACTTTTTATATTCATAAATATTATATGGAAAAGCTTACGCTTGAAGAAATTGCAGAGGCTGGAAATGTATGCCGAAGTAATTGTTGTAAAATTTTTCAAAAATTGCTTCATAAGTCTCCAATTACATACTTAACAGAATATCGAATTGCGAAGAGCTTAGAACTTCTTAATAATTCATCTATGAATATAACAGAGATTGCATTTTGCTGTGGTTTTTCTAGTACGAGCTATTATATTAAAAAGTTTCGTCATATGATGGGATGTTCTCCACTTCAATATAAGAAAAATCCAGGAAGTTTGTTGGATAATATAGAAAATGTGTATATTGATTGAAGTGGTGATTTTATTGTTTTAAATATGAGCTCGTTCATAAAAATCAAGAAGTGCTGCTTGAATTTTTGTATCAATTTCGATACAATTTAGTAAAGAAGTACAAAAAATGAGGAGAGAAAAAATGTCAAATGAGATGAAGCTTCAAATAGCGCAGGCGGGGGAGAGATTGCTCAATGAAAAGAATAGAAAAAAGTTGACTGTGACAGATATTGTGGAGGAATGCCATATTACAAGGCAGACCTTTTACTATCATTTTAAAGATATTCCAGATATGATTATATGGAATATTCAAAGAAAAGGCAATAATCTGTCAGAGGAGTTAGCAAATAAAAAGAGTATAGAAGAGATTGTAGAATATTGCCTTAGTATTATTATAGAGCATAGGCAGTATGGAGAAAAGATTATGGCAAGTAACTATGGAGAGATTGTGGCTGATTTAGTTGTCTCGATGATAAGAGAAGCATTTTTGGAAGCGATAGAGAAGAAGCGACTTTTTCCAGACAATACGATTGCTGAAAAAAAGATGATTGTGACATATTATGCTTATGCCCTTGGGGGAGTCATGAAGGACTGGGATATGCTCGGCATTGATGATGTGAGGAAAGCAGCGAAGGTTTTGATTCAACTGGTAAGTGGTGATATTAGATTTTCAAAAAATAATAAATGTATAGATATTGGTTATCAAAAAGAAAGGGAAAAAAATGACTTTATATTATAGAAGCGTTTTGTAGTAGAATTTGTCTTATGAAATATAGAAAAATAAAAGTTATTCTTTCTTTTTTTTAGTATAAACTTTTCTCGATATTGTAAGAAAATTGAAAGAAAAATCTTTACATAATTGTTTTTTTGTCTATATAAGAAAAGAATAAAATATTGTATGATAACAAACAAATAGTTTTGTAACCATTCAAATTCAAAAATAATAGTTATGAATAAAAAGGAGAGAGTGAATGAAGGAAGTAAAACCATCGAAAAAACCGTTGATTTTTTATTACGGTATTGTATTAATTATTCTTCTTGTCATTAATATGGTTATCACACCGATGTTATCTAAATATGGAATGAAGGAAGTCGGATATGAAACCTTTATGAAGATGATTGAAGAAAAAGATATTTCTAGAGTGCAGGTAAATGACTCGGAGATTATATTTACAGATAAGAATGAAAATAAGGTATATAAGACGGGAATTATGGATGATCCTGGGCTTACAGAGCGTCTTTATGAATCAGGTGCAAAGTTTACAAAGGATATTCAAAAACAGATGTCACCGATTGTGAGCATTTTGATAACTACGATACTTCCTCTTGCCCTATTTTTATGGCTAGGTCAGAGAATGAGCAAGAAGATGATGCAAAATATGGGTGGAAAAAATTCGATGATGTTTGGCATGGGTAAGAGCAATGCTAAAGTTTATGTACCATCTTCTGAAGGGATTCGTTTTGATGACGTAGCGGGTGAAGATGAGGCAAAGGAAAATTTAGCCGAGATTGTAGATTATCTTCATAATCCAAATAAATATTCCGATATTGGTGCTTCAATGCCAAAAGGTGTTCTCTTAGTCGGTCCTCCAGGAACTGGTAAGACAATGCTTGCGAAAGCAGTAGCTGGTGAGGCAAATGTACCATTTTTTTCTATGTCTGGTTCCGAATTTGTTGAAATGTTTGTCGGTATGGGTGCTTCTAAGGTGCGAGACTTATTCCAACAGGCGAAGGAGAAGGCTCCTTGTATCGTCTTTATCGATGAGATTGATGCTATCGGTAAAAAAAGAGATGGGGGACATATCGGTGGAAATGATGAGAGAGAGCAGACGTTAAACCAACTTTTGACAGAGATGGATGGATTTGGTGGAAATACAGGTGTTATTATTTTGGCAGCGACAAATAGACCAGAATCTTTAGACCCCGCCCTCACACGTCCAGGACGTTTCGATAGAAGAGTTCCAGTTGAGCTTCCAGATCTAGCAGGCCGTGAAGCGATTTTGAAAGTTCACGCAAAGAAGATTAAGCTTGCAGACAATGTAAATTTCCATACAATAGCGAGAATGGCATCTGGCGCATCTGGCGCTGAGCTTGCTAATATTGTAAATGAAGCAGCGCTTCGAGCAGTCCGCAATAATCGCCATATTGTTTATCAGGCGGATTTGGAGGAGAGCGTTGAAGTCGTTATTGCTGGATATCAAAAGAAAAATGCGATTCTCTCTGATAAGGAAAAATGTACGGTTGCCTATCATGAGGTTGGTCATGCACTTGTAGCTGCACTTCAGACACATTCCGCACCAGTTCAAAAGATTACGATTATTCCTCGTACATCAGGAGCACTTGGTTATACGATGCAAGTGGAGCAGGGCGATAAATATTTGATGACAAAAGAAGAGATTGAGAATAAAATTGCTACTTTCACTGCTGGACGTGCGGCTGAGGAGATTATATTTGGACAGATTACAACAGGTGCAGCCAATGATATTGAACAGGCAACAAAGCTTGCACGTGCGATGATTACAAGATATGGTATGAGTGATGAATTTGATATGGTCGCTATGGAGACTGTGAATAATCAGTATCTTGGTGGAGATACATCACTTGCTTGTTCAGCTGAGACCCAAAATGAGATTGACAAAAAGGTAGTAGAGCTTGTAAAAACACAGCATGAGAAAGCAAAGAAGCTTTTACTTGATAATCAAAGAAAGCTGCATGAGATTGCACAGTTTTTATACGAGAAGGAGACAATTACGGGAGATGAGTTTATGGAAATTTTAACTCGCAAGGAAATCCCAATGCAGACGGAAGAATGACGGAGAATATTAC
This sequence comes from uncultured Blautia sp., assembly GCA_964439395.1. GTDB lineage: Bacteria > Bacillota > Clostridia > Lachnospirales > Lachnospiraceae > JAUUSJ01. The sequence goes on along the minus strand of CAYTNV010000034.1, from coordinate 18,316 downwards.
TATTTTTAGAAAAAATTTCATAATCTAAGCGAAAAAAGAGAAGAATAATAATAAAGATTCTTCTCTTTTTTAGAATGAGGGGAAGATTCATAAAGTCTACTTTTCTTGCAATTTATCTTATGATATAATAGATTTATCTTTACGGAACGGAGGAATAATTATGATATACGTGATGGCTGGTATTCATGGCGAATTTGACGCCTATGAAAAAATGTTAAAAAAGATTAAATTTTCAGATGAGGACGATTTATATATATTAGGAAATTGTATTGACCACGGTCCGGAGCCAATTAAAGTTTTACAGGATATGATGCTGCGGCCTAATGTTTATCCAATTATTGGAGAGCATGAGTATGTGGCGTATAGAATTTTGAGCAAATTGACGGAGACTCTTGCCAACGGAGAGAGTAGTTTAGATAAGGAAATGATGAGAACATTGAGAAAATGGCAAGAAGATGGTGGTGAGGTAACATTAGAGCAGTTCCAAAGTCTTGACGTAGATGAGCGCTCCTTTATTCTTGAGTATTTGGAGGAGTTTGAGCCATATGATATCGTGACGATTGATAAGAAGGAATATATTTTAGTTCATGCGGGACTTGATAATTTTTCACCAGATAGGGAGTTAGATGATTACTCAATTGAGGAGCTTATTTTCCATCCAACGGATTATAGCAAGGTATATTTTAAAAATAAATATTTAGTGACTGGACATACACCGACAATATTGCAAAGTGGAAATTCTGGGAAAATTATTGTAAAGAATCGACATATTGCGATTGATTGTGGAAAAGTATTTGGAGGCAGACTTGCATGTATTTGTCTTAATACAAAGAAAGTTTATTATATCTAAAGATTGGAAAGTAATCTAACTGATTATTCGAAAGATAAAACAGAGAAGTTTAAAGTTTTAGTGCTAGGAACTAAAAAATTTTAATTAGCGACCGCCGCATACTCGTGATTTTAGTTGCGAGTCAGGCGGTCTTTTAGAAGGAAAGGAATGAATAAAATGAAGATTGCAATTATATTTCCAGGAATTGGATATCATGTGGACAAACCACTTTTGTATTATGCCAAAAAGCTTGCAATTCATTATGGATATGAGATAGTTGAAGTACAATATAAGAATTTCTCAAAGGATATAAAAGGAAATCGAGAAAAGATGTTGGAGGCATTTCAGTCTGGTGTAGAGCAGACGGAAGAGATTTTAAAACATATCGATTTTTCAAAATACGAGCATATTTTGTGTATCTCAAAAAGCATCGGAACAGCTATATCCTCGGTCTATGCTTCTAGACATCAGCTTAAGACAAAGAATATTTTTTATACGCCAGTGATAGAGAGTTTTGAAGTGATAGAGCAAGATGGAATTATATTTCACGGAACTTCTGATCCTTGGGCTAGGACAAAAGATATAGAGGAAGAATGTGAAAAGAAAAAATTATATCTTGTAAAGATTAAAGATGCAAATCATTCCTTGGAGACGGGAAACACGATAAAAGATATTAAAAATTTAAAAAAGCTCATAAAAAAGACAAAAAAATATATAGAGCAGATAGAAGAGTAATAGTCGATGACCCATAACTAAAGTTGCGAGAGTTTGAGTTAAAGATGAAAGAATAGGCAAGAATCAATGAAAAAAGAATTGGTTTTTGCCTAAAAAAATACAAATGAGGTGAAGAGATGGCATTTGACCAGATTATTTTGTGGATGATAGCGTTTGGAGTTTTAATTGGGGCAGTAGATAAAATTACTGGGAATCATTTTAAAATTGGAGAACGGTTTGATGAGGGATTTCGAGCGATGGGCTCTCTAGCACTTGGAATGGTCGGAATTGTCTGTCTGGCACCAGTTATCTCAGATTTGCTTGGACCAGTTATTATTCCTATTTGTATGGCAATTGGGGCAGATCCAGCGTTATTTGGAGCTATTTTGGCAAATGATATGGGTGGTTATTCTCTGGCGATGGAGCTTGCACAAAGTGAGCAGGCTGGATTATTTGTGGGGACGATTGTGGCAGCGATGTTTGGATGTACCTTAGTATTTTCTATTCCAGTTGGACTTAGGTTAATGGAAAAAGAAGATATTTATTATTTTTCGCAGGGATTATTGATTGGATTTATTACTATTCCAATCGGATGTATTGTTGGAGGAAGTGTTGCGGGATTTTCTCTTCGTCTAGTTATTAAAAATACACTGCCAATTTTAGTTATCTCTGTTATTTTAGCATTAGGACTAAAAGCAATGCCAGATAAGATGATAAAAGGATGTACAATTTTTGGACAGACCATTACAATTTTAATTTATATTGGACTTGCGTGTGCGGCGTTTGAATATCTTACAGGAATTGCGATTATAGAAGGGATGGCGCCGATTATGGATGGAATGAATACTGTCGCAGGAATTGCCATTGTACTACTCGGCACATTTCCGATTCTCACCATTTTGGTAAAAATATTAGATAAACCATTAAATATGATTGGGAGAAAAATAGGGATGGATTCTATAAGTGCCGCAGGAATTGTATTTACACTAGCAAATTCGGTTCCGGTTTATACAATGATGAAAGATATGACAAAAAGAGGCATTATTATGAATACAGCGTGGATTGTGTCCGCAACCTCAGTATTTGGAGCCCATTTAGGGTTCACGGCGGGCGTACAGCCCACCATGATTGTACCAGTTGTAGTTGGGAAGCTGACAGCTGGCGTAGCGGCGCTTATTTTGGCATATTTTACGACTAGAAATATAGATAGGAATCATATTATTTTAAAGCAGTGATTTCTTTTTTCAATAATCCAGTTATTATGCGGTTATAATGAATGGATAAAAGTACGACCATAATAACCCAACTGACATCGTAAGAAGTATATACAACGCGCATATCCCACCATATAGGCAGAAAATATTGACACCATAGTACTCGGAAGAAACAATAGCAAATCATCGAGCAGAGCATGGGAAATTCAGTTTTTCCCATGCCTTTTAGTCCGCCCATATATACTTGGTTGATTGAATATAGAAAATAGCAAGGAAAGGTATAGTATACAGCTTGCAATCCGTTATGAAGGATATCTGGATCAACAGTGAAACAAAGTAAAATATATTTTGCGAAAATAAGTAAGAGTATGCTTAAAATGAAAGTAATGCTGATTGCAGTTTTTAAACTTTTTCTCATTGCTTCTTGTACGCGGTCCATACGTTTTGCGCCGATATTTTGACCAATAAATCCGGTCAAAGCCATGCCGTAAGAAAAGGCTGGATAGTAGAGGAAACCTTCTATTTTTGCATATACAGTCATACCAGACATGGCAGCATAACCAAATTCATTGATACTTGCCTGAATGACAAGGGAGGAGATACTCATAAATACGGCCTGCATCCCGGAAGGAATACCAAGACGAAGAATTCGTAGTAATTCTAAAATAGGCAAAGGTTTTTCAAAAAAAGAAAGTCGATAGGAAGGGTCAAGTCTCATCAATTTTCCTATCATAATGATGCCAAGGAGCCACTGAGATAAGAGCGTAGCCCATGCTGCTCCTTCTAAGCCAAAATGAAATCCGATAACAAAAATGATATCTAAAATTAAATTGAGTATAGAGGAACATAATAAAAAAAGAAGAGATGATTTTGTATTTCCAAGTGATCTTAAAATGGCATTTCCTATATTGTAGAGCAGTTGAGGAATCATTCCAAGCATACAGATTCTAAGATAAAGTGTTGCTGCGGGTAATGTTTCCTCAGGGCAGTTTAGGCATCTTAAAAATACATTTCCATAAATTTCACCGACAATAGTAATAATGGCACCGAAAAAAATGGCTAGGATGATTACGGTATAAATTGTTTTTTTTAATTTTTGGTATTCATACGCACCAAATAAATTCGAAGTGACGGCGCTGACACCGACAGAAAACCCGATAAAAAAATTAATGATGACAGAGAGAATAAGACCTGCCACGCCTACTGCCGCCAATCCGAAGCTTCCACCGAAATGTCCGATGACCATACAATCTGCAATATTATAAAACTGCTGTAAAATTTGCGATAAAAGAATAGGCGCTGCAAATAGGAGTAATGTCTTGCCGATTGAGCCATTATCCATATGTACTTCTGTTCCATTCAGTTTTTTTAACTTCATAAGAATTATCCTCCAATAATATATTATTTTAATTATATCATTGTGGATAAAACTAGGGTATTTTCAATTATTTATATGTATATCATAATAAATTGTTATATGATATGAAAGATGATTCCCTTAATAAAACTATGCAAATAGGTTTTTGGAGAATCATAGGTTATAAAACATGGTATGTGTAAAGAGTATAGTTTCTGATTATATATCCAATTCTAAAATTTTCTTTACAAAATGAAGAAAAGATTTCACTTCTTCCTTTTGTTCTTTTGATTTGTAGTAGATATATCCGAAGGTAATTCGGTGTTCCATTCCATGGATAGAGATACGCTGGAAATCATATTGACGGTACATATCTTTTAGCCAGTAACTTCCCAAATTACATAAATTTGTCTGGTCAAGCATACGAATCATCATATGGTCGCTGTTTGTCATGACGACACGGTTTAAATAAGGTTTTTTGGTCCGATAAGAAGGAACGCTGTCGAGGAGATCTTCCACAGTAAAGAAATCATCCTCCAATTGGATAAAATCTAGCTCTAATAATTTTTCAGGTTCAATTGATTTTTGTCCAAATAAAGGATTATTTTTTCCTACATATAAGACAAGATCGGTATTGAGTAGGGGGACAAATTCCAAATGTCTTTTTTCAAGCATATAACGCAAGGCAGAGCGTTTATTGTCTGGTACAAATAAGAAACCTAGATCGTACTCATGATAGGAGAGTAGAGTGAGCATTTTTTCAATTCCACATTCTGTAAATTTTAAAAACAATTGTCCCTGTTGAAACTGTTTAAAATAATTGGTGAGAAGTACCGCCATATTGCTGCTATTATTTGTAGCAATTAAAACAGTATGCTTTTTTTGTGATTGACTGACTAATTTAATAAGCTCTGCATTTTTTAGAGCATTGACGGCATAACTATAAATTTGTTTTCCCTCCTCGGTTAACTCGATTCCTTTAGATTTGCGGTGAAAAAGTGTTACGCCTAACTCTTTTTCTAGGCTCTTGATTACCATACTGACATGGGGTTGAGTTGTATATAATTCTTCTGCTGCCAAGGTCAAAGATGAATTTCTGGCGCAGGAAAGAAAGTATTCAAGATGTTTTAATTCCATAAAGTAGATCCTCCTCCTTTGAAATAATCCATATAGTTACATTAAAGTAAGTTTGATATCCTGTCAAGATTTATGAATAAGAGCAGATGTATAGTATTATCTTTTGGTATTGGTATAGGGGGAGCGAGTTTTTTGTTTAAGTTATTTCTAATTATTGGAGTTCACAAGAAGTTTCTAAAATGGTATACTAAAAATAGTCATGGAACGAAGAAAAAGGGAAGAAAAAATTTTTCAAATTATATATTTTTGTGAAAACTAACCGTAAAATCTGTGGTGAAATTGTGGTATTTAAAAAAAATCGCAAAAGGAAAAATTTAGAGAGAAAATAATATATTTGATACAGATTTATGTAAAGGATAAATTAAAATTTAAAGCGATGAGCAAGAGTTTTTGTAGTTTGTTATGAAGTAATTTATGATAAATATAAAGATGATGAAAGAATGTTTTCTTTTAAGATGGAGGAGCGGTAAAAGATGAAAGTACAAAGGAAAGATGAGATTATTCGGTTAATTTCAGAAAATAAGATAATAAGGGCAAATGAGCTGGCAGCTACGTTTAAGGTATCGATGGAGACAATAAGAAGAGATTTGGCGGATTTAGAAAAGGATGGGATTATAAAGAGGGTGCATGGAGGTGCTGTACTTAATCTAAATTATAGTGTGGAGCCAGATTTTTCTTATCGAGAGGTGAAAAATTTCGAAGAAAAGCTTCTGATTGGAAAAAAAGCGGCCTCTCTTGTGGAAGACGGAGATGTAATTATTATTGATATTGGTACGACAACATTAGAATTTGCCAAGTTTTTAAAAGGAAAAAAGAATATTACTGTTCTCACAAATTCTATTAAAATTGCTTTAGAGCTTATGGATGAATCACAAATTACAGTAATTATGCTTGGAGGAGTTGTTAGAAAAGGCGAAGGAACGACCTCGGGATATTGGGCAGAAGATATTATCGACCGATTTTATGTAGAAAAATTATTTCTCGGAGTGGGATGCCTTACTTTGGAAAATGGTGTGATGGATTATCATATAGAGGAGACAAATTTAAGACGACATTATATAAAGCATGCGAAACAAGTGATCGCATTAGCAGACTATACGAAATTTGGAAGCAAAGCGCTAAACCAAGTTTGTTCTTTGGAACAAATAGATATATTAGTTGCCGACAATAAAACGGATAAGAAATACATAAGGAAGCTTCGAGAAAAAGGAATTGATGTAGTTTTAGTTTAGTTTATTTTTAATCTCTATAATTTATATTGTGAATATAAATGAAATTAATGTGGGAAAAGTTGTGAATCAGGACGAATCCCATATTTTTTTTGCGTTTAATTTATCAATAATCCACAAAAAAATACAATTTTGAGGATTTGCACAAAAATAATATGTGTGATATTGTGTATTTAACAAAGAGATAATGGCCATATCTTTTCGTGAACTTGGTTCACTGGGAGCAACAAAAAATGGATGATAAAACCGCAGAAATATACTTGTAGAAGTAGCTGCGAGGAGGAAGATAGAGTTAGTTGTGTCAGCAGAGCAAAACGACCGTTTAGAAAAGAAACTCTGCTTCCTATAGGAGAAGAAAAATGACATTTGATCAAATTATTTTGTGGATTATGGCGTTTGGAGCATTGATCGGGGCGGCGGATAAAATTACAGGAAATCATCTCGGGCTTGGAGAAAAGTTTGATGAAGGTTTTCAGGCAATGGGATCTTTAGCACTTGGAATGGTTGGAATTGTCTGTTTAGCACCAGTTATTTCAAATTTACTGGGACCGATTATTATTCCAGCTTGTAAGGCGATTGGAGCAGACCCCGCACTTTTCGGCTCCATTTTAGCAAATGATATGGGGGCTACTCCCTGGCGATGGAGCTTGCACAAAATGAGCAGGCAGGATTATTTTCAGGCAATATCGTGGCATCGATGCTTGGATGTACGTTAGTATTTTCTATTCCGGTTGGACTTGGATTAATCGAGAAGGAAGATACGCATTATTTCTCACAGGGGTTACTGATTGGTCTTATTACAATTCCAATTGGATGTATTGTCGGAGGAATGATTGCAGGATTTTCTCTTAATCTAGTTATTAGAAATACAATTCCAATCTTAGTAATTTCTATTATTTTAGCGTTAGGACTTAAAATGATACCAGATAAGATGATAAAGGGATGTACAATCTTTGGTCAGTTTATCACAATTGTAATTTATATTGGACTTGCCTGCGCGGCATTTGAGTATATTACGGGAATTGTCATTATAAAGGGAATGGCACCGATTATGGATGGTATGAATGCTATATCGGGAATTGCTATTGTACTTCTTGGAACATTTCCAGTTCTCGCTATATTAGTAAAGGTTTTAGACAAACCACTTAACGCAATTGGAAGAAAAATGGGAATGGATACGACAAGTGCGGCAGGACTTGTATTTACTTTAGCAAATTCTGTTCCAGTCTATACAATGATGAAGGATATGAAAAAGCGAGGAATTATTATTAACACAGCATGGCTCGTGCCAGCAACGGCAGCACTCGGAGACCATCTGGGATTTACAGCGGGTGTACAGCCTGCGATGATTACACCAGTTGTAATTGGAAAATTAGTGGCTGGTGTGGCAGCAGTTATTTTGGCTTATTTTATGACAAAAAATATGACAGAGGAATCAAAAGAGCTAGTAGCATAGAAAGAGTTTAGCAAAAGGAAAGAGAAGAAAATTATAAAAACATTTTCAAGGAGAAGGAAAGTTTCTAGGAGTAAAAAGGAGATGGAGTAGAAATGAGTAAATATTTTTTAGGCTTGGATCAAGGGACAACTGGAACGACAGTTATGATTTTTGATGAAAATTGGAATAAGGTTTCAAGAGGATATAAGGAGCATACACAGTATTATCCAAAGCCAGGCTGGGTGGAGCATGATCCGATGGAAATATGGAGAAATATTTTGGAGACAATTGATATAGCAACAAAAGAAGCTGGAATTACGGAGGAAGATATTACTTGTATCGGTATGGATAATCAAGGTGAGACGGTAATGCTCTGGGATAAAGTTTCAGGTGTTCCAGTATACAATGCAATTGTCTGGCAAGATAGAAGAACGGCAGAAGAGGCGGATGAGATTACAAAAAAATATGGAGATATGATTCGCGAAAAGACAGGGCTTATTGTAGATGCCTATTTTAGTGCCACAAAGATTAAGTGGATTATCGATAATGTGCCAGGTGTGAAAGAAAAAATAAATCAGGGAAGAATTATCGCAGGTACATTAGATACATGGATGATTTGGAAATTAACACATGGAAGAGTTTGTGCGACAGATTATTCTACGGCATCGAGAACAATGCTTTTAAATATACATACAGGGCAATGGGACGATGAAATATTGGAAACACTCGATATTCCAAAGAATATTCTTCCAGAGATTAAAGATAGTTCCACTATTTTTGGACATACTGATCCACTTGATTTCTTTGGAGCAATTGTTCCGATTTCGGGCTCTGTTGTAGACCAGCAGGCGGCACTTTTTGGGCAGGCATGTTTTAAAGAAGGAACGGTAAAGACGACATATGGAACAGGATGTTTTATGTTGATGAATACAGGTAATAAGCCAGTTTATTCTGAAAATGGATTGCTCACAACGGTTGGTTGGGGATTGAATAGAGGAAAAGATATTACATTTGCACTTGACGGTGGCATTTATATCGCTGGAGCGGCAGTGCAGTGGTTAAGAGATAAATTACAGATTATTACTCATGCGGCACAGACGGAGGAACTTGCAAAATCAGTGCCAGATACAGGCGGAGTATTTTTTGTTCCAGCTTTTGCAGGACTTGCAGCTCCTCACTGGGATCAGTATGCGAGAGGAACTTTTGTAGGTATTACAGGAGGTACGGGAAGAGAGCAGATTGTTAGAGCGACACTTGAGAGTATGGCTTATCAGGTAAAAGATAATTTAGATGTGATGGAAAAGGATTCTGGAATTAAGATTAAGGTAATGCGTGTGGATGGCGGAGCCTCCGCAAATGATTTCTTAATGCAGTTCCAGGCAGATATTTTAGGAATTCCAGTTGAGGTTCCTGAGATTGTTGATACAACAGCACTCGGAGCGGCCTATCTTGCGGCGTATGGAATCAGGGAATTCCATGATTTTAAGGAATTAGAAGCAAATTGGAAATTAGCAAAAAGATTTGAGCCACAGATGGATGAAAAGACAAGAGAAGAATTACTGTATCAATGGCATCGAGCAGTTGAGAGATCAAAAGGATGGATTGAGACAGAGCGAGTGAAGTAAGAAATGCTTTGCAAAAATGAGGAATTTACTCATGTGAAATAAGAGATATTGGATAGTGAGAAAATTATCCATAAAATGTAAAAAATCAATTTTAAAATAAAGTCATTTGAAAACTATTTTTTCCAAATAAAAATATAATACCTAGAAATACCAGGAGGTAAAAAAGAATGAAGACAGATGTAGTAGTAATTGGAGCAGGTGCGGTAGGATGTGCTATCGCGAGAGAATTATCTAAGTATAAGATAAATACGACAGTAGTAGATATGAGAGACGATATAGGAGGAGATGCCTCTAAGTCAAACAGTGCAATTATCCATACAGGATACGATGCGGCACCAGGAACATTGGAATCTCAACTTGTTGTAGCTGCAAACCCGATGTATGATCAGCTTACAAAAGATTTGGATGTCCCTTTTGATAGAATTGGAGCAATACTTCCAGCATTTACAGATGAGCAGTTTGAGAAACTTCCATCTATCAAGGAAAAAGCATTTAAAAACCATGTATATGATGTAGAATATTTGTCCAGAGAAGAGATTTTGGCAAAAGAGCCGGAGTTAAATCCGGATGTGAAGGGCGGTCTTTTCATTCCTAGAGAGAGCATTATTGACCCGTTTATTCTCGTCCAGGCATTGGCAGAAAATGCAAGTGAAAATGGAGTAGATTTTTTATTAAATACAGAAGTAATTGACATCAATATGGAGAATGGAGCAGTCAAGGAAGTTGTCACAACAAATGGAATAATTGAGACAAGTTTTATTGTAAATGCAGCGGCTCTTCACTGTGATGATATTGCGGCAATGGTTGGAAAAGCAGATTATAAGGTTGTGGCAAGAAGAGGTCAATTTTATATTTTAGATAAGAATACAAGCTGCAAGGTCAGAAATATTGTCCTTCCGATTCCGACAAAGGTAACAAAGGGTAAATTGATGACTCCGACCATTCACGGAAATATGTTAGTTGGTCCGACTGCAGAAGATTTACCAGATAAAGTAGACGTATCTGTCACAACAGAGGGCTTAGACAGTATTTATGCTGACGTGAGTAAAATGATCCCAAATGTCAATATTCGTGACACTATCACGCAGTACAGTGGTCTTCGTCCAAATAGAAATCCAGAGGGACTTCATGTAGATGTGTATGACGATGTAAAGGGATATGTGAATTTATCAGGCGTTCGTTCTACAGGACTTACCCTAAGTGTATCTATCGCAAAATATGTGGCTGAAAAGTTAAAAGAAATCGGCTGTGAGTTAGTATTAAAAGATAATTTTAAAGCGACAAGAAAAGGAATTCCTTGTTTCCATCAGATGAGTTTAAAAGAGCAAGAAGAAATTATTAAAGAAAATCCTCTATATGGAACAATAGTATGTCGCTGTGAGACAATCACGGAGGGAGAAATCGTAGATGCCATTCATCGTCCGGTTGGTGCGAGAACAGTGGATGCTGTAAAACGTAGAGTGAGAGCTGGAATGGGACGCTGCCAGGGAGGATTTTGCGGACCAAAGGTAATTGAGATTTTGGCGAGAGAGTTAAATATTAGTACAGAGGAAGTAAATAAAAATTTGGCGGGATCTTATATGGTAACAGGAAAAAATAAATAATTTGCAAAATAAATTTGTACAATAGATAAATTCAAATTAATTTAGAAATTTCTATATATATTCCGGGATAAAGTATAAATTCTATCATAAAGCAGAGATTTCTTTGATTTGGATAAAAATTTCAAGGTCATATGGAATGATAAAATGATTAGATGAGATAAAAAGATAAAGTCAGATAAAAATAGAGTCGGAAAAGGAGAATGGATATGTATAATTTATCGTGTGATGTGGCAATCGTTGGCGGAGGTCCAGCAGGTTTATCCGCAGCAGTAGCGGCCAAAAAAGAAGGTGCACAAAATGTTTTGGTAATAGAGAGAGATGAGAGTATCGGAGGAATTTTACAGCAATGTATTCATCCTGGATTTGGATTATCTTATTTTAAGGAAGAACTGACAGGACCAGAGTATGCAGGGCGTTTTGCAAAAGAAGCAAAAGAGCTTGGGGTGCAATTTTTGCTTAATTCTATGGTACTTGAGGTAAATGAGCAGGAAGGATATGTAATCTGCATAAATAAAGATTACGGAATAACAAAGGTAGAGGGAAAAGCCGTGATTCTTGCGATGGGATGTAGAGAGCGAACAAGAGCAAATATTATGATTCCCGGCACACGTCCAGCGGGCGTATATACAGCTGGCTCTGCCCAGAGATTAGTAAACCGTCAAAATGAGATGGTGGGAAAGAAGGTCGTTATTTTAGGCTCTGGTGATATTGGAATGATTATGGCAAGAAGAATGACTCTAGAGGGAGCTAAAGTCTTGGCAGTTATTGAACTTATGGACTATTTGGCAGGATTAACAAGAAATAAGGTACAATGTTTAGATGATTTTGGTATTCCACTATATTTATCTCACACAATTACAAAGATTGATGGATATCAGAGAGTGAAAGGAATTTATTTCGCACAGGTGGATGAGAAAAAGAAGCCAATCAAAGAGACCGAGCAATATATCGAATGTGATACTTTATTACTTTCTGTTGGATTAATTCCTGAAAATGAGTTAACAAGAAAAGCAGGAATTGAAGTTTCACCAATCACAAACGGACCAAAAGTGAATCAATACATGCAGACATCTGCGGAGAAAATATTTGCCTGTGGAAATGTAGTTCATGTAAATGATTTAGTAGATAATGTAAGTACAGAAAGTATGAAGGCGGGAAAATTCGCTGCACAGTATGCAATGGGAAGTCTTCCAAAACAAGAAAAACAGCTTGAAAATATAACGGGAGAAAATGTAAGATACCTTTGTCCGCAGTTTATTAGTAAATCTAATGTGGACGAAAAAGTTAGTCTCTATTTTAGAGTGCTTCATCCAGATTTAGATGTAAAGCTTGTGGCAAAATCAGGTAATAAGATATTGGCTACGAAGAAGAGACCACGTGTCAATCCAGGGGAGATGGAGCATATCGATTTTAAGACAGATGGCATCAAAGATAATATAGTTGTAGAAGTAGTGAAGGAGGCGTAAATCATGAAAAAAGAGATTATTTGTACCGTTTGCCCGATGGGCTGCCATATCATGGTAGAAGGTGAGGGAGAAAATATCATCTCTGTAGATGGATATACATGTAAAAGAGGAGAGCAATATGCAACTTCTGAGTTTGCTCATCCAGTTCGCATTTTGACAACAACGATTAAGACAGACAGCGATAAAAATCCACTTGTCCCAGTTCGCTCAGATAAACCAGTGCCAAAAGAAAAGATGATGGATTGTATGGAAGAAGTGAGAAAATGCCTTGCAAAGGTGCCAGTGAATGTATATGATATTTTAATTGAAAATGTATGTGGCACAGGAGTGAATATTGTGGCAACAGGAGATGTGGAATAATTTTGGAGATTTATGTGTTGATACAGTGAACTTAATTAGATGAAATTCTTATTTATAATTGAATAGGGTAAAGATAAGAAAAAAGGCTAGAAACATAATTTTAGCCTTTTTTCTGTGTGAAATTAAACATATTATTGAGTATAAATATAATGTAAGAAGATATAATGTGATTAAAAATTTATTATGGGACATGCAAATAACGAACTTATATTCGGAAAAATCTTGTATCTAAAAGGAAGATATAGTATACTAAATTATAAGAGAAATAAGGAGGCGTATATGCAGATTGAACAATATATACAAGAGCGATTATTCGCATTACAAGATTTAAAATATCGTGAGTTTCACGCCAAATTGGTACCGACTATAGATTTCGAGAGAGTCATTGGAATTCGCACACCAGCTCTTAGAAAGCTTGCGAGGGAAGTGGCAAGGATGCCAGAATCAAGGGAGTTCATGAAAATACTTCCCCATTTTTATTATGAGGAGAATAATCTACACGGATTTTTAATTGAGGGAATCAAAGATTACGAAGAATGTATAGAGGCGATAGAAGTATTTTTGCCGTATATAGATAACTGGGGGACTTGTGATTTAATTTCACCAAAGATTTTTAAGAAGCATTTGCCAGAGTTAATTGAGAAGATTAAAGAATGGATGGCGTCAGAACATACATATACGATTCGATTTGGAATGGAGATGCTCATGCGATACTATTTGGAGGAGGATACCTTTTTGGAGGAGTATCTTGAGATGGTGGCAGCGATACGCTCAGAAGAGTATTATGTGAATATGATGATTGCCTGGTACTTTGCCACGGCGCTGGCAAAACAGTATGATGCGGCAATTCCATATATTGAGCAGAGAAAGTTAGAGCGATGGACGCATAATAAAGCGATACAGAAGGCTGTTGAGAGTTATCGTGTGAGTGATGAGCAGAAAGCATATTTGAGAAGTTTAAGATGGAAAAAATAATATAGCAGTAATACTTTGAAATTTTTTCTATACAGTGTTGACTCTCACATTATGGTATACTCTACAATATAATTGAGCTCAAAAATACACATATATGTGAGGTGAAAACTATGTTGAAGATAGGAGATTTTTCAAAGTTGTCAAGAATTAGTATCCGTATGTTAAGACATTACGATGAAATTGCTCTTCTTCGTCCAGAGGCAGTGGATAACTTCACTGGATACCGATATTACAGTGAAGCACAGCTTCCTCTTGTAGGGAGAATACAGGCGTTCAAAAATATAGGATTCGAGCTTTCTGTTATAAGGGAGATTCAGGAAAAATATGAGGATACAAAGGAGAAACAGGAAGTGGTAATCGCTATAAGAAAAAATCTTTTGATTAGTATAAGAAAGTGCTTGCAATAAACGGAGAGGAATTAGAGTAATATTAGTGATGGATATAGACTTGGATATGAACTAAAAAAATAGAATAAGTCTAACATATGAGATAAAATTCAATATAAGTTAAATTTTTGGTTCTGAAATACCAGCTTCTACAGAAGGACTTAGGGGATAGTATCGTTTTGTGGAAACTGGTATTTTTTATTATATATTATGTTAATTTTTTTGTAATTATACTTTTTGAAACAGCGGAAGCTGTTTTCAACCACAGAGGATGTGATGTACTGTTTAGATTATATTTCTTTGTCATTAATCTAATTTTGTCTAATTGAAAAAATATATCTGATATGATATTATGACTTTCAAAAGAGAAATGGTTCTATATACTGTATAAAATAAGATTTTTTGATTTTTTGCGTTATATAATTAAGGATGGATTAATGTAAGTATATAAACTATATCCATTGAGCGTATAATTTTTTTTGGATATAAATAATTATAGAAGGAAGTGAGAGTTTGATAAAAAAAGAAACGAGAGAAGCCGATTTGGGTAATGATAAAATCGGCGGTTTACTTTTTAAATTAGCTTTGCCAGCTATCTTGGCACAACTCATCAATCTACTTTATAATATGGTAGATCGAATGTATATCGGACATATCAGGGATATCGGTCCTGCTGCTCTGACAGGAGTAGGTGTCACGATGCCAGTTATTATGTGTATCTCTGCTTTTGCAGCGCTAGTAAGTATGGGTGGTTCTCCGAGAGCATCTATTATGATGGGGAAAGGGGATAAAGATGAAGCAGAAAAAATTTTAGGAAATTGTACATCAATGTTGATTATCACATCAGTCATTTTGACAGTGTTGGTTCAGCTTTTTGGCAGAGATATTTTGATGCTTTTTGGAGCAAGTGAAAATACGATTCCATACGCATGGGCGTATATTCGAATTTATTCTCTGGGAACTATTTTTGTGCAGTTGGCGCTTGGATTAAATGCTTTTATCAATGCTCAGGGATTTGCAAAGATTGGTATGCTTACCGTAGTTATTGGAGCGATTTGCAATATTATTTTAGACCCCATTTTTATTTTTGGATTAAATTTAGGAGTTCGCGGTGCGGCACTCGCGACGATTTTGTCACAGGGAATATCTTGTGTATGGATTTTAAAATTTTTGATGGGGAAAAAGACAACTCTTCTTCTTAAAAAGAAAAATTTGCGTCTACAGGGTAAAACGATTTTTCCTTGTATTGCACTTGGAGTATCTCCGTTTATTATGCAGTTTACAGAAAGTATTTTAAATATTTGCTTTAATACAAGCCTCTTAAAATACGGCGGTGATGTTGCGGTAGGCTCTATGACGATTTTATCAAGTATTATGCAGTTTTCCATGTTGCCAATTCAGGGACTCACACAGGGAGCACAGCCGATTGTGGGATTTAACTTTGGTGCAAAACAAATTGACCGTGTGAAACAGGCATTTCGATTATTAGTATTGTCCTGTATGATTTTTACAATATTTATCTGGTTAATCTGTATGTTTGCCCCACAGATTTTTATTGGGATTTTTACAAGCGATCCAGAACTTACGATATTTACGAAGTGGGCGGTTCATATTTATATGGCAATCTCGATGATTCTTGGAATTCAGATTGCGTGTCAACAGACATTTATTGCACTTGGAAATGCAAAGACATCGCTGTTTTTGGCATGTCTTCGTAAGATTATTTTGTTGATTCCACTTATCTACATCTTACCTTGTTTTTTTGCGGACAAGGTTATGGCAGTTTTTTTGGCGGAGCCAGTGGCGGACTTTATCGCGGTGGCGACGACTGCAATATTGTTTTATAGACAGTATAGGAAGCTTTAGAGTATGTATAGTTTATTCGCTAAATAGAATGTAGATGAAAGAAGGCGGGGAAAATGTATTTTCTCTGCCTTCTTTCTGCTGACAGGTCCGACGAGTGTCAGCATATTTTGCTCGTTGATTGTGAGCCAGTATTTTACTCTGTCGCCGAAGTTGTCAAATAAAATTCTTGAAAATTCGAGGAACCAGTCAATAGACTCTCGATTAGACCAAGAACCCCTTTCATCCAGGGCAGCTGGCATATCAAAATGGAACATAGTCACGATTGGTTCAATTTGATATTTCAGACATTCATCGATTAAGTTATTATAAAATTCGATTCCCTTTGGATTTACTTCTCCGACTCCTTTGGGCAAGATTCTAGACCAAGAGATAGAGAAGCGGTAAGACTTAAATCCCATCTCTGCCATTAAAGCGATATCTTCTTTGTAGCGGTGATAGTTATCAGCGCAGACAGTTAAGTCAGAAGTTCCCTCTGGAATCGCTTTAACATCTTGGCAAGATAGTCCTTTGCCGTCCTCTAGACTTGCACCCTCTACCTGATAGGCAGAAGTACTTGCACCCCAGAAGAAATCCTTTGGGAATGGTTTTAGTTTTTTATGTAGCATATTGATTTCCTCCTTTTACTTTTTTAAACTATTCTTAGTATATATAAAACTATCATGTGTATATACACAAATTAAGCAAGAAAAATATAATTATCGTATACAAAAATAAGAAAAATGGTTGTCATATATATTTCACGTGCTATAATAAGTTAAGATATTTATCAATAAGAGTGATGGCATATGAGAGCTTTTCTAAAAGTTTAATGGGATTTTTGGGAAAAATTATAATTGCAGTATTGGTGATTGTCTGTTAAAATGTACAGAGAAAAATGCAAAGGAGGATTTAGAGAGAAGAATCCAAGCTCAAGACTTTACAAAAGAGTGTATGTCTTGTGGATTATGTGGATGGATTTCTTTTTAAAACAAAAATATGTTAGTAAGTTTTTTAGCAAATTATTTTGAAGGTTTTCAGATTGCGATGATGGGCGTATTTTTTGCTTGGGTATTAACTTTGATTTTATTAAAATGTGAGTTTGGCTTTTTGCCTCATGACCAAGGACGAGCTTTTGCAATCAATGGAGAATTGTCTAAGGGAAAATTAAGAGGAGTCGGCATTATTATGGTGTTTAGTTATTTAGTGGCATCTGGACTCTTTGTCAGACTCACAAAGGAATATTTAATTTACGGTATTCTCTTATTTGCGACAATGTTAAGTGGATATTTGGATGATGCGGCAGATAAACCGTGGAGTGATTATAAAAAAGGTGCCATCGATTTAGTTATCTCTATTATGGCGCTTGTCACATTTGTTCTAAAGAACTCCACAACGATTTATATTTTTACTTATGCCATCGATATTCCAAAGCCAGTATTTGTGATTTTGGGAATTATTTTAATCTGGGTAAGTATTAATGTAACAAACTGCTCTGACGGTGTCGACGGCTTATGTGCGACACTTTGCATGATTACTATGTTCTCATTTGGATATATTTTCTTTGATGAGCTTGGAAGATATGCAAATTATAGTTTTATTTTTATCGGTGTATTGCTCGCTTATCTTTATTTTAACTCATCCCCAAGCTCGATGCTGATGGGAGATGCGGGTTCTAGAGCACTTGGATTTTTCCTTGCGATTTTGGCATTAAAATCTGGACATCCATTTAGTTTTATTCCACTCGCAATTGTGCTGATTATTGACGGTGGAGCTGGTCTTGTCAAGATTTTCTTATTGAGATTTTTCAAGATTAAAGTTTTGGCAAATACGAGAACTCCTATTCACGATGATAAGAGAAAGAATAAGGGATGGTCAGATACACAGGTGGTATTTCGATTTATGATTATTCAGACAGCGGTGTCAGTATTGTTTAGTGCATTTATTCGATAAATAAATTGGATAGATATATGGATTTTGCTTGTTATTGTTCTGAATTTTATGATGCGAAGAAGAAAAGTTTATAAATATTAAGTTTATTTTGAATGGAAGAGATTGTTGCATTAAGATATATATTTTTAATGCAACAATTTTTTTTAGAATCTATAGGTTTTGAAACAGTGGAAACAGACGCCGAGAGAGT
>CAYTNV010000033.1:0-33020 GCA_964439395.1 uncultured Blautia sp. | reverse complement strand
GTCATCCACTCAGGACAGCTTACCTGTTTTCCATCACAGTATTGTGTCAAGATTGGTTGCGATACTCCTGGACGCGATAAATAATTTGCAAAAAGATTGTCTACAACAGTATCAATCGTGTCATAAACATTTTTTCCAGGAATCCATTTATGGTCATAGGCGGTGGAAGATGTAATAGTGAAATCATAGCCTTTATTTCTGTACCATTCAGTATAGACTCGGTTTAGAGTAAAGGACATAATGGCAAGCACATTTGCCTGAATAGAGGCTTCTGGCCAAGTGGCATAAATTTCACAGGAAGCTACATTTTTAATATAGTCTTTATAGCGAACATAATAGTTCTGTGCAGTGCTATCGCCGACAGAGCCATCGTGAACGATAATATACTCAGGAACTACAACACGACTTAAGACAATTTCTCCAGAGCCTGCAATCGGTTTAATCTCTGCCTCGGCAATTTTAGGAGGATAATCTCCATAAAGGGTATGTGGTCCGATGACAAATGTCTGAAAATCAGAGTTTTCCATTGCAACTGGAGTCATGGCGACGTTTTGAATAGCAGTTACATCGGGAAGAATTTCAGCACCAGAAATAGTAACAGGTTCATAGTCATTTGCTTGGATAGAAAAATTATATTCCGAGTAAGGCTGATTTCTTCCAGGCTCCATACTGTATTCAAGTGGCGGAGAGGGAAGATCAATGGTTTCTGTTTGACCAGAAGAGTTTGTAGTGAGACGCTCAATTGTTGTATCTGGGTCGCCAGTGTAGGAAATATCAATAGTAGCATTTTCTACAGGAATAGAGCCAATTGTGGAAGTAATATTTATTTTTAATTTTCCATAGTAATTTTGTTGTGTTTGAATCATAAAATACCTGCCATATAAGCTCTCTTTTTTTTATTATATGATAAGATTTAGAAAAAAGTTCAGTTTTTTAGTTAGAGTTTTGCTATTTCGTGCAAACTGACATTTCTACTATATCAGATGTGAACTACCCATCACCGAAAGGGAATGGGCTTCTAAGCTGCGAACGCACCCGTTTAAGAAGTCTGATATTTCAGTATCCACCTATTATTAGGCAATCCTTATTCTTATAGGCGTGTCCACATCGCCTCTACTGCATAGAGCTGTTAAGCTCACAACATTACTTTTGCGTAGAATATTTAACGCACCGTTTATATCTGCATTTAAGGTTTTACCATTACTACATTGATACAGCCCTCTATGGATACGTTTCCCGCAAAATACCTATTGTTTTGAATTATCGTCATGGTAGACTGGTATTTCATCCTTATCCCAAAAGGATGTTTTTAAAGTGTAGCTTTTTTCCTGCTTACCATACATAATATCGTTTAATTCACAAAGATATTCTAACTTTTCTCGAAGCTTGTCATATACAATATTTACACTTTAGTCGAACAAAGTCTATAACAAGTGTCGCATATCCGTCTTTTGGAAGTTAGTGAAATTAAAATGAATGAAAGAGTTGTTAGTATTAGAGATATGATTGCTTGTATATTATAATGAAATAATTTTTTTGTATGTTGTAGGTAGAGAATAGAGTAAGTTTATATTGTTTGATAAAATATATATTTTTTCTTTATCTTGCTTTTAACGTTTAAATTTTAAGACTTTTTTTGTTTTATAACCCTAAATTTCTCTTATTGAGAAAAAATAATCATTTAACTCAAAAAAAAGAGAAGTGAAATTCTTGACAACTAATTGTAGTTAGAATATACTAATTCTGTAGTTAATATTAATGAAAATGAAAATCATAATCAATCAGGATAAGGAAGTGGATGATATGCCGTTATCAATGGTAAATGCTGGAGAACCTTATGTCATCAAGAAGGTAGGAGGCAAAGAAGAAACACGGAGACATTTAGAAAATTTGGGTTTCGTCGTAGGAGCGACAGTGACTGTTGTGTCTGAGATTCAGGGAAATTTGATCGTGAATATTAAAGATGCAAGAGTAGCTATCGGTAAGGATATGGCTCAAAAAATTATAGTCTAGGAGGAGAAAAATATGACGTTAAAAGATGTGACTGTTGGTCAGACAGTAAAGGTAAAAAAATTAACGGGAACGGGTCCTATTAAGAGAAGAATTATGGATATGGGAATCACAAAAGGTGTTGAGGTTTATGTAAGAAAAGTGGCCCCACTTGGAGATCCTGTTGAAGTGACGGTTCGTGGATATGAGTTATCTCTTCGTAAAGAAGACGCAACAATGATTGAAGTGGAGTAATCCATTTTCATATATAATAATTCTCTGAAAATGCAAAGAGAAATTGCAAGGAGAAAGCAAAGTCCTCCTAGATTTTTATTATGAAGTTAGTATATTCTAATAAAAATAAGAGAGAACAAATAAAATATAGTTTTTACAAACTACGATTTGAACTTTCGAAAATGATACATATCAAAGTTCAGCGCAAGAAAGGAGCAAAAACATGGCAATCAAAATTGCATTGGCAGGTAACCCTAACTGCGGAAAGACAACATTGTTCAATGCCTTGACAGGTTCCAATCAATTCGTTGGTAACTGGCCAGGTGTTACAGTAGAGAAAAAAGAGGGAAAACTAAAAGGTCATAAAGATGTCACTATCATGGATTTACCAGGTATTTATTCTTTATCACCTTATACATTAGAGGAAGTGGTAGCAAGAAATTATCTTATTACAGATAAACCAGATGCTATTTTAAATATCGTAGATGGAACAAATATTGAGAGAAACTTATATTTATCTACACAGCTAATTGAGCTCGGTTTCCCTGTAGTTATGGCTGTCAATATGATGGACTTAGTGGAGAAATCAGGAGATAAGATTTACATAGACAAATTAAGTAAGAAGCTTGGCTGTGAGGTTGTTGAAATTTCTGCTCTTAAGGGAACAGGAATCGATAAAGCTGCACAAAGAGCAGTAGATGCAGCGAAAAAAGGAAAAAATAAGGTTGTTCATCAATTTGATCAAGATGTAGAAGCAATTATTAGTAAGGCTGAGAGTAAGTTAGGATCTGATGTTTCAGAAGAACAAAAGAGATTTTTTGCAATTAAGCTCCTAGAGAGTGATGATAAGATTGCAGATATGATGAAATCTGTACCAGATGTATCTGCTGAGATTAAGGAATTAGAAGATAAGTTTGATGATGATGCAGAGAGTATTATCACAAACGAGCGTTATACTTATATTTCTTCTATTATTGGAGAATGTTGTAAGAAAAGTAAAGCAAATGCTTTATCAACCTCTGATAAGATTGACAAGATTGTTACAAACCGGTGGCTAGCACTTCCAATTTTTGCAGTTATCATGTATATCGTATATTATGTTTCTGTAACAACAGTTGGTGGTATCGCTACAGACTGGGCAAATGATGGTGTATTTGGTGATGGATGGCATCTATTTGGAATTGGAAGTAGCCAATTTGCAGAAGTTGATGAGGAGTTTGGCGGAGCAAGTCAGGTAATTAGTGGATTTGTAGAAGCGGCAGCAGCAAAGGGAGTTGATGTATCTTCTATTGAGGAAGCTTTAGATAGTGAGTCAGAAGAGTATGATGGAGAGGCCGCAAAAGCAGCAGTTGCTCAGTTAGTATCAAATTTCACAGATGCAGATACAGCTACATATACTGTTGTAGATGAAGAGACAATGGCGGATGAAGAAGTAACTTCAACTTTCGCAGAGTTGACAGAAGCACAGGAAGTATTTAATAACTATAATGGAGAAGCTCCAGACCCAGCAGCTTATGGTGTTTGGATTCCTGGTATCCCTGTATTTATTGAGGGTGCATTAGATAGCATGAATTGTGCAGAGTGGTTAAGAGGAGTAATTATGGACGGTATTGTTGCTGGTGTTGGTGCAGTACTTGGTTTCGTTCCTCAGATTTTAATTTTGTTTATTTTCTTAGCCTTCTTAGAGGCTTGTGGTTATATGGCACGTATCGCATTTATCATGGACCGTATTTTCCGTAAATTTGGTCTTTCTGGTAAATCTTTCATTCCAATGTTAATTGGATCTGGTTGTGGTATCCCTGGTATCATGGCTTCTAGAACAATTGAGAATGATAGTGACCGTAAGATGACAATTATCACAACAACGTTTATTCCTTGTGGTGCAAAACTTCCATTTATCGCAATGGTTGCAGGTGCAATTTTTGGTGGTGCTCCATGGGTAGCTCCATCTGCATACTTCTTAGGTATCGCAGCAATCATTTGCTCTGGTATTATTTTAAAGAAAACAAAAATATTTGCTGGTGACCCAGCGCCATTCGTTATGGAACTTCCAGCATATCATATGCCAACAGTATCTAATGTTTTAAGAAGTATGTGGGAGCGTGGATGGTCCTTTATCAAAAAGGCTGGAACAATCATCCTCTTATCTACAATCGTTATCTGGTTTACAACATACTTTGGATTTGTAGATGGAGCATTCCAAATGTTAGCAGAAGATCAGTTGGATTATAGTATTCTTGCTCAGATTGGTAAAGCAATCTGCTGGATTTTCATTCCTCAGGGATGGGGTAACTGGCAGGCAGCAGTTGCATCTGTTACAGGTCTTGTAGCAAAAGAAAATATCGTTGGTACAATGGGTATTTTATACAGCGGTGGAGATGCAAGTGTATATGCAAATATGGGTGCTCAATTTACTGCTGCATCTGGATATGCATTCTTAGCATTTAACTTACTTTGTGCTCCTTGCTTTGCAGCTATGGGTGCAATTAAGCGTGAGATGAATAATACAAAATGGTTCTGGATTGCAGTTGGATATCAGTGTGGATTAGCATATATCGTATCCTTAGTTGTAAATCAGATTGGTACTTTAGTAACAGGTGGTGGATTTGGTATCTGGACAATTGTAGCATTTGCACTTATTGTAGGATTTGTATACTTATTAGTACGTCCTTATAAGAAGAGCGATAGCTTAAATGTAAGCACAGAGAAAATGTTCGCTGCAAAATAAAGTGAAAAAGAAAGTCTGAAGTTTCTGTGGATAAAATCCGTGGGCGGTATAATCGGACTTTCTTATATAAAAATTAGTTTAGCTTTTAGGGGGTGTTCTATATGGGAACTTTAATTGTTGGAGCAGTTTTAGTTGGTATTGTAGGTCTCATTATAAGAAGCATGATAAAGGATAAGAAAGCAGGAAAATCTCTTTCATGCGGAGGAGATTGCAAAAACTGTGGAGGACACTGTCACTAAGATTGGAAAGAATTGAAAATGAGAGGGAATATTATCCGACCTTTCATATATACCTTATGAAACAGCACAGTTGTTTTCCATCTTGAAAGGATATGAATTGTGATATGCCTTATGGGTATATCTTATGAATTACGGTGTGCTCCATGGGTATAATTTGCGAATTTCCAAGAAAGAGAGTGATAGTCTTTGCAAAAACTGTCACTTGGATATGAGAAATGGAGGCGCAAAGTGCAAGAATTAAAGCAAAAAAATAGAAAGGCACAGGATTCTAGAAGCTATCATCGTACACAGATGCAAAAAGAGATGGTAATTCAAAAGCTGAAAGAACAGGGCGGAAGAATTACAAAACAAAGATTAATGTTACTTGACATTATTTTGGAAGAAGACTGTTCTTGTTGTAAAGAAATTTATTATAAAGCAGTGAAGAGGGACAGTCGAATCGGGACAGCAACTGTTTACAGAATGATTAATACTCTAGAAGAGATAGGTGCAATTAGCAGAAAAAATATGTATAAAATTGCCTGTGGAGAAGAATGTGCGGTAGAAAATGCATGTACAATCGAGCTAGATGATCATACAACCTATCATTTATCGGCGAATAAATGGAATGCGGTAATTACAGCAGGACTTCAGGCTTGTGGTTATTTAGATAATCAGGGAATTAAGAGTGTTATTGTGAAACAATGCCAGTGTGAAGAGGCATAGACTCATAAATTAGGTTATAAACCTTGAATAAAAAATATATTTGGTAGTAAAAAAGAGCGTTGAGAAATCGGCGTTCTTTTTTATATGGATGAGGGAGAATTCTTACTAGAAGATGTTAAACGATTCCCCTTATTTTTTTAGGTTTGTATTTTTTATGACAAGAATATACAATTCATTGTATCGCTTATGACAAATACATCCATTTGGTGTACATTGATAAAAAACTCAAAATATGATATAATATGCACAGTATGACCTGAAAAAGAGTATTATACTTTGTGAAAGATGCATAGTATCATATCTTATTTATAGGAAGGAAATTTTCTATACAAAAACAGGCAAAACAACAGAGAATGGAGGCCACATAAAGATGGATGACAGTACAAAATTAGCCTTTGGAACGAAAATTAAGACGATGCTGGGAAATGAGCTTATCGTGGCTAGATGGCTTGCCGAGGGCGGACAGGGCGATATCTATATTATAAAATACAACGAGCAATTTATGGCATTAAAATGGTATAAGCCAAAGGGATTAGGAAAAGATCCACAAGCTTTTTACGATAATTTAAAAAATAATGCGAAGCATGGAGCGCCAAGTGAAGAATTTTTATGGCCACTTGACGTAACAGAGTGGATGAATGGAAGCTTTGGGTATGTGATGGAGCTTCGACCACCTGGTTACTCAGAGTTATCAGATTTTATGCTTACGGAGGTTCGTTTTCCGTCATTTCGAAAAATCACAGATGCTGCACTTCATATTGTATCTGCCTATCGAATTTTACATAATCAAGGATATAGTTATCAAGATTTAAATGATGGGAATTTCTTTATCAATGCGAATACAGGAAAGGTTTTAATCTGTGATAATGATAATGTGGCTCCAAACGGAATGGAGACGGGAATTGCAGGAAAGCCAAGATATATGGCGCCTGAGATTGTCCTCGGTAAAAATATGCCAAATAGTTTGAGTGATCGTTTTTCTATGTCTGTTATTTTATTTATTTTATTTTGTCTTAACCATCCGCTTGAGGGAAAAAAATCTTTAGTTCCATGCCTATCTCCAGAACTACAAGAAAAACTATATGGCTCTGAGGCAACCTTTATTATGGATCCAAATAATCGGGAAAATGGACCTCATCCGGAGATTCACAAAAATACGACAGTAGTTTGGCCATATTTACCAGATTATATGCAAGATTTATTTTTGACTGCATTTAGCCAAAAGGCATTACATACTCCAAATGCTCGTCCATCAGAGTTAGAATGGTTAAAGAGACTTGTGAGATTTCGAAGTGAGATTGTTCCTTGTGAATGTGGCAATGAGATTTTCACGGAAAATGGGAGAAATTGCAATTGTGAGCGATGCGGAGAGAGAATGCAAATGTCATACTGCATTCATTTTCGTGATTATGCGATACCAGGAATTGCAGATAGTAGAATTTATCGCTGCCAGCTTGGAATTTGCAATACAGATGAGGCTCTAAAACCAGTGGGGCATGTTATTGCTAAAAAATCTGATAAAAGAGCACTTGGACTTAAAAATTTAAGTAATCAGGTATGGAATGTAGAGCTTGCGAGTGGCAAGACAAGAAAAGTGGCACCTCAAGAGATTATGCCATTAAGGGATGGGATGAGTGTGCATCTATATAATGAAGTCATAAAGATTGAAGCAAATGAATGAGGGAGGAATGAATATGCCAACAACAGATATTTTGGGTGGAACACCTAGAAGAGCATTGAATATTTTTTATGTTTTAGATACATCAGGAAGTATGGATGGTATTCCAGTTGCAACGTTAAACCGTGCGATGGAGGAGACAATCGAAATTTTAAAAGAGCAGGCAAAGACAAATGCAGATGCCCTTTTAAAGATTGCTGTTCTTGAATTTAATAGTGATTGCAGATGGTTGCAGGCAGCTGGTCCAGAAGAGGCAGAGGATTTTATGTGGCAGGAGGTAAAAGCAGGTGGTCTCACAGAGATGGGAGCGGCACTCACAGAGCTTAATTCTAAGCTATCTAGAAATGCGTTTTTAAATTCTATGACAGGAGCCTATTTACCTATTATTATATTTATGTCAGATGGATATGCCACAAGTGATTATAAGCCAGCTTTAGATAGGATTCGTAAAAATAAATGGTTTGCAAGGGCGATTAAGATTGGATTTGCGATGAGTGATGATGCAGATATTAAAATGTTAGCAGAAGTAGTCGGAAACAGCGAAGCAGTTGTAAAGACGAATGACTGGGAATTATTTGCCCGTTTGATTCAATTTTCTTCTGTTACAGCATCCATGTTAGCCAGCACAAGTCGCACTTGTACAGAGCCAGTGACTGGTGCTGATATTATTAAGGAGGCAATTGATAGCGGAGAGGCTACAGAGGATATTTTAATTGATGAGCATGTAGAATATGATCCAGAGCCAGAAGTGGAGCTGGATTCTGGTGATTGGGAAGAGGAAGATTGGGATTAAAAATTAGGAGAGATTCGATGAGTGAGAATAATATTTATTCTTTTCACAAAACAGTTCGCGGATATATGCATGTGATGCGAGATATTATATGTCAAGATTGTTCCGCTTCCTTTGCGGAGGATGATGATTTATTTCATATTGCAGTTGTGGCAGATGGACATGGTTCTTCTGTTTGTATGAGAAGTAATATTGGCTCTGAGATGGTGACAGAGATTGCGAAGGAAGAGTTGGAAAACTTTGCCTCATATATTTTGTACAATCGAAAAAGGGAGATTGCAAAAAAAGAGTTAGAAGAATTAAATTCTTTTTTACAAAACCAAAAAAGTGATAGTTATTTCTTTCGTATGTTTGGTGCCGAGGAGGTTTCTTTTGAAGAAAGCTTAGCAGCTATTGAGATGACAAAAGAAAATGGAGAGGGATATGATGGACTTTCCTTTCCAGAGGATAAGGAAGTTTTAATAAAGAAACTTACAGATTCCATCGTCTTTCGGTGGAATAAAGCCGTAAATGAACATTTTGCAGTGAACCCTTTTACAGAACAAGAGTTTGAACTTGCTGGTGAATATGCAGAACAATATCGCAGAAAGATGGAGATAGAGCATGCATATGGAACTACATTAATTGCTTCTTTACGAGTGAAGGATTTTTTGATTTTGATTCAGCAAGGAGATGGACGCTGCGATGTTTTTTATGGAGACGGTGAGGTTGATCAGCCAATTCCATGGGATGAGAATTGCCATGAAAATGTGACGACATCAATGTGCGATTTTGATGCGGAGAAAAGAATTCGTTCTTGCGTTCTTGATCTTCGGAAGAGGAAGATTGTCGCATGTTATCTTGGTACAGATGGAGTGGAGGATTCCTACCGTAATATGGAAGGTACTCATGCCTTTTATCAAAATCTAAGCTGTTATATCGTGGAGAATGGTACGGAGGAATTTGAAAAATATCTTGAGGAATTGCTTCCAGAGTTTTCCAAAAGAGGGAGTGGAGATGATATCTCAGTAGCTGGAATTATTGATTTGGAAGGCATTCAAGAATTATCAGAATTTTATGATAGAGAGATTGAGGCGTACCATATATCTAATATGATGCAGCAGTATGAGAGTAAAAAGATTTCTATGACAAGAAAGCATGAAATTTTAAGACAAAAAGAAGAATCTGCCAGATTAGCTCTAGAAAAAGAGAGAGAAAATTGTAGGGAATATATTGAGAAAAGGGCAGCAGCTAATAGAGAAAAGGAAGAGTTAGAAAGACAGTTAGATCAGGTAAAACAAATATTGACTCAGAAAGAGCAAGATATCCTTCAAATTGAAAATGCATTGGCAGTAAAAGATAGAAATGAGCTTTTAGAAAAACTGGCAAATCTCTTAGAAAATGAGACGTTTTTAGCATGTATGAAACAATACTGTGAGCAGGATTTGGAGAAGAAAAAAGAGAGTCAAAAGCAGCTTTATGAGCAACTCCAAAAAAAGGAAAAACAACTTGCAAGAGAATGCGAGAAAAATAAATCTGACTTACAAAGGTTGGAAGATGCCAAACAAAAGTATCAAAAAGCGAGTGAGGAGTTTCAAGAATATGATACACAGTACCAAGAAATTGATGAAAAATGCAAGGACGCTGCACAGAAGCTAAGAGAGCTCAAGAAAAAGTCTGAAAAATAGGAAATAGATAAAAAGATGCCAGTGATTTCTTTTGGAGGTATAATGTGAACAAATTTTATGAAGTATTAGAAAAAATAGCGAGGGAATGCGATTCTGATATTATGGGAAAGAAGGTTGTTCTTCTAGGAATTTTGAAAG
The DNA here is from genome assembly GCA_964439395.1 of uncultured Blautia sp. Lineage (GTDB taxonomy): Bacteria > Bacillota > Clostridia > Lachnospirales > Lachnospiraceae > JAUUSJ01. Next base: position 22,852 of record CAYTNV010000033.1, on the reverse strand, counting down.
ATTATGCTCCTCAGTTTAAGATAGAAAATAAGCTTTTAGCAAAGGCAGTGGATGAGAAGGTACATTTATTATTTTATCAAAATGCAGATAAAGATTTTAATACGAAGAAACAGCTTATTAGTAAGGCAAAATGGGTTCTTGGAAAAGAAATGTATCTAAAGGAGGAGGCTGTTGAGAAGATTATTGTTGCTTTTATGCTCCTAGCAGGCTGGAAGGATGATTATAAAACATTTTTGGAGAGCGAGGCAGCGGAAGAGTTTGCCTTTCGCGAGTGGAATAAAAACTTAGCGAATCCATATGATTCTCCAGAAAATTTTCGGGAGGCTGGAAACCGTTATTATACTGGAGATGGCGCAGTGCAGAATTTGGAGCAGGCCGTATATTATTTTAGGAAAGCGGCAGAGCAGGGAGATACTACGGCACAATTTTGGCTTGGCTATTGTTATAATAATGGGCATGGAGTTAAGAAAGATATGAATAAGGCTGCCCAATGGTATGAGCAGGCTGCTAATTATGGAAATCCAGATGCACAGTGTAATCTTGGATATTGCTATTATACGGGAGATGGAGTAGAGCAAGATGATAATAAAGCAGTGTATTGGTTTGAAAGGGCAGCGAAGCAAGGACAGATGAAAGCACAAAGTTGGCTTGGCTATTGCTATGGAGCAGGACGTGGAGTAAAGCAAAATTTTGCCAAGGCGATAGCGTGGTATAAAAAAGCTGCAAAACAGGGCGATGAGTATGCACAAAATAAATTAGACTTATTATTATAAAAAGTGTATTATTTTTTGTATGTTTTGTTTAGAAGAGAGAATTTCTTAATTAAAAAGAAGAAATTTTTGAGTTAAAAAATAGTAGGATTAAAGAGAGACTATTGCAAAAGAGCAAGTTTTAACAAGATATTTCATGAAATAATATTAGTAATGTCAATATCTTGGGGAAAAAGTTCATTTTGTGATTGTCTCTCTTTGTTGATTTATTGATGAAAAAAAATATCAATAGAGAATCTTTTTTTTTAAAATAAATGATGATACAATAGGCTTGAAAGTTAGTGAAAACTAATTAAAAGTTGTTTTGACGAACTCACAAAATAAATGATATTAGCTTAAAACAAAAAGAGTTAGATATTTCTATTATTATTTAGAAATTTCTATTATAACTTATAAAAAACTATAGATATTTAGTAATTACTATTATTATTTTTTGATATAAAGAGATGAGAATCTATCTGTTTAAAATATAATAAAGTGTAATGAGGCGGCAAAAAAGAATAAATAGTGAAAATAGTAACATGTTATAATAATAGAAATTTGATAAAAAAGTATAAAAACAATAAAAATTTATTAATAAGAAAAAATATCTATTATATGTCGTACAAAGTATATTCGCCTAAAGAGCATGAGGATTGTCATAGGAGGTAAGATGAGAGCGAAAAAAGTTGATTTAACACAGGGGAGTATTATAAAAGGATTTTGTATGTTTGCTTTTCCTTTATTTTTAGGAAGTTTATTTCAACAATTATATGGAACGGCCGATGTATTATTTGTTGGAAATATTTTAGGAAAACATGAGGCGGCTGCCGTTGGAGCGAGCAGTATTTTAGTAACTTGTTTGATAGGATTGTTTGTCGGAATATCTGTGGGAGCAGGTGTTATCACAGCTCAGTTTGTGGGAGCCGGCGAAGAAGAAAAGACGAAAAATACAATTCAAAATGCTATTTTACTGGGAACTATCGGTGGAATAATACTTATGATAGTTGGATTATTATTATCAAGACAGGCGCTTATCTGGTTGCATACACCAGAGTCTATCATGAATGACGCACTTATCTATATTCGAATTTATTTCTTGGCGATTCCAGCTATGATTTTATATAATATGGGGGCTAGTATTTTAAGAGCGATGGGAAATTCTAGAGTTCCATTTTTAATTCTCGCTGGAGGAGGTATTTTAAATGTGCTGGCCGATGTATTTTTTCTTGCGGTATTAAGACTAGGAGTGGGAGGAGCAGCTTTTGTTACATTTTTATCCCAGACAGCTACGGCTATTGCAGTGATGTTTTATTTAATCCAAGAAGAGAAACTTTATAAAGTGAGATGGCAAATGGATGGCCAGATGATAAAAAAGATTTGCCAAGTAGGATTTCCTCTTGGAATTCAATCCATGATTATTACACTCTCTAATCTTGTAGTTCAGTATTATATTAATGGATTTGGGGAGACATCGGTGGCAGCATTTACAGTTTATTTTAAATTAGAGAATTTTATTTATATGCCGATTATGGCATTTGGACAGACGATGGTTACTTTTGTCGGTCAAAATTTGGGAGCTGGTAACTATAAGAGAATGGAGAAAGGTCTCGTAGTTGGAAATATAATTTCCATCTCAATTACAGCATTTATATGTATGGGAATTCTCACATGTGGAAGTCAGGCGATTGGATTATTTTGTCAGGATGTGGATGTAATTAAAGAAGGTCTTAAGATTATCTGGGTTTCTTATCCATTTTATTTTATCTATGCGATTATGGAAATGGTAGGTGGTGTGATTCGAGGTAATGGAAAATCCCTACAGTCTATGATTATTATAATTGTAAATTTATGTGGTGTTAGAATTGCACTTTTATCTTATTTAGTGAAAACGCATGTGACGATTCAGTCAGTTGCGGCAGTGTATCCAATCTCATGGGGACTGGCAGCAGTATGTTTTGTTGTATATTATTACCATATGAAGAGACAGAGAGAGCGGGTAACGGTACCTTATGCAAAATATATGAAGGAAGAATAAAATGAGGCGAATGCAGTATAGGAATAAAGACTGTATTCGCTTTTTTTCAATGCCTAATATTCCCAAAATATACTCATGGAGCATACTATGTTTTATGTTCTATAGGGGAAAGAACTTCGTTTGTTTCATGAGAGATAAATTTTTGTACTAAATATGTTAATTCTTACAATTAAATTGATAATTCTTACAATATCATTGCAATTGGAAATATAAAATGTTAAGCTAGGAGCATGAAAAAATGATAAAAAGATTTTTGAAAGAGGGTAATGATATGGATGAAATTAGCAATAAAATTTTAGAAATTGGACTTGGCAGATTTATGAATAATACCAGAGAAGAAATGGTAAGGCGAGACAGAGTGTATCAAGAAGAAGAAAAAAAGTTAGCACATATGGAGAAAGCTTATGCCGCTTTAGATTTGCCAGAAGAGTCAAGAAAGCTTATTGATGAGTATATATATCAAGGGGAAGAATTAGAGTCAAAATATGCAGATATTTCTTATATGGCAGGAATGAAAGATGCCTTTGTACTTTTGAGTAGTTTGGGGCTTTTAAGGATGGATATCGGCTGAAAAAAAGGAATAAAAGTTTGAAAAAACTGCTATCTTACAATGAAAAATGATAAGATAGCAGTTTTTTTATATTCTAGGATAATTTGGTTGTTTTTGGATAAGATAATAATGATAAGAGTTATCGATAAGGCGATAGTGAGAAACGATATCAATAATAGGGTTGACGTAACATACTTGAATTAGGTATCATAAATATAAGTTAGAAATAACTAACTAATTTAAGGAGGCATTATGAGTCAGGAAGTATTAGAAATTGTGAAAGGAATGGATTTTAAACAAATAGAGACGCAACTAGCACTTCAATGCGCACCATTAATTGCGGGACTTAAGACGTCCAATCTTCTTATTATTCCAAGAGAGAATGTGCCGAAAGTAAAACGTATTTTAAAGCGCACGATTTTATCCTATTTTATTTTATATGTAGGAGAAGAAAAGACAATTTTACTTGTATATGATGCCTCTAGATTGGGAGCGTATCTAGGAAAGAAAAAAGTCAAAGACTTACTTTTGCAGTGGGGATATGAGGAAAAAGGTATGAGAGAGTGGCTTTACCTTTTGCAGGAGCGTTATAAACGATATGTCGAGAAAAAGGCAAATTTTCCACATGAAATGGGATTGTTTCTTGGATATCCTGTAGAGGATGTCGTTGGCTTTATCGAAAATTCTGGAAGAAATAGTTTATACAGTGGATACTGGAAAGTATATGGTGATGTATCAGAAAAAATCCAGCTATTTCAGAAATTTGATATGGCAAAGGAAAATTTAATTCAATTTCTGGCGAGTGGTATGACGATCCTAGATGCAATTAACCAAAAACAAATTTATCAAATATCAATTTAAATCTATGAATCAAAATGATTTTTAGGTGAATGAAAGAATTGGAGGAAAAGAACATGAGTAAAATTAACGTTGTGTATTGGTCACAAACAGGAAACACACAGGTAATGGCAGAGGCAATTGGAGCAGGAATCGAAGAGGCAGGAAAAGAAGCAAACGTTGTATTTGTAAGTGATATTACAGTGGACGATTTAAAAGATGCCTCTGTTATGGCACTTGGATGCCCAGCTATGGGAGCAGAAGTATTAGAAGAAGGCGAGATGGAGCCTTTTATGTGTGAATTAGAGGCAAGTCTCGGTGGAAAGACAGTTGCTCTTTTTGGTTCTTATGGATGGGGCGACGGAGAATGGATGAGAGACTGGGTTGAAAGAACAGCAGATGCTGGTGCAAGCGTATTAAACGGTGAGGGACTTATCTGCCAGGAAGCACCAGATGATGATGTAATTGAAGAATGTAAAGCTCTTGGAAAACAATTAGCAGCTCAGTAAAAATAGATACTGTGTAGTAAAGAGGTAAAAATAGAGGAAAGGAGAGAAAACTCTCTCCTTCTCCTTTTCCTTTTCCATCTATTAATGATAGAAGGGAGTAAAAATTTTAATAAATAAGCCGATGAAAAAATAAGGAGATGAATTAATAAATAAGTATTATGAGTAGTTGGCGAAAAGACATGAATTATATTATTAGGAAAGTGAGGATGATAAAATGAGCGTAGTAATTATTGGAGGACACGATAGAATGGTATGTCAATATAAGAAAATTTGTAAACAACATAAATGTAAAGCAAAAGTATTTACACAGATGAGATCGGATTTAAAGAGTCAGATTGGTAATCCAGATTTGATTGTGCTTTTTACAAATACAGTGTCTCATAAGATGGTAAAATGTGCTGTTGCAGAGGCAGAGAGAAATAATGCACAGGTAGTTCGCTGTCATTCTAGCAGCAAAAGTGCATTAGGTGAAATATTAGAAAAAGCCTGTGCACAGATTGCATAGTATTAGATAGCGTATAACAAAAAAGTTTAAAGTGCGAAAATAAAATTTATCATGAGAAAAGAGATTGACACATATAATAGTAATAGGTGAAAAAACAATAATAATGTGCATGACATTTGTTTGGATAGCTTTTATGGCAAAATAAAAGGAGGAAAAATTTTGCGAGAGGGAAAGCGATTACTTTATTTTGTAGCAATCTTTTTTTTGTTTTCTCTTTTTTTAACAGGCGGGCGTTTGGAGGAAAAAGAAATAAAAATATTAGAAAATGTTTTTATTTTAAATTGGAAAGAAAATAAGATAAAAATTTTACTAGATGGACAAGAAAAAATATATATTTGCGACGAATATGCGAGGCAAGAAAAAATAGATATACCAGCGGATATTATTATGAGAGGGGAAAGGGTTTTACAGGTCAGAGAAAGGGATAAGCAAGTTATGGAGACGTTTAAAGTAGAGAGGGGAGAAAAAAAATTAAAAAATAGTATAAATATATTTGCAGTGAGGGGAAAAGAGCAAAAAAAGATTTTAATAGCAGCGAAGAAGAGATGGATAAAAGAATTTTTATTTGGTCATCAATTAATTTAAATGAATGGAGAGGTTTTTGGGGAGAGTTTTTGTAAGCAATGGTTGGAGTTAGTTTTAAGAATAGGATAAGTATCTCAGTCAGATGATAGTCAAGCTAATGGTTAAGCGTTAGTCAATAGTGAGAAAAGACTATTATAAAAGGAAAATTTACTTTTTTGCTTTTATAATAGTCTTTTTATATACTGTGTAATAATGATTTACTGGAATTTTTTCCAGTTTGGAAAGAGTTGTCGGATAATATTTTTCCATTTATGACATTGAATAAACTGATTCACCTCTGCGCCTAAAAAGAGTAAATACATAGACATATAAAGCCATAAAAAGAAAAAGATAACGGCGTTAATACTTCCATAAGCATAAGCTTTCTTTGGAAAATAATCTACATAAATAGAGAAAGCAAAAGAGACGAGCATCCAAGCGCATGAGGTAAAGATTGCTCCTGGTAATTCTCTTTTAAACGTAGATTTACGGTTTGGAACTAATTTGTATAAAATTAGAAAAAATGCGGTCAAAATAAAGAAAGATAAAATTTCACGATGCTTAAAAATAAAAGCGGATATGGGTGCTAAAAACTGAAAATGTGCGATGATGAGTTTTTGAATTTGATTTCCAAATACAAAGACGATCATTAAAAGAGCCAACACAATGACAAATACTGCCGTGTATAAAATAGCAAATAACCGCAAAGAGATATAACCTTTCTTTTTAGGAACAGCATAGATACAGTCCAATCCTTGAATAATAGAAAACATCCATTTGGAGGAAGACCAAAGCATACTGATAATTGTAAAAGATAATACTCCTGGAAGGGGAGCATCATAAATTTGTTCAATAATATCTAAAATAATTTGGTTATTATGGCCAAGTGGAAGAGCATTACTCATTATATTAAGAGCGTATGTCTTAATAATAGGCAACTCTTTTGTAATCATAACGAATAGGGAAAAAAGAGGAAAAAAGGATAATAAAGTAAAAAAAGATGCCATAGCACCATAGGCCGATACATGGTCTTCTTCCATTCTAGTCGAAAAATCTAATGCGAGGGAAAATAAATTTTTAAGTTTCATAAAGGCCTCCCAAAACAGATAAATATTAATTAGTGAACTGTCTGGTTGGTATTGTATCATAAAAAGGACAAAAAAGAAAGTAGATACTTGACAGAAAAAAATTTTATGCTAAAATAATAATTGCAGTTTAGTCATGAGTTAGTCTTTTCTACCAAGAATTGATGAAAAGATAAGAGTAGAAAGGATAATCAGGACATAAATTATGAAATCAAAAAGTTTTCATAGATGAATAGAGAAAAGGCTGTGAAGGTGCATAGTAGAAGATTATTTTCTTACAGAGAGAGGAAGATGACAGGCTGAGACTTCCTTAAGTTCAGATAAGCTTTGAATTTCACACTGGAGCTGTATGTCTGAAAGTTAGTAGGAGATAACGTTACCTGCACGTTACGCAGATTGAGTGCTTATATCATAAAGTGATATAGGAATCAGGGTGGTACCGCGAGCAAGCCTCGTCCCTTTTTGGGACGGGGCTTTTTTATGTGAGTAATGGAAAATGAATAAAATTAAAAAAGTCTGTTTGTTCCACTTTGGGAGTTCTTGCGGTGAAACTTGTATTTCCACTACAAGTTGCTGATTTACAGGGGATTTTTATAGTAAGAAAGGAGAAAATCATGAGAGATAAATTAGAACAAATTAGAAGTTCTGCCTTAGAAGCGATTGAAAAAAGCGAAGGCATTAAACAATTAAATGAGTTAAAAGTAAATTTTCTCGGAAAAAAAGGTGAATTGACTCAAGTATTAAAAAATATGAAAAATGTACCAAAGGAGGAGCGTCCAAAAGTTGGACAGCTTGTTAATGAGACAAGAGCCGCTCTTGAGGAGGCATTTGAAAAAGAGATTAAGAAATTAGAGCGATTAAAAAGAGAAGAGGATATGAAAAGAGAAGTTATCGATGTCACTCTTCCTGGAAAGAAAATTAAGGTTGGACATCGCCATCCAAACCAGATTGCTCTTGATGATTTAGAGAGAGTATTTATTGGTATGGGGTATGAAATCGTAGAAGGTCCCGAGGTAGAGTATGATAGATATAACTTTGAGTTACTTAATATTCCAGAAAATCATCCAGCAAAAGATGAGCAAGATACTTTCTATATTACAAAAGATATTTTACTTCGTACACAGACATCACCAGTACAGGCCAGAGTTATGGAGACAGGAAGAATGCCAATTCGTATTATTGCTCCTGGTAGGGTTTTCCGTTCTGACGAGGTAGATGCGACTCACTCTCCATCCTTCCATCAAGTAGAGGGACTTGTTGTAGATAAGGGAATTACTTTTGCGGACTTAAAGGGAACATTAGAGCAGTGGGCAAAAGAATTCTTCGGTGAGGAGACAAAAGTTAAATTTAGACCACATCATTTTCCATTCACAGAGCCAAGTGCAGAGGTGGATGTAACTTGCTTTAAATGTGGCGGCAAGGGATGCCGTATGTGTAAGGGAAGTGGTTGGATTGAGATTTTAGGCTGTGGTATGGTGCATCCTAAAGTATTAAAAGACTGTGGAATTGATCCAGAAGTATATTCTGGTTTTGCATTCGGTATTGGCCTTGAGCGTATTGCTCTTTTAAAATATGAAATTGATGATATGAGATTACTCTATGAAAACGATACTCGTTTCTTAGAGCAGTTCTAACAAAGGTTTGGAGGTAGAAAAATGAATACACCGATTTCTTGGATTAAAGCATATGTTCCAGATTTAGACGTATCTGTACAGGAATATATAGATGCCATGACATTATCTGGATCTAATGTAGAATGTGCAGAGTATTTAGATAAAAATTTAGAGAAAATTGTTGTTGGTCAGATTAAAAAAATTGAGAAGCATCCAGATGCAGATAAATTAATTGTTTGTCAGGTGGATATTGGATCAGAAAATCTGATTCAAATTGTGACAGGAGCGCCAAATGTCAAAGAGGGAGATATGGTTCCTACTGTACTAGACGGGGGCAAGGTAGCTGGCGGACATGACGGCGGACCGCTTCCAGAAAATGGAATTAAAATTAAAAAAGGCAAATTAAGAGGCATTCCTTCCTACGGAATGATGTGTTCTATTGAGGAACTTGGTTCTAGCAAAGATATGTACCCAGAAGCTCCAGAGTATGGAATTTATATTTTTGAGCCAGATAGTGGCGTAAAGCCAGGGGATGACGCAGTGGAAGCTCTTGGGCTTCGCGATGCGGTTGTTGAGTTTGAGATTACTTCTAACCGTGTGGATTGCTTTAGTATGAATGGTATGGCAAGAGAAGTTGCTGCTACATTTAAGAAGGAATTCCATATGCCAGAGGTAAAAGAGACAGGAAATAATGAGGATGTCAACGATTATATTAGCGTTGAAGTTGAGGCAAAAGATTTATGCCCTCGTTATATTGCTAGAGTAGTAAAAAATATTAAGCTTGCTCCATCACCAAAGTGGATGCAGAGAAGACTTGCCGCTATGGGAATTCGTCCAATTAATAATTTAGTTGATATTACAAACTATGTTATGATTGAGTATGGTCAGCCAATGCATGCATATGATTTATCAACAATCGCTCAAAATAAAATCGTAGTAAAGAGAGCAAATGATAAAGATACATTTGTGACATTAGATGGTCAGGAGAGAAAGGTGGATTCTTCTGTCCTCATGATTTGTGACGGAGAGAAGCCAGTTGGAATTGCAGGTATTATGGGTGGAGAAAATTCTATGGTAACAGATTCTATCGAGACACTTCTCTTAGAAGCAGCTTGCTTTGATGGAACTAATATCCGTCTTTCTTCTAAGAAGATTGGTCTTCGTACAGATGCATCTGGTATTTTTGAGAAAGGCTTGGAGCCACAAAATACGTATCAGGCAATGCAGAGAGCTTGTCAGTTAATCGAGGAGATGGGTGCTGGTGAGGTTATCGGAGGCATGGTTGATGCATATGATGGAGACAAAGAGCCAGTTATACTTCCATTCGAGCCAGAAAAGATTAATGCTTTACTTGGAACAGATATTTCTAAGGAAGAGATGCTCACATATTTTGGAAGATTGGAAATTGAGTATAGAGAAGAGAGCAATGAATTAGTAATGCCGGCATTCCGTCAAGATCTTGCATGTATGGCAGATTTGGCAGAGGAAGTAGCTAGATTTTTTGGATACGATAATATTCCAACAACACTTCCACGGGGCGAATCCACAATAGGTAAAGTTTCCTTTAAGGAGAGAATTGAGAGTATTGGTAGAGATGTGGCAGAACAAAATGGATTTAACGGAAGTATGTGTTATTCTTTCGAGAGTCCAAAAGTATTTGATAAATTGTCTATTCCGGAGGGAGATACAGTTCGTGATGCAATTGTTATTTCCAATCCACTTGGAGAGGACTATAGTATTATGCGTACAATCTCTCTAAATGGTATGCTTACATCTTTAGCGACAAACTATAATAGAAGAAATAAAAATGTAAGATTATATGAGCTTGGAAATATTTATCTACCAAAGAGCTTACCACTTACAGAGCTTCCTGAGGAGAAAAAATGCTTTACACTTGGAATGTATGGAGAGGGAGATTTCTTCACATTAAAGGGTGTATTAGAAGAATATTTTGAGAAGCTTGGACTAAAGAAACAAGTGATTTATGTTCCTACATCTGAGAGACCATATTTACATCCAGGTAGACAGGCAAATCTTACAATCAACGATGAGTTAGTTGGATATATGGGACAGATTCATCCTGACACAGCAGATGCCTATAATTTCAAGGGACAGGCGTACGTGGCAGTGATCGATATTGACACTTTAGTGAAATTTGCAACATTCGACAGAAAATACGAAGGAATTGCAAAATTCCCGGCCATAACAAGAGATTTAAGTATGGTGGCTAAGAAGGATATATTCGTTGGACAGATCGAGGAAGTAATTCATAAATGTGGAGGAAAACTTCTCGAAAATATCGAATTATTCGACGTATACGAGGGAGAGCAGATTCAAAAAGGATATAAATCTATCGCTTACTCTTTACGTTTCCGCGCAAAAGACCGTACCTTGGAGGATGCAGAAGTAAATAAGATAATTGATAAATTATTGAAAGAGCTTAAGAAATTGGATATCGATTTAAGAGCTTAGATTTCATTTTTGGTATTATAAGATAGAAAAATAGGATGTTACAAAATGTAAAATTTCAACAGGATATGCGTCTGAATTATTTTAGAGGTATCGATATCTTGTATGAGAAATTCATTTTGTGACATCCTTTTTATTATTGGAACACTGATATTTCCTATATAAAATAAAAATGCATTTGATGACAAAAGTAAGATTTGGATGTTATTGAATCAACATCGCATCCCCGAAACTGAAAAATCTATAGCGTTGTTTTACCGCTTCTTCATAAGCTGCAAGTACATGTTCTCTCCCAGCCAGTGCAGAGACAAGCATAATTAATGTGGATTCAGGAAGATGGAAGTTTGTAATTAATCCATCGATTATTTTGAATTCATATCCTGGATAGATGAAAATTTCTGTCCAGCCACTTTTTGCTTCTAAAGTTCCATCCTCATTGGCAGCAGATTCTAGAGTTCTAGTGCTAGTTGTTCCAACAGAAATGACTCGTCCGCCGTTTCTTTTTGTTTCATTAATTAGATTGGCTGCCTTTTCATCGACATAATAGTATTCTGAGTGCATATGATGGTCTAAAATATTATCTGCCTTGACAGGACGAAAGGTTCCAAGTCCTACGTGGAGAGTAACTCTTGCGATATTGACGCCCATTTCTTCAATTTCTTTTAATAATTTGTTTGTGAAATGTAATCCAGCAGTTGGGGCGGCAGCAGAACCAGTATGTTTTGCATAAACAGTCTGATAACGGTTTTTATCCTCTAATTGGTGTGTAATATAAGGTGGAAGTGGCATTTGACCAAGCTGATCTAAAATTTCTTCAAAAATTCCCTCATATTTAAACTGAATTAGACGATTTCCCTCTTCCAGTATATCTATAACTTCTCCTTTCAGAAGACCGTCACCAAATTGAAGCTTTGTCCCAATTTTTGCTTTTCTTCCAGGTTTTACTAAAGTTTCCCAGCAATCGTTTTCCATTCTTTTTAAAAGAAGAACTTCAATTTTTGCTCCAGTTTCTTCTTTTACCCCAAAAAGACGGGCGGGAATTACTTTTGTATCGTTGATAACAAGGCAATCGCCTTGTTTTAAATAGTTTGTAATGTTTTTAAATATCTCATGTTCTATTGCTCCAGTTTTTTTGTCAAGAACAAGTAATCGAGAGCTAGAGCGATCTTCCAAAGGATCTTGAGCAATCAATTCCTCTGGTAATATAAAGTTAAAATCTGATTTCTTCATATACAATATAGTAGGCGAGAAAGCACTCTTATATTTTAGTTGACATTCCCCATGTTTAAAGCCAGGGGATTCTTTTTTCTCCACTGCATCTTTCCTAAAAGATACTATGTTTTACATGAAGTTCACAAGCTAGATTGGAGAGTTTCTGTATATCTTACGGTGCTCTATTTTATGCTTATATCTCCATAGTTAAAACTGGGGGTTTACGTATAATAAGTTGCCTTTTCGCCATTTCCTTTCAATTTATAAGTTAATGAGCAATCGAAGGCTGCGAATCTAGTATACTTTTTTATTCTATGTCAATATCCTTATAATAATAATGTAGAATTTCTTCGTAACTCAAGCCTTCTTCTGCCATTTTTTTAGCTCCTTCTTTGGAAAAACCAACACCAGAACCGACGCCTTTACCAGTAAATATAAAGATATTATCTGAATCAGGCTGACGTTCTACTTCAAAAAGAGAACTGTTTAATTTTAAGAGAGAATAGACAAGATTATTTTGCAAAATAAGAGTTTGATTTTCTCCGACAAGACGAAGAGAGGAAACTCTATTACTATTTTTTACAGTAGAGATTATTTCAATATCTTGAATTTCTCCAATATTAGGATAGATCTGTTCTAATATTTTTTGGAGTTGTTCACCAGTGTATTTCGTTTGCCAATTAGATTCAGGTGTATAATCATCTATCTTTGGTTTTAAATAATCCGTTTTTATATGCCAGGCACGAAAACTGCTTTCCACGTATCCCCCATTGTTTTGACAAAATGGGAGAGGAATGAGTTTCTTTTTATAAAAAACAAGAGTATTTTTGGTTGCATTAATCGCGTCTGTCGTATACTCATTTTCAGCCGCATAACCAGAGTAAACTTGGTCGTCCTTATTATCTGTTAAAGTATAGCCGTCATTAATATCTGAGTCAGCCAAAAATGAGGCGGAATAGATAGTATTATTACGAGTAATAATAGATTGCGCCTTTAAGACCTCAGTGGGCCAGATTACATTAATCTGGTTTGGGATTGTACCATATAAATATTGCTCTACAGAAATAATATTGACTGCTGTTAATTTATCGCTATCTTTATAGCAGCCAATTTCAATTCTTCCACGGTATTCGGTACCACCAAGACGTATTGTTTTTATTTTATTTTTATTTTGCTCTTCAGAGACAATTTGTGGATACATAGAGTGAGCTTCTCCATCTATTAAAAAAGTATCGGACGCTCCTGTCAAAAGATAGCGGTGTCCATTATTTTTTTGAAGTTTTCCAAAACTCAGTCCAAACTTTCCATCTATTTCTTTTAAAAGAGAGGAAACTGTTTTTTTATCATCACTTCCACCTATATAAATTTTCCATTCATTTTCTCCTGTCATCGTCGGATAGGCAGGAATATGCATTGATTTAAAATAAGATGTAATTTCACAGACAGTTTCATAGCGAGAAAAGCTTTTCTTGGAAATATAAAAATATCCAGTTTGTGGAGTAAAAGAAAATCCACTATTACTTGTTAAATAAATTCCGCTATTCTTATCGTAACTATTGTTTTTACAGTATCCTATATAAATTTTTTTTGTAGAAATAGTCAAATTATCTTGTTCAGAGTAATTTTTAACGAGTCCAACACGAATATAATTGGTAGATGCTGCCTGAGCGGGAATGGCAAGAAAGAGACTATATAGTACGAAGAGGCTTACTAATATCTTTTTCATTTTTACTTCCTTTTCTCGATGTATACTACTTTTATAGTATTACTTCCAATATTAATCAGACATAATACTAATTCTGATAAATTATAGCATTTTTCTTGAATAAATGCAATGTTGTGGAAAGTAAAGTTTGAAAAAAGATGTAAAAAATAAAGAAATTTATCATTTACATCTTTTTTTATTAGTATGAGTTTTTCGCAGGTTTTTGGCGTTTGTCTCTATAATTCATAAAAATTATTGATTTCCCTGTCTTCTTGCGGCTCTCATTCTCTCTGTTGGGTCTAAGATTTTTTTGCGAATACGAATATTTTTTGGAGTGATTTCAAGCAACTCATCCGTGTCGATAAATTCAAGAGCTTGCTCTAAGCTTAAGATTTTTGGTGGAGTAAGTTTTAGAGCATCATCAGATCCAGAAGCACGAGTATTTGTCAGTTTTTTTGTTTTACATACATTTAATTCAATATCCTCAGCCTTACCGTTTTGTCCCACAACCATACCAGCATATACTTTTTCACCGGGGCCTACAAAGAGAATGCCTCTTTCCTGTGCATTAAAGAGACCATAAGTGATTGTTTCTCCGGATTCATAAGCGATAAGAGAGCCCTGTTTACGATATTGAATATCTCCTTTATAAGGACCATAGCCATCGAATAAAGTATTCATAATACCAGTTCCCTTTGTATCGGTTAAAAATTCACCGCGATATCCGATAAGTCCTCTAGATGGAATAGAGAACTCAAGACGGGAGTAACCAGTGTTTGACATAGACATACCTTGAAGTTCTCCCTTTCTTTGACTTAATTTCTCGATAATTGTACCAGAAAACTCTTCTGGAACGTCAATGATAGCAATCTCCATTGGTTCTAATTTTTTGCCTTTTTCATCTTGCTTATAGAGTACTTCTGCTTTGCTTACTGCAAATTCATATCCTTCACGACGCATATTTTCAATAAGTACAGAAAGATGAAGTTCTCCCCTGCCGGATACTTTATAGCTATCAGAATTCTCAATTTCTTCTACTCGAAGACTGACGTCTGTATTTAACTCTCTAAAAAGTCTATCTCGGATATGTCTTGTTGTGACATATTTTCCTTCACGTCCAGCAAGAGGACTATCATTTACCAAAAATTGCATTGAAATGGTAGGCTCAGAAATTTTTTGGAAAGGAATTGGCTGAGGATTGTCTGGGGAACAAATCGTGTCTCCGATATGAATATCTGGAATACCAGAGATAGCTACGATAGACCCAATTCCAGCTTCTCGAACTTCGACTCTATTAAGACCGTCAAATTCATAGAGCTTACTAATTTTTACTTTATTACATTTTTCGGAGTCATGTGCATTTACAACGACACAGTCTTGATTGACTTTGATTGAGCCGTTATCTACTTTACCGATACCAATTCGTCCTACATATTCATTATAATCAATTGTGCTAATGAGAACTTGTGTATCTGCATCAGGGTCTCCAGTTGGGGCTGGAATATGGTCGATAATTGTCTCAAAAAGAGGTTTCATATCTTTGCCCTTTTCGTCAAGCTCTAACATAGCAATACCTGCCTTGGCAGAAGCGTATACAAAAGGAGAGTCAAGCTGTTCATCATCGGCATCAAGCTCAAGGAAGAGCTCCAAAACTTCATCCATAATCTCATCTGGTCTTGCCTCAGGGCGGTCAATTTTATTGACACAGACAATAACAGGAAGACTAAGCTCTAATGCTTTTTTTAATACAAATTTTGTTTGAGGCATTGGACCTTCAAAGGCATCTACAACGAGTACAACGCCGTTTACCATTTTTAAGACACGTTCTACCTCGCCACCGAAATCAGCATGTCCTGGCGTATCGATAATATTAATCTTAATTCCTTCATACATGACAGCTGTGTTTTTAGATAAAATTGTGATTCCTCTTTCTCGTTCAATATCGTTGGAGTCCATGACACGTTCTGCCACCTCCTGATTTTCGCGAAATACGCCGCTTTGTTTTAAAAGCTCATCAACTAAAGTTGTCTTACCGTGGTCAACATGAGCGATAATAGCGATATTTCTAATATCTTCTCGTGAAATTTTCATAGTATCCTTCTTTCTTCTATCAGAATCTATATTTTTTATAGTTATTTTGCTCTATATAAGGCGAACTCATTTTATCATATAAAGAAATAAGAGACAAGAAAAATTTTTGAGAAAGAGAAAAAGATAGCGGAAAGTTTATTGAGTTTTTTATATTGTTAGGATATTTTAATATAGATATCTTTGCAGGATTTCTTGAATTTAACCGTCATATGTGGTACAATGACGGTTAAGATTACAAAAGATGAAAGAAAAAGCGGTTTTAACTAGTGTTCTGTCTCATTTATATCAAGTGGAATTTCTCAGAATAAATTTTCATTGGCAAAACTTATTTCATCGGTGATTGAGGTGATAGAGTTTGATGAACATTAAACGAGAAGATTGGATTGGAATAAATGAGACAGAACACTAGCCTTTATGCTATGGTTTTGATTAAGAAATATATATTACAGCGAATGGATAAAACGGAGATGAATTCGTGACAAAGAAGTATCCTGTGATTTAGTGTAATTTTTTAAGGGGGAGAAATATTTTCTTAAAAAAATACGTCTATTTTTTTATTTAAGTGAATAAGTATAGAAATGTAAGTAATACACTAAATCATAAATAGGTTAAATAAAAAGAATTTGACCGTGATACAGGAAGGGAGAAACAAAGAGTATGACAGAGAAAATATTTAAGAATAATCAGGCAACGGTAGCAGGGGAAATTATTTCTGAATTTGCTTTCAGCCACGAGGTATTTGGGGAAGGGTTCTATACAGTAAAATTATTAGTGAATAGACTTAGTGACACAAATGATATCATACCTCTCATGATTTCGGAGCGCTTGATTGACGTGAAGACAAATTACATAGGCCAGAAGATAGAAGTAAAAGGTCAGTTCCGTTCTTACAATAAACATGAGAATAATAAAAATCACTTAGTATTATCTTTATTTGTAAGAGAAGTGGAGTTAGTGGATGATATCTCTAATTTAAAACCAAATTATATTTATCTAGATGGATTTATTTGCAAAGAACCTGTTTATCGAATGACACCTCTTGGAAGAGAAATTGCAGATTTATTATTGGCAGTAAATCGCTCATATGGAAAATCTGATTATATTCCTTGTATTTGTTGGGGGCGTAATGCAAGGTTTGCAGGAAAGTTAAAGGTCGGAGACCATATTCAAGTTTGGGGAAGAATTCAAAGTAGAGAGTACCAAAAAAAGATGCCAGATAATACGATGATCAATCGAGTGGCATATGAGGTTTCTGTGAATAAACTAGAGTTTGACGATTAAGTTATTAAAACTCTATTGGATAAGCTTTGGTTTCACCAAAAGCTAATGAGGTGGAAAGAAAATGGATGAGAATATACAAATATACTATGGAAATGGAAAAGGAAAGTCGTCGGCGGCACTTGGAGTATGCATCAAAGAGGCAAGTGATGGAAAAAATATTATGGTTGTACAGTTTTTAAAGGGCTATAATCAGGAGCGATTAGAATTTTTGAGGAAGTTAGAACCAGAGATTCGTATATTTTGCTTTGAACAGACGGATGCCTGCTTTTGTGATCTGCCAAAAGCTCTGCAAGAAGATCAGCTTGTTAATATTCGTAATGCCTGGAATTTTGTTAAAAAAGTAGTTCGAACAGGAGAATGCGATATTTTAGTAATAGATGAAATTCTTGGAGTAATTGATATTGGAATTATTACTCTAGATGAATTTAGAGAGATGTTAGAAGAAAAGGAAGAGGGAGTACAGCTTATTTTAACTGGTTCTTGTCTTCCAAGTGGAATGGCAGAGTTTGCTAAAAATATTTATTGTATTAGTATGGTGAAATAAACATTGACTTTTATAAGGGACAATGATATTATAGTTCATAAGAAAGCGATTTGCTTTGCAATTTCATAAAAGGAATAAGTAGAGGCGCATTCGACATAAGTATCCTGTACGATGTGGGTACAGATGACTGCAGGTGAAAGGGGAGAGTGCCGAAGGATATAGAGGTTACCCAAATTTTATATCCTGGTGGTATAGTGAAAAACTATATCACTGTCATCGCAAGATGGAGTGCTGCTGTATTTTAAAACATGATAAAATCAAAGATTTTAAAAACCAACATTCCACATGTTGGTTTTCTTTTTTTTAGTAAAAGCCTTGGCAAGCGGTAAAAATAAAAACTATTAGTATTTTTATTAATGCATTTGACGAGCTAAGTGAAATGAATGCGGAGACGAATGTGGGGAGCACGGATGTCACGATGATTGCAAGAACTTGAAGAGTGGAGTAATCAGCTTTCACAAAAGCTTCATAAGTGGGACTAAATTTTGGCAATCATGGAATACTCTTATTAGAGATAAAATTTGACTTATGGTTACAAGCTATGAAAAAGTAACATAAAATGATAAAAAACAAGGAATCAAAGGAGGAAATATTATGGCAATATTCACGGGTGCTGGTGTTGCACTTGCTACACCTTTTAAAGCAAATACATTGGAAGTAGATTATGAAAAATTAGAAAAATTGATTGAGTTTCAAATTGAAAATGGAACAGATAGTATTATTATTTGTGGTACTACAGGTGAGGCCTCTACATTAACTCATGAGGAGCATTTAGAGGTCATTGAGAACTGCTGTAGTATTGTAAAGGGAAGAATTCCAGTTATCGCAGGAACAGGTTCCAACTGTACAAGAACAGCGATTTATTTATCTAAAGAGGCTCAAAAAGTTGGAGCTGACGGTGCGTTAGTTGTGACACCTTACTATAATAAAGCTACACAAAATGGATTGATTAAACATTATACAGAGATTGCAAAGGCAATTGATATTCCTATTATTATGTACAATGTGCCAAGTAGAACTGGTTGTAATATTTTACCTAAGACAGCAGCAACTCTTGTAAAAGATGTAGATAATATTATAGCAATTAAAGAGGCATCAGGAAATATTTCTCAAGTTGCCCAGTTAATGTATGAGACACAGGGAGATATTGATTTATATTCTGGAAATGATGATCAAATTGTTCCGATTATGTCTCTTGGCGGAAAGGGTGTAATTTCCGTATTATCAAATGTAGCTCCAAAAGAGACACATGATATTGTAGCTAAGTATTTGGAGGGAGATGTGGCTGGAAGTAAAGAACTTCAGTTAAAATATTTACCTCTTGTAAATGCATTATTCTGTGAGGTAAACCCAATTCCTGTAAAGAAGGCAATTGAACTTATGGGATTTTCTGATAATGCACTTCGTGGACCTATGACTGAGTTAGAGCCAGCTCACACGGAATTATTAATAGCAGAGATGAAAAAGGTTGGAATTTTAGCGTAACGAGTGTAAGCTCCTAGTTTGGGCATATAAGCATAAAATAGAGCATCTAAGGTATATAGGAATTCTCTAATTTAGTTTATGCACTTCATTTAAGACATCGTATCCTTTGGGGAGGGATGCAATGAAGAGAAAAATAAGAATCCTCTAATTTTAGGGATGGAAAATGTCAAGCATGGGAGTGTTAAGACCGAAAGGATAAAAAGGAGATACAAAAATGACAAGATTAATGATGCATGGATGTAATGGCTTCATGGGTCAGGTAATTACACAACTTGTAAATGAAATGGAAGATGTAGAAATCGTTGCAGGTGTAGATATTAATACAGAAGCTAAAAATGGATATCCAGTATTTGGAAATTTGGAGGAATGTGATATAGCTGTTGATGCAATTGTTGACTTTGCATCTGCCAAAGCAGTTGACGCGCTTTTGGATTACGCAGTGGAGACAAAGATTCCTGTTGTTTTATGTACGACAGGACTTAGCGAGGCACAGCTTGCACATGTAGAAGAGGCGAGCAAGAAGGTGGCAATACTTCGCTCTGCTAATATGTCTCTTGGAATTAATATGCTTCTTAAGCTTATCAATGAGGCAGCAAAAATTTTAGTTCCGGCAAACTTTGATATGGAGATTGTGGAGAAGCATCATAGAAGAAAATTAGATGCTCCATCTGGGACAGCAATCGCCCTTGCGGAATCTCTTAATGAGGCGGTAAACAATGAGTACGCTTACACATATGACCGTTCTCCTCTTCGTCAGCCAAGAGAGAAAAAAGAAATCGGTATTAGTGCAGTGCGTGGTGGAACTATCGTTGGAGAGCATGAGATTATCTTCGCTGGAACAGACGAGGTAATTGAGTTTAAGCATACAGCTTATTCTAGAGCTATCTTTGGAAAAGGGGCAATCTCCGCAGCTATTTATTTGGCAGGAAAGCCAGCTGGACTTTATAATATGAGTGACGTTATTGGTTAACACGAATTAAGACCTATGCAAGTTTTGTATGGGTCTTTTTTTGAGAGATAAAATATACTTTGCCATTCGTTGTAATTATGAAAAAAAGATGGTATACTAAGAGAAAATTAGTTCACTTTTAAAAGAGAGGAAAATAAAATGAGAGATGGTTTCGTTAAAGTTGGTGCAGCTACTCCAAAGGTAAAAGTAGCAGACCCTGTATATAATACGGATTTGATTTTAAAATATTATGAGGAGGCAAAAGAGGAAGGCGCAAAGATTTTTGTCTTGCCGGAACTTTGCATGACAGGATATACATGTAGTGATTTATTTTTACAAGAGCCGATGCTTCGAGAGGTGAAGAAGCAATTAATTCGCATTGTAGAGGCGACAAAAGGTTCTGATTTGATGTTATGGGTAGGACTTCCATTTGTTGTTGAACATAAATTATATAACTGTGCCGCTGCAATTCAAGATGGCAAGCTACTTGGTATTGTGCCCAAATATTATTTGCCAAATTACGGAGAGTTTTATGAGGCAAGACATTTTGCCAAGGGGAGTAAGGAAGTAAAGAGGATTCATGTTGGAGCAATGGAAGTTCCGTTTGGCATGAATATTTTATTTTGCTGTGAGGAGATGGAGGAGCTTATCGTGGCGTGTGAAATATGTGAGGATTTATGGGCGCCACTTCCACCGAGCACAATTCATGCTGTAAACGGTGCAACAGTCATTTGTAATTTATCAGCTAGTGTAGAGACGACGACAAAGGATAATTATAGAAGAAATTTGATTCATTCTCAGTCTGCTAGATTAGTTTCTGCATATATTTATGCCGATGCGGGAGAGGGAGAGTCTACGACAGATGTCGTATATAGCGCTCATAATGTCATTTCAGAAAATGGTTCTCGCATCAAAGAGTCAAAACGTTTTTGTAATGAGACAATTTACGGAGAGATTGATTTATACCGTCTTGTTGCAGATAGAAGAAAGATGACAACATATTTGCCAGAGGGAGATGCAAAATATGAGAAAGTATATTTCTCATTAAAAGAGGAAAATACAAAGCTTACGAGAAAATTTTCTAGAACTCCTTTCATTCCAAGTGAAAAATTTGACAGAGAGAAACGCTGTGAGGAAATTTTGATGATTCAGTCTATGGGACTTAAGAAGAGATTAGAGCATACTCACTGTCAATCAGCGGTCATTGGACTCTCAGGAGGACTTGACTCTACGTTGGCACTTCTTGTTACAGTGGCGGCCTTTGATAAACTGGGATTGGAGCGTGAAAAAATTCTTGCTGTGACAATGCCTTGTTATGGAACTACAGATAGAACGTATAACAATGCTCTCACGTTGGCAAAGACACTTGGCACTACATTGAAAGAGGTCAATATTATAAAAGCAGTAGAGCAACATTTTAGTGATATCGAGCATGATAAAGAAATTCACGATGTCACTTATGAGAATTCCCAGGCGAGAGAGAGAACACAGATTTTGATGGATTTGGCAAATAAGTCAAACGGTATGGTTATCGGTACAGGGGATATGTCTGAGCTGGCACTTGGATGGGCAACCTATAATGGAGACCATATGTCTATGTATGCAGTGAACGCCTCTGTACCTAAAACTTTAGTTCGACATTTAGTAAAATATTATGCAGATACTTGTGAAAATCAAGAATTAGAGGAGGCTCTTTTGGACGTGCTTGACACGCCAGTGAGCCCAGAGCTTCTTCCGCCAGTGGACGGTGTGATTTCTCAAAAGACGGAAGACTTGGTGGGACCTTATGAGTTGCATGATTTCTTCTTATACTATATTATTCGTTTTGGATTTTCTCCTACGAAGATTTATCGGATTGCGAAGCAGACTTTTGAGGACGTGTATAGTGATGAGATAATTTTAAAATGGCTTAGAAC
Organism: uncultured Blautia sp.; assembly: GCA_964439395.1. Lineage (GTDB taxonomy): Bacteria > Bacillota > Clostridia > Lachnospirales > Lachnospiraceae > JAUUSJ01. Next base: position 750 of record CAYTNV010000033.1, on the reverse strand, counting down.
GTTCTATTGGAGATTCTTTGCACAGCAGTTTAAGCGTTCTTGTATTCCAGATGGTCCAAAGGTTGGTTCTATTGCACTTTCTCCAAGGGGAGATTGGAGAATGCCAAGTGACGCAAGTGTTTCTTTGTGGCTAGAGGAGGTAAAGGCTTTACAGGGAGAATAGAAAAAAAGGTCAGGAAAATAATTTCCAAAGTTAGAAGTATTTTCCTGATTTTCTTTTAGTATATTTTGTGAAACAGTGGAAAGAGACGCCGAGCGAGCAAGCAGATATTTCCTGCGCAAACACGTTCGTTCTCACGATTTTTCGACATACGCTGATTTATGCTGCTTTCGTGAAACTCGCTCCGCTCAGACAGTCACTTCCGCAGCAAAGCTAAGTATATCGAAAACTCGCTCCACTCTCTATCGTTTGAGCAGGAAATATCTGCTCGCTCGGCTGTGTATTGGCAAAACATTATAAAATGATGAGATATAGTTTTTAAAATAGAATATGACACCATCATTTCTCAAAAAACATATTTTCTGTTAAGCCATGGTCATACTTTATAGAACAATGAGGTATTGTTATACTAAATAGATTTGTAAAATTTAGAACAAAACAATATAAGGAACTAAGTGAATAGATGATATCTAAAATCTTTTTTTCTTTCTATAACAAGATATTTTCTAATGTTTTGCCAATACACAGCCATCAGTCAGAAGACCGTTCTTTCCCTAGCCAACGATAGAGAAGTGGAGCTGTTTTTCGCT
>CAYTNV010000032.1:0-36200 GCA_964439395.1 uncultured Blautia sp. | reverse complement strand
AAGCAGATATCTACTCCGCAAACACGTTCGTTCCCACGATTTTTCGACATACGCTGATTTATGCTGCTTACGTGAAACTCGCTCCGCTCAGACAGTCACTTTCGCAGCAAAGCTATGTATATCGAAAAATCGCTCCACTCTCTATCGTTTGCGGAGTAGATATCTGCTTGCTCTCTCGGCTGTGTATTGGCAAAATAGCAGGGAATATCTTGTTGTAGAAACGTGAAAAAAATTTTAGATGTCATATATTCAGTTAGTTTTTTCTGTATTTATACTTTTTTCTTATAAAATCATCTTAAGTAACAATAGCATATTCTTTTGTAAAGTATGATTAACACCTAACTGATATATTAGATAGCTAAATAAAAAATATATTTTCTGTTAAGCCATGGTGATACTTTATAAAATCATAGACTATTGTTATGCTAGATAAATTTGTAAAATTTAAAAAGAAACAGTAGAAAAAAGTAAGAAAATAGATGATATCTAAAATATCTTTTTCCATTTTTATAACAAGATATTTTCTAATGTTTTGCCAGTACACAGCCATCAGTCAGAAGACCATTCTTTCCCTTTCCAACGATAGAGGAGTGGAGACATTTTTCGCTACGGAAGCTTTGGGGTTCTGAGCGTGTCTGAGCGAAGCGAGTTTGCGATGAACCTCATAAATAGGCGGAGTAGCGAAAAATGGCGGGAACGCAACGTGTTGGAAAGGGAAAGAATGGTCTTCTGACTGGTGGCGTCTCCTTCCAAAAAACATTCCACTTTATCTGTTTCACAAAGTATAAGTTATTAAAAGTAGTATACTCCCATCTATCTTCTTTTACTATCTAATATTCTGTATCATCATACCACAAAATAAATTCACTGAAAATACAAACCATCATTCATTTTTATCCAATAATTCTCGTATTTCTTCGATAAATACTATACGCAAAAACAGCAGTTACACTCTCTGCAATTGGAAATGCCCACCACACTCCGACTGCTCCAAGCATTCGACTCATCCCAAAGGCCACTGGAATAATAATAACGATATATCGAAGAAGTGAAATGAGAAGAGAAGGCATTCCCTTACCAAGTCCCTCAAGCGCTCCCGATGAAACAATAGAAACTGTAGAGACAATAAATCCCAAACTAATCATATGAAGCGCTGTTATACCAAGTTTTACTGTATCCATATTCGTCGTAAATAATCCAATTAAATTTCCAGGAATCAACCAACAAATTACCGTTCCGACAACCATAATCATGCAGGCAATCGCTAAAGCTGTGCGATATATTTTTTGCACCCTTCCATATTCCTTCGCTCCATAATTATACCCAACGAGCGGACGAATTCCCTGGATAATTCCATTCGCTGGCAAATATAGAAAGGTTTGTAATTTATAGTACACACCAAGAACTAGTACATACGCCTGGGAATATGTCGCCAAAATTCTATTTAACGCAGAAATAAGGATTGATGGCAGTCCCATATTCAACGCTGCTGGAATCCCAATAAAATAAAGTTTTCCTACTAATTTCTTTTCTAATCTAAGCCGTTTAAAATCAATTTTAATTGGGAGAGTAAGTTTTATATAAAAAATCAGATAAAGAATTAACGACATCACCTGCCCAATTCCTGTCGCAATGGCAGCGCCTCTAATCCCCATACGCGGAACTGGCCCAAGTCCAAAAATGAAAATAGGATCCAAAATAATATTGATAATACATCCTGCCGCCATACTAATCATGGAAACATTCATCATTCCCACTGCCTGAAAAATTTTCTCAAACCCAACTCCCATTGTTATAGCAAGGCAAAAAGAAAAAACAATTCTGGAATATTGCATTCCCATTTTAATAAGCTCATCGTCCACCGTAAACATCCGCAAAAAATACGGCATAATAGCAATGCAACAAACAGTTAACACAACACCGTGTAAAAGGCTAAGCAACATTCCCTGTGTTGTCGCATCATTCGCCTTTTCCCTCTCCTGTGCTCCTAAATAATAGGCTATCATCGCATTGATTCCTATAGAAAATCCGACCGCAATCGAATTGACCAAATTTTGAATTGGAAATACAAGAGAAAGTGCTGTCATCGCATTTTCACTTATCTTTGCCACAAAATAACTATCAACGATATTATATAAAGAATTCACTGCCATTGAGAGCACCATAGGCAAAGACATCGAAAGTACAAGCGGCAAAATTTTTCGCTCTTTCATAAATGTTTGCTCCATAACCAACCTCCTAAAATATAATTTTCTTTTGATACAATGTTTTATAAAACATATATCATATTATGGACTACCCTTTTATACGTTAGAAAATCTTCCTAACATAATAAATTTTTAGCACATAAAAAATGCCACACAATTACGTCCTGCAAATTTCATTGCAAGCCGCAATTGCGTGGCGAAAAATAGGCTATCCTAAAAAAATCCACGTAATATTTTGGATATTTAGTTTCTATATCTTTATATTACCTTATCTTGAACTTAAAATCAAGAATTTTATTAATTTCCCATTATCCATCATCAAAATACAAATTACTATAAAATAGAAATATTCTTCTCTAATTACTTTCTCTTTCTCAGCAAAACAGTAATTCCACCTATCACTGCCACAATAATTGCCACTCCCACAACACCAAATGCGATAAGAAAAGCGCTGCTGCCAAGCTTTCCAGCGAGAAAAATGGATGTCGGTCCATCTGCTCCGCCAATAATGGAGATTGACCTAGCCCATTTATCCTCATCCTCTATATTAGCGGATAGCGCATTTCTTTCACCCTCTGCATCATCCTTTACTTTCGCACTCTCTAACGCTTGATTTCCAAATTTCTCATCTAAATTTTCATTTTTCACCGCATCACCTTCCTCATTGTCTGAGCTACCGTCACTCTCGTCATCAAAGAAATCATCTCCTATGGAAACATTCTCCTTTAAAATCTTACATTGGTTCTTCTCATCAAGCTCTATTTCATAACCGTAATGTCTCTTTTCCTCTTCCCCAGATAAATAGTAAGTAAATGCCACTTGAAAAATTCTTCCTTCTTTCTCACTCTTTAGGTAGGAATCTACGTCTGGATAAACAATACCTGTCTCCAAAATATTCTCTCCTCGAACTGAAAATTTCTTTCTCAGGCAATTTTTTGCATAATTTTCTACTATCCGTGATTTTTGAAGCATCTCTTCTTGCATCTCGTCTACTTCTTTTTGAACATAGGCATCTGTCTTCGCCCATTGATAGCTATACAAAAGAGTGACTAATATCGTATAAACAAATGCGATATCCATAAGAATAGCAAACCATTTTCTCGGCTTTCCCCTTTTGCTTATCATATAAATGGTATGTATCACACAGTAAACGCCTACAATACTCACAAGGACATTATATATCTCAAAATAATTATAATTGTTATAATGTGTGACTACATAATCTGCCATCTTTTGTATCACTAGTGGGAAGGTAAGAATCGTAATAAAAGTAGCTGTGATACAGATAGCTCGAAATATTTTTACACTCTCCCTATGCCCTCTTTCTCTGTACCAAAAATATCCACTGACCGCTGCGATAAGTATTCCTAATGCTGTAAAACCATAAGTTATCATCGTGTATGATATCGCGATCTTCATCCAATCACCCTTTCTTTTTATATAATAAAAATCTATTATCTTCCACCCATTATCTTAAAAAGTAACTTTGTACCAGCCAATCAGCTTACTATACAGTTCGTATTTCTTGCTGAAAAGTAACAAAATCCCCATCAATAAAACAAAGAATACTCAAAAATGTTAAAAATATTCCTTATCTTATTAACAGAGATTTCTTTTCAACTCTTATTTGTGAACTCAAATCTTATTTTTCAAAATATTCTGCCACTTCTCTCAAATTCTCAATAATTGGCAAATGCTGTGGACAGGCTGCTTCACATTGACCGCAGGCAATACAATCACTCGCCTTTCCAAAATTCAATGTCAAGCGATCATAGTACTCTCCTTGAGGTGTCCAAGTTTTCCCTTCCATCTCTTGTTTGTCCGCATTGTAGAGAGAAAAATACTTTGGTATCGCAATATTTTGTGGACATCCATCTGTACAGTAAGAACATCCTGTACATGGAATCGCAATACTTCCGTTAATCATATCAGCCGCTGTATGCACCATTCCAATTTCCTGCTCCGTCAAAGGCTTGAAATCTGCCATATAATCTGTATTATTAATTAACTGCTCCATATTGCTCATACCGCTTAAAACCATCTTAACATTATCTAAACTTGCCACAAAACGAATCGCCCAGGAAGGAATTGACATATTAGCATTATGATTTTTAAACATTGTCTCTACATCTTCTGGCACATTTGCGAGAGTTCCGCCCTTTACTGGCTCCATAACGATAACTGGCTTGCCATGCTTTACGGCTACCTCATAACATTTTCTAGATTGAATCCCCTCGCTATCCCAATCAAGATAATTAATTTGAAGCTGCACAAATTCCATCTCTGGATGTTCAGTCAATACCTTGTCAAGCAGTTGTGCATTGTCATGGAAGGAAAAACCGATATGCTTTACTAGACCTTGTTTTTTCTTTTCCATAATCCACTCAAAACAATCTAAATTTTTGTAAATTTCATAATGATCATGTCCTATATCATGTAATAAATAATAATCAAAATATTCTACACCAGTCTTTGCTCGCTGCTCCTCAAAAATCTTATCTCTATCTTCTTTTGTCTTAATAAATCCCGCATGAAGCTTTGTAGCTAACGTATAGCTATCTCTTGGATATCTGTCTACGAGCACTTCTTTTGTCGCATTTTCACTGTGAAATCCACAGTACATCCACGCTGTATCAAAATATGTAAAACCTCTCTCAAGAAAGATATCTACCATTTTCTTTGTCTGCTCTATATCGATGCTGGCGGCATCATTGGAATCTAATAATGGCAATCTCATCAAACCAAAACCTAATTTTTTCTTACTCTCAATTACGCTCATACTAAACCTCCATATTTCTTCTTTCTCATAATATAATAATTACTTTATATAATCATAATGAGGATGCCACAAAATGACTTTTTCACTTTGCGACAGCCTCATCTAATGATACAATCTAATCTTATAAATCACAATTTTTTACTGTTCTTGGGAATGGAATAACGTCACGAATATTTCCCACACCTGTCAAGTACATCACGCAGCGCTCAAATCCAAGACCAAAGCCAGAATGACGTGTGGAACCATATTTTCTAAGGTCAAGATAGAAATCATAATCCTCCGCCTTTAATCCTAACTCATTCATACGACTAAGCAGTTTTTCATAGTCATCCTCCCTTTGGCTTCCTCCGATAATTTCTCCGATGCCCGGAACGAGACAGTCCATAGCTGCCACCGTCTTATTATCTTCATTCATCTTCATATAAAAGGCCTTAATCTCCTTCGGATAATCTGTGACAAATACAGGTTTTTTAAATACTTGCTCTGTTAAATAACGCTCATGCTCTGTCTGAAGGTCAACACCCCAAGATACTTTATAATCAAATTTCTTATTATTTTTCTCTAAAATCTCAATCGCTTCTGTATATGTCACATGGGCAAAATCTGAATTCATAACATTATCTAAACGCTCTAAAAGTCCCTTATCTACGAAAGAGTTAAAAAACTTCATCTCTTCTGGTGCATTTTCTAGTACATAGCGAATAATATATTTTAACATAGCTTCAGCGAGATCCATATTGTCTTGAAGGTCTGCAAAAGCACATTCCGGCTCAATCATCCAAAACTCTGCCGCATGACGTGTTGTATTAGAGTTCTCTGCGCGGAACGTTGGGCCAAATGTGTATATATTACGGAATGCCTGTGCATAAGTTTCACCATTTAACTGACCGCTTACTGTAAGGTTTGTCTCTTTTCCAAAAAAATCTTGGCTATAATCAATCGCTCCGTCCTCTGTCATAGGCGGATTTTTCATGTCCAATGTTGTAACTTGAAACATTTCTCCCGCACCTTCACAGTCACTTCCTGTAATAAGCGGTGTATGCACATAGACAAATCCTCTCTCTTGGAAGAACTGGTGAATCGCATAGGCACAGAGGGAACGCACTCTGAATACTGCCTGAAACATATTTGTTCTTGGACGAAGATGAGTCATCGTTCTTAAAAATTCCATTCCGTGACGTTTTTTCTGGAGTGGATAATCTGGAGCAGAAGCACCTTCCACTGTAACTTCTGTAGCCTGAATCTCAAATGGCTGTTTTGCCTGTGGTGTAGATACTAATATACCTCTTACAATAACTGCAGTCCCCACATTCATTTTGCTAATCTCCGCAAAATTCTCCATCGTGTCATGATATACAATCTGTAATGTCTCAAAAAAAGAACCATCATGAAGTACAATAAATCCAAAGTTTTTAGAGCCACGAACACTACGAACCCAGCCACCTACAGTAACCTCTTTTTCTAAAAATTTTTCGCACTCTCTATAAATTTCTTTTACTGTTGTTAATTTCATTCCTTTACCTTCTTCCTTCTTCTATTTCTCTAAAAATAGGAGGGATTCTCCTCTAAATGATAATTCCTATTTTTCCTAAATATTTATTATAGCATACACACTTAAAAAAAGAAACCTAAAACTTAAAAATACTATATCATTATTTCCTTATCACTCTTCATAATCCAAAAGCTGATTAATAATATTGTTTCGAATCAAAACTAACTTTTTACTAGACAAATAAATAGGCAAGAGCTTATAAAAATTTGCTCTTGCCTACATATTTAGCTTTCTAGACCTTTTTAACTTTCCAGACCTTATGTATCTTTATGATAATCATATTGCCTACACATTCATTGCATAATATTAAATTTATTGTCTATTTTCTTTTACTGAGATATCTACCTAATGCACCTAAAATAGTTACTCCACAGATTGCTAAAACTCCAATCCATAAAACGATATGACTATCATCACCAGTAGTTGGAATGATTTTTGAAAGTAAGCTCGTAGCTGTTGTAGTTTTCACAGTTGATACTGTCGTAGTTTTCACAGTTGATACTGTTGTAGTCTTCACAGTTGATACTGTTCTAGTGGTACTCGAAGAATTTCCAGCTACAGTAATAATTACAGATGATTTTTTATATCCGCAAACACTACATTCATAATGACCATAACCATTTTTTGCGGCAGTAGCTTGCTGATCTACTTTCCAGACAAGACTATGTGCAGCTTCATCAAACTTAGTTCCACAATTTGTACATTCATGCCAATGTTTGTCACTATCAGAAGACCAAGTTGTCTTCTTATTATGATCTATTACCTGGAAACTTGCACTAAATGTTTCCACTTCTTTTCCGTCTACTTTGATACTAAAATTCTCGTTATATGTTCCTACTTTGAGTCCCGATTTTGGTTGTATCTTAACTGTCACTATATCTCCAGCTTCTAGGTTTCCATTCTTTAAACCTTCTGTTGTTATAGTATAATTGGAATTTTGGCTTGTGCTTACCACCTCAAATTTAACAGTTTCACTCGATTTATTTTCAATCCTAAATTCTTGCGCAGTTGGGACAATTCCAACACATTTCTTACCAAAATCAAATTTATCTTTATTCAATGTTATTTTAAAATCCTGACCTAATTCTGATAAAGCTTCTTTGTCTAATGTCAAAGTGACATCCATATCTTTATTAGCTCCAGTTTTATACGTGTATGTTAAAGATTTTATATCTGGTTCTGAAGCAAAAATCACAACTCCATCTTTATACTGAGCACCCTCTGGAAGAGAATTAGCTGCAAACTCAATATTTTTAAGATTATCTGCTCCCACAACATCTTTCATATATAATTTCCAGCCATCTTTTTCCTCGATAACTGTTGCAGTCGCTTTTTGACCAGTCACATTCACTGTTTTTAAGGCTTCCATTCCTGTTAAGTCTAAGGTTTTTAAATTATTATTGGAGCAATTTAATGTTTCGAGATTCTTAAACTGCTTAATTCCTACTAAACTCTCTATTCCCTGACCAGAAATATTGATAGAATTCACTGCTTTTATTTCATCAACTGTCAGTACGTAATCCTCTGCCCCAGGAATATTCTTTACAATCCAATTTCTAAATGCCACATCAGGGAAATTCTTCTCATTAATATCTATAGATGCAGCAATAGTTGTAGCTGCTTCTTTATATCCACAGATACTACATTCATTATGTCCATAACCTGCTTTTGAAGAAGTAGGCTGTTGATCCACCTTCCAGACAAATTCATGAGCACTCATATCAACCTTAGTTTCACAGTTATCACATTTATACCAATGATTCTGAGAATCATAAGACCAAGTTTGGCTCTTATCATGTTCTATTACCTGAAAGCTTGCACTAAATGTTTTTACTTCCTCTTCCTTTATTTTGATGCTAAAATTCTCTTTATACTCTCCTACTCCGAGTTCCTCTTTTGGTCCTATCTCAATTGTCTTTTTAGAGTTAGCTTCTATCGTGCCTTTGTCTATATTTATATCATAATTGGACTTTTCACTTGTACTTACTACTTCAAAATTAATAGACTCATCTGAATTATTTTCAATCTCAACACTTGACTTACCTGGTGTAATGCCAATACATTTCTTGCCAAAATCAAATGTTTTCTCATCTAATGTTATCGTATAGGCTGGTTCTGGCTCTGGTAAAGCTTTTTTATCTAATGTCAAAGTAACTTCCATGGCTGTATCAAATCCAGTCTTATAACTATATGTTAAAGTATCTGGAATAGATTCCTCTGAAAAGCTTACCACTCCATATTGATACTTAGCTCCTTCTGGAAGTGAATCGTCCGCAAATACAATATTTTTAAGATTATCTTCTCCCACAACCTTTTCCATATATATTTTCCAGCCGCTTTCCTCCTCAACAGCTGTCGCTGTCGCTTTTTGTCCAGTCGCTTCTAATGTCTCCAATGCTGATAAACTTGTCAAATCTAAAGTTTTTAGACTATTATTAGAACAATCTAAGCTTTCGAGATTTTTAAACTGCTCAATTCCCACCAAGCTCTCTATTCCTTGACCAGAAACATCAATAGATTTCACTGCCTCTATCTCTTCAGACGTCAATACTTCATCATCCGCACCAGAAATATTTTTTATAATCCAAGTTCTGAATGCTTTATCTGGAAAACTTATCTCATTAATATTTATACCTGTATCTTCTGTTTCTTGTTCTGTCGTTTCACTTGACTTTTCTGTCGTTGTTGCACTTGACTTTTCTGTCGTTGTTGCACTTGGCTCTTCTGTCGTTGTTGCACTTGGTTCTTCTGTTATTGTTCTTGCCTTCTCTGCCGTTGTTGTACTTGGCTCTTCTGTTATTGTTCTTGCCTTCTCTGCCGTTGTTGTACTTGGCTCTTCTGTTATTGTTCTTGCCTTCTCTGCCGTTGTTGTACTTGCCTTCTCTGTCGTTGTTACACTTGACTTTTCTGTCGTTGTTGCACTTGGCTCTTCTGTTGTTGTACTTGCCTTTTCTGTCGTTGCTGCACTTGGCTCTTCTGTTGTTGTACTTGCCTTTTCTGTCGTTGTTGTACTCTTCTTTTCTCCTTGTGTACTAGTCTCTGTCTTTTGCTTTGCCTTTATACATTGTTTAAAATCTTTCTGACAAACCTCACAATCCTCGTTCACATCTCCCTCACTACAAGAAGTCGAACAAATACATTCATCTTTTGTTTCTTCCGTTGCAAAAACTCCCACTGGCATTATCCATAAAACCATACACAGAGCGATTGCTATCGTCCATAATCTTTTCGCTTTCATATTCTCTCCTCCATCCCTTCATAAATCAAGTCTTTCATCCATCCTCTTGATTTATAAATAAATTTTTAGAATAAACGTTATTTTATTTATCTTTTTATTATACACCATTTTTTCACAATTGCAAAGTTAATTATTAGCGAACTACCCATCACCGAAAGGGAATGGGCTTCTAAGGTGCGAACGCACCCGTTTAAGAAGTTTGATATTTTAGTCTCCGCCTATTATTAGGCAATCTTTATTCTTATAGGCGTGTCCACATCGCCTCTACTATATAGAGCTGCTAAACTCACAACATTACTTTTACATAAATATTTAACGCACCATTTGTATTTAAGGTTTTACCATTACTATATTGATACAGCCCTCTATGGATACGTTTTCCACGAAATACCTATTGTTTTTCATGGTAGATTGGTATTTCATCCTTATCCCAAAAGGATGCTTTGGAAGTGTAGCTTTCTTCCTGCTTAACATACATAATACCGTTTAGTTCACAAAGATATTCTAACTTTTCTCGAAGCTTGCCATATGGAATATTTACAAATATTTGATTATTCGATTTGCCCATATCAGAGCCTCTTTGGAACATTTCATTGTAACCAACAACCAACGTTCCTATATCATTACAAATACAGTAATCTATGACCTTACGAGCGACTTTGCTCATATAGTCATTTACTTTATTATTTCTATCACGAACAATCGCTTTTTGCCTGTTCGTCCGTTTTTTCCCAAAGTATTATTTCTCCTTTATCCTTTGTAAGCGGGCATTTTCTTTATTATACCATTGATTGATGGATTTTAATTTTCTGCCATCCATAAGGAACGCATGACCTTCGCTTGATACCGCCGTTATGATATTATTTACTCCGAGGTCCAAAGCTAATGCATTGGATTGATTGAGACTTCTTTGAACACATTCGGTTTCGTAAATATACTGAATTTCAAAGAACCTAGCATTTGCCTTTGAAATAATTCGTATCTCCTTTACTTTCTTATCTAGCAGTACAGACGGTATTGTAATTTCGACAGACTTATGTGTCTTTTTATAAGCACGAGAAAATGGTAAGATTAACTTATTGCCATTTAGTTGAACAAAGCCTATAATGAGTATCGCATATCCGTCTTTTGGAAGATAGTTTTGCAGCTTACAGTCCTTAAAAGAATACTTCCCTTTTTTAGCAAGTTTTCGTAAGCCAAAAAATACTTTAAAACTACTATCCACTTCTTTCAGTATTTGCTGAGACATATTTGAGTTGAGTAATCTGTAATTATCAGAAGTCTTTAAAAAAGTTATAATCCTTTCATTTTTAACAGATTATAGCTTATCTTTTCAAATATTCAAAAATTTTAGAATAAGTCTTTCAATATTTGCTCTGCAGACATCTTTCTATAGCCATCTGGATCAGACATAATAGACTTTCCCGATAAATCCCATCTCATTCTTGAAGACTGTGTAAGATAGCTACTGCCTTTTGAACAATCTGGATATTTTTTATACCACTCTGGATAATATTTCTTCATATATTTCTTAGCCAGAGCAACCGCCTGGCTATTCTTATTTCCAGTTTTTGTCGCTGTTCCTGAAATTTGAACTCCTGGCGGACTTGAGTGTAATAATACTACACTCCCATCTTTACACTGTCCGACTACCATCCACACATGTCCTGGCATGCTCATAATATCACCAGCACGATAATCCTTTACTCCAGTTTTATATGTATAGTTTCCCCATCCTCTGGAGGCAAAATTGCTTGCCATATCGCTGGCTTTCATCACATATCCTTCATTTCCACTTTTTGTATTGAGAATATTATAAATACTCCATCCAATATATCCCGAGCAATCTAACCCATTCTCTATCTGATATTTCGTCGTATTATAATTATAAGAGCTAGTCTGCTTCTTAAAAAATGCTTTCCATTTTGAACTTATCCCTATTGTTCGCGCTGCTTTTCCTGCACCTGTATCTGCCTCATTCCAGCCTCCGCCCCATACATACATAGTACTTCCCACAGGCTTTAAAGCAGTCTGTAATAATTTTTTCAAAGTAGACTTTGATTTAGTCTGTGATGTCTTTGTCGTTACTTTCGTCTTATTAGTGCTCGCCTTTGTTGTCTTTGTTGTACTCTTACTAGACTTTGATTTTGTTTCTGCTTTTTTTACTTTAACTTTATTGCTAGTAGAAACATATTTTATTGTAGATTTATTGTTCTTATAACTTTTTACCTTAAACTGATATGCTTTATTGGTATCTAATTTACGAAAAGTATATGTCGTTTTCTTTGTCTTTACCGTCTTTAAAAGTTTTCCATTTGAATTATACTGGTATATCTTATAACCTTCTACTCCCTTTTTTTTGCTCCAATTTAAAACACAAGAAGTTCCACTTCTTGTTGCCTTCAGCTTTATAGAAGATGCCGCCAATGCCTTATTTGGCATTAACATAGAACAGAAAAACACGATTACAAGCACTCCAATCCATATATTTGAAAACTTATAGATTTTCTTTTTCATTATTCTTTTTCCTTTTCTATATTATGTTCAGCTTTATTATGTTGCCACTTATTTTTTATCATACCAAGTTTCTATCATCTTTGCAAGTTTTCTACAAACATCTCCTCATAAAAGTAAACTATTGACATACCTAAGCCTAAAAGATATACTTTATACTACATAATATTTATAAAACACTTTAAGAAAGGAATTTTAAAATGGTTTGTAAAAAATGCAATACCCCTCTTGCAGATGGGGCTACTTTTTGTAGTAACTGTGGAACGCCGACAGCTTCTCCTTCTAATTTTGAGGAACATACACAATCTCATAATGTATATCCAAATCCATACATAACTATTCAGCCTAGAAAAAATAATACTTTACTTTTTGTACTATTAGGAATGACTTTCATATTTTTAATTGGATGTATCATTACTTTTTTCCTCGTTATAAATAAATCAAATAAAAATATGGCTTCTGACTCCGCTATTGTATCAACTTCAGAAAAGATTAAATCAGAACAAACAAGTTCTGAAAATCTTGGGCAAGCTCAAGCAAATTCACAAACTGCTCAACAAAATCAATCACAAAATCCTGAACAAAATCAAACAGACTCAGAAAATACCCAACCATTTCAAATAGAAAAAGAAAATACTCAGCAGACCAACTCGGATACTCAACTAATAGAAGAAAATATCGATACTGACACTTCTGCCCAAGAAATGATTTCTCTAGCTTATAATAATATGGAAGCTCCCGCCAGCGACTTCGTTTTTCCATATAGTCGAGAGAGACTTTTAACAGAAGAAGATTTACGTATTTTAGAAGCAACAGAACCAGATGATAATCACGATACTGTCACAGACCAAGAACATTCTAATTCTCAGATGGCAATTAATGAAATTCTTGCTAGATATGGATATCCTTTCAAATCCAATGCTTCCAAAAAAACGGGACAAGAAGCATATAATAAATTTTCTTCTCTGTCCTGGTATCAACAAATAAAGCCTTTATGCTCTTATTCTTCTGCTAATGATCTCATTGAAGACTTAACTTCTATTGAGAGACAAAATATTGCAATTATCGATGAATGGCAAAAACAACATGGATGCTACTATTAGTGCAATTCCTGTTATATAATAAAAATAACCTAACTAAAACTGACCTTCACGAATTATCAGTTTTAGCTAGGTTATTTTTTGTTCTATTCAGACAAATTTTATCTTAAATCTTCTCAATCTCACAATAAACCTTATATTACTAATGACTTTGATTACCTACGGTATCAAGACAAAGTTGTAAAAACCCCAGAAGCCAAAACTTCTGGGGTAAATTTATACTTCTTTCCAATAATAAGCCCACATTATTCGATGATTATAGTAACATATTTTGATTCAACTGTACATCCACCTTCAAGATATTAGGATAGCATTTTTCTTCTATTTTTTTAACTTTGTTTATACTTTTATAGCCGTTTCCATTTATATCCTCTGTTTTGTTAAAGGTTTGTTTATAACTCTTTTCCATTTGTCTCGATCACATGCTGATACCAGTAAAAAGATTTTTTGCGACTTCTCTTTAAACTGCCGTTCCCAAAGTCATCTTGGTCTACATAAATTAGTCCATATCGTTTTTTCATCTCACCTGTTCCAAAAGAAACAACATCTAAGCATCCCCATACTGTATAGCCGATAACTTTTACTCCATCCAGTTCAATTGCCTTTTTCATTTCTTTAATATGCTCTCGCAGATATGTGATTCGATACTCATCCTCTACATATCCATTATCATCTACCGTGTCATACGCTCCAAAGCCATTTTCTACAACAAAAATTGGAAGCTGGTAGCGTTCATAGAGCAAGTTTAAACTGTATCTCAATCCTACGGGATCAATCTGCCATCCCCAGTCAGAGGCTTTAATATAATTATTTCTTACTGTTCCAGGAAATCCTGATTCCAAAATATCCGGCTGAGTTTTATCTGCAATTACAGTACTGGACATATAATAACTAATTCCAATATAATCAACCGTTCCCTCTCTCAAGATCTGCTCATCTTCTGGCTCCATTTCAATATGAATCCCTTTTGTTTTCCAGAGTGTGCGGATATAATCGGGGTAGCATCCGCGCACATAAACATCCCCAAACAAAAATCTGTCACGCATGACTTCTTCACAACGCATTACATCATCAGGATTACAGGTTGCCGGATAAACAGGAACCATAGCCAGCATACATCCAATCTGAAAATTGGAATTGATAGCATGTCCCTTTTTCACCACAATAGCACCAGCAACCAGTTCATTATGAATAGCTTGATATACCGTCTGTTCTCTGTTTTCTCCATCTTTAAAAAGAATACCAGAGTTTGTAAATGCAAAGATTTCATTATTCATATTAGTCTGATTATTAATTTCATTAAACAGAAGCCAATATTTTACCTTATCTTTGTAGCGCTCCATGACGGTTAATGAAAATTTTACAAAACAATCTATTACTTTTCTGTCACGGAATCCTCCATATTTTTTTATTAAATGATAAGGCATCTCAAAATGTGACAATGTTACCACTGGCTGTATATTCTGCCTTAACATCTCGTCAAATAAATTATCATAAAATTTCAGACCTTCTTCATTTGGTTCATTCTCTTCACCCGTAGGATAAATACGAGTCCATGCTATCGATGTTCGGAAACACTTAAATCCCATCTCTGCAAACAAAGCAATATCTTCTTTATACCTATGATAAAAATCAATTCCTCTGTGGTTCGGATAATTCTCATTTTCGATAATTCCATCTGTAATCTTTCTCTTTACACCATGAGCTCCAGCAGTCATCACATCTGATGCACTAATTCCCTTTCCGTCAACATCCCATGCCCCTTCCAGCTGATGTGCGGCAACTGCTCCTCCCCACAGGAAATTTTCTGATAGTCCCATTCTTTCACTCCTGTCATACATAAATTAAGTATTTACGCCTCTATATTTGTATTCACCTTTTTATAGAGCTCAATTACCTCTTCTGCCATTAGTTTAAAAACTTCTGTACTCATCATCTGATCCTCTGCGTGAGTTAAAAGAAGTGACATCTTTACATCTTCTCCAGAAGCCTCTTTCTGAATTAAATCTGTATGAGAAAGATGACCCTGACCTATAGCTGCATCTCCCTCAGCAATTAATTTTGCTGCCTCGTCATAAAGACCCTCTTTTGCTTTTTGCATTGCCTCAATATAGTTTGATTTTGCTGCACCAGCTGCTGTAATCAACTGGAAACAAATTAATTCCATTCCTTCCATGTTTCTTTCTCCTAAATTATTTTTCTATCATTATGTCTAAATTACTTCTTAATCTAAAATCTATAGTTTAGTTTGCATTTCCTTCGCTCTGCGCCAATTCATTTTCCTGCTGTACATATCTTTTATCAACCGCACGAATAAATGGTAAGTATACAAAGAAGGATAAAACAAGGATGAGAGCTTGAAGAAGTGCGGTTCTCCATCCTCCTACTAAAAATCCTGAAATAATTGGTGGACATGTCCATGGTACTACAACACCACTATATAACGGACAAAGTCCTGTGTACAATGCAAAGTACTGAATGACACCAGAGATAATTGGCATAGCCATAAATGGTACTGCAAGCAATGGATTTAATACGACAGGTGTTCCAAAGAGAACTGGCTCATTTACATTAAAGAAAGATGGTGCAATACCAAGCTTACCAATCTGTTTTAGCTGTTTTGACTTTGCTATAAAAGCCATGTATACAATCAGTCCAATCGTAATACCAGAGCCTGTCATTACCATAAACTGATCCAAAAACTGTTTTGTAACAATATGACCGCCATTTGCGATTGTAAGCTGCAATCCAGCATCAATAATAGCCTGGTTATCTGCTGAATTTGCTAAGAGCATTGGTCCCATAATACCATCTCCGATAATCGTGGAACCATGAATACCAAAAAACCAGAAAAACGGAATCATAAAACCCATAGCAATTACACCACCGAAGGAATCTGTCATTCCCTGTAAAGGTGTCTGAAGAACATTATAAATTAACTCAATTGGAGTTGTATTTAAAGCCATCTTACAAACAGCATATATAATCGTTGTTCCTGTAATAATAACTGCACCAGGAATCAAAGCTACAAAGGCATTGGATACACCTTCTGGTACGCCAGCCGGCATTTTAATCGTGATATTTTTCTTCATAAAAGAAGAATAAATCCATCCAACTAACAAGCCGCTAATAATAGCACCAATCATACCTTTTCCACCAGTCCAGGATTTCAAAATAACACCTACGTTTGAGCCGTCCTCACCAACAATAGATGCTGGCTGAAGAACTAAATAACTACAAAGAGCGATAACTCCTGCTGGCAATCCATTATATCCCTCACCTTTTACATATTCGTACGCAATACCGATTGCAGCAATCATAGCAATAATTGCAAAAGTACAATCATTTGCCTGATTTAAAATAGGTGTAATACCAGCAGCCGCTAAAGCATCTGTAAATGGCTGAAATGGAAAGTTTGCAATTAATAGGAAAATTGCTCCAACCATCATCATTGGCATAGAATAGAGCAAACCATTTTTCAAGCTTACCATGGCCTTTGTATTTACAAAACTCATTATAGGTGGTATTACTTTATCGTTTACAAAGTCTTTCATAGTTCTTATTCTCCCTTTATAAAATTACTTTTTTGCCAATTTTTTTGCAAATGCCAAGACATTTTCTCCGTTGCACATACCATAGTCTGTCATCGGAATGACATCAACTGGAACGTTTTTAGCTCCACAAATCTTCTGTGCTTTCCCTTTCATATATCCTACCTGTGGTCCTAATAAAGCACAGTCAACACCGTCAATCCGAGTATCTATCTCGTTGGCTGGATAAGCAGCTATATCAACTTCTATTCCCTGACTTTTAGCTGCATCTCTCATCTTCGATACTAATAAACTAGTTGACATTCCCTGGTTACAAAATAATCTGATTACTAACATATTTTTTCCTCCTCGATCTAATCATCTTTTAACTGCGCCCAAATTCATTCGAATAAATTTTATGATTTAAGTATAACACTTTTTCTCTATATGTCAAGAAATTCATTCGAATAAATTTTATTTTTTATGTTTTTCATAGTTTTACAATCATATTTTTGTGCATATTGTACATAAATTAGTTTTTGAATTTAATTTCAGGTAGTATCAAAGCAAAATATATGAGTATGATGATATGCTCATTTTGAAAAGGGTGACTCTATAAAAAGGATTTTAATAAAAAACTAAGAAATAAAAAAAGGGATGGATATATAAAAACTCTTCCAAAAATTTTATGAATAGAAGAAAGAAAAAGGGATTGAAAGTAATAGCTAGAAGATGTTAGAATATAAAACAAAGTATTATAAAAATAATAGGATTCTTCGGATTTATCGTAACTGATATAAGATAACATCTATAGTAATCCACAATGAAAATAATACATAAAACAAAGATATTAGAAAGAGTAGAATAATGAAGTACCAGGAATTAGCCAGTATCATTAAAGAAAATATTAAAAACGGCAAATATAGAGAAACAGAAAAATTGCCTACAGAAGACAAATTAATGCAGCAATATGGTGTGAGCAGATATTGTGTGCGTAATGCAATTAATATTTTAGTCGAATTAGGATTAGTATATCCTGTACAGGGAAGTGGTATGTTTGTAAGAGAAAGCAAGAAAGAAGGCTGCTTGAGTCTTGGAAGCACAAAAGGCTTAACAGCCGAACTATCTGACCATACGGTTGAGGCTAAAGTATATCATCTTGAAATTATCCCAGCAGATGAAAAGATTGCAACCCGAATGAAATGTAAAATCGGAACACCAGTCTATTATATTATCAGACTTAGAACACTGGACGGAGTCCCTCTGGCTGTGGAATATACATACTATAATCAAGAAATTGTGACAAAGATAGACGAAAAAATTGCTTCTGGTTCCCTATTTGGATATATAAAAAATACGTTAGGACTTAATATAGGTTTTGCAGACAAAGTCCTATACTGTAACAAATTACCAAAAGAGGCGGCCTCCTATCTTGGATTACTCCCAGACGACCCAGCGATTATTATAGAAGACGACGCCTATCTATCTAACGGACAAATGTTTAATGCATCGGTTGTATACTATAATTATAAAATAGCAAAATTCTTTGATTTAGCAGATATGAAATGAAAATATTCAATACCAGATATTACAAAATGTTATTTTATTTTCCAGTTCAAGACGTTAAATCCCTCTTACATAACATAGAAAAATTCAGCATTTATACAGTATCTTTTTTATGTCCGTTATTTCTTCTCTTTATACAAAACCGATCATTTACAAGGCTCCTCTCACCGTCTAAAGGCAGTGGTTTTCCGTCTATAACAAACAAAAGCTTTTTATTTATGAAAAACTTTTTCTCTTCTAACACAAAGTAATAAAAACCTGCCGTTATCCACGACAGGTTTTTACAAATTAAATTTACTTTTCAATATAGAACAATTATTCATTCAGATATACTGAATCATTTTTTTATAATGCCATTGATTGAATACTTCCACAGTATCTTCCCAAATTGGCTTATCTTGCTGAAAATCATATTTAATAGTCACCATTTTATCTGGTACTTTTCCGTGCTCCACCCACTCAGTAAGAGCCTTCATTCCAGTAGAACAGGCCACAGCAGCTCCGCTCCAATCCAAAATAGAATGTCCAGCCATATATGGCATAAACATTCGCACAGAATCATTCATCATTCTCTCAGATGGGAAATGTTCTAGCATATTATTGTAATAATCAATGGTGGACTGATAAGGCACTACACAGTCACCAGTTCCCTGCGTAATAATAAGCTTTCCTCCTCTAGCCGCATAAGCAGAAAAATCCGTATCACTAAAATCCAAACAGCGAAAATCCTTTCTGCTATCTTTATATATTCTCTCAAACTCTTCATAGGAACAGCTATGTACATCAAGATTAGGATTACGAGAAAACCAACGTAACATCTGCTCGGCAATCGGCATAAGAGTCAATCTTCCGTCTTCTTTTCTCTTAAGATAACCATATATTTCTTTTTCACCTTCTAGTGGCCACTGCTGAATAGCTGGACCAAAACCGTAAGCTATGCGTTTTCTATCCTTTGTAAATGGACCATCCCAAGTCTTTATCATTACCTGGAGGTCTCTCCTAGTGATAGGACCGTCTTGCGTAGGCAATCCAAGCAATGATTGAAGAAAATCCATCCATAAAATATTTCGACTATTAAAAGGAATATCTCTTTTGCACAGGTCAGCTGTTACCAGTTCAAAAACCGCTTTATATTTGGAGAGGGGAACAATATGTTTTTCATTTGCCTCCACAACAGCCGCCCAAAGGCAGGCAAAATTCAAACTATAATGATAAATAGCTGGACCATCAGCCCAGAGACCATCATAGTCCTCTGGATACAAGAGAGCTTCCGTAATAACTTGTCTTCCTCCACCGCTAGTACCATGCATATAACTTGCCACTGGTTTCTCTCCATAAGATTGCGTAACAATCTCTTTGGCACAGACTGTCATTTCATGCATTGTTCGATATGCCCAGGCTTCTATATGATCCCACTCTAAAATGCCATCCTCATCAAATCCCCAAGTACAATCCAGATGTATTCCCGTATCATTATCTGCCACCGCACAGGCATAACCATTTTTTAAGGCCATAGGCCAGGAGATGACATTAAAAGTGACGGCGGTAAACCAGTCTACTTCATTATTTGTTCCAGCTCCAGCAATCCCCATAAAACGATGATTCCAATTTACTGGAAGATAGACGCGCATCGTACCCGTATGATTTTTCGCCACACGCTGCTTCATACGAATCAAATAAAAATCGGAAATATTATCAAGCTGCGTTTTTCCTGACTCTGCATACGTTCCCGCTGGAAAAAACTCTATGCTTTCTAATGTAATACGATCAAATTTTTTTAGGATAGACTCTACTGCCTCCTTAGTACAATATTCTTTTAGACATGCATCCATTAGAGATAATTCGCTCTCCTCCATCCAATGATATAATTTATGCTCATACCATCTTGTCGTCTCATTCATAACACCCTCACAATCTGTAATCATTCCACGCATTTTTATATTAAAAAATCACACCCTATGCTCTACAGGCGAAGAAACAACTTCGCCTTTTCACAAGATATACTCTAAAGAGCCCGCCGCATTCTATGCCCTGCGGGCGAATTTTACAAGGTATACCAAACTTCCTAACATGAAAAGATTACATTTTCTTTTCTCTCAAGAATATCTCTTCTTACATCCCCTTATTCAAGGGAATCCTACACCAATTAAGTATAAATAATCATACCACAAATTACGTTATTATGCCATAAAAACAGTGTTAGAAAATGAAGCTTTTTATCTACGCATATAGACCAAATCCGTTATCCCATTATAAGTCTTTGTATAAACTAATTTTAGTTTAATTTCCGTTTGGTTTACCTGAAAAAGACGAATACCAGAGCCTAAAATTATTAGCATAACTGAAATGTAGTATTTATCAATTAAATCAACATACGCTATGGAACCATCTATAATGCTTCCCATCTCTCCAAATAGCTTCTTCGCCTTAAAATTTATATGATTTGGTGGTGTGATAAAATTTTCCATAATTTGTATCTCCTTTTCTATAACTTTTGATTTTCCTCCTTCGATTTACTTAAAATTTTACTGCCCATCTCTCATAAATGGATATTTAATTTCAGAAGATAATAATTCACTATACGCATTTATTTTCATAAATAATCATTTTTTCATCCTCTTACATTCCAATTTTTCCAACTCCAAAAGCTGAAATTTACATTCTTATTTCCGTCTCAAAATATTGCTCTTGAAATTTCACTGACTCAAATATTTCTTCTTTCGTAAAAGACACATCTTCTGGAGCAACAACCCATTTTTCTTCCACATCGTTATTTCTGTGAATTACAGCAATAATTTTACCCGTGAACTCCTTTACAGGCATGTTAATACCCAAAATATAAGCATCTTGTTCTTCTCCATCAGGAGCAATAATTCCCTCAATATATCCATAATTTATTGGATAATACATATCTTTATGTTCAGGATGATAACTTCCTATAGGTCTATCCACTGTAACTTTTACTATCTCTCCAATCATTTTCTCTGCCTCCACAAATCTAACTTATAATTTTCATTATAGCATAAAAACCCCAGAAGCCAAAACTTCTGAGGTAAATTTATACTTAGTTGAAATAATAAACCCAAATTATTCGATGATAGAAACAATATTTGAAAAAACTTACTCCAATCTCCCATCCCCACCCATAAGTCTTGTCATCTGTTCAATTCTCTCAAGCCATTTTCACTTTTTTTGTCTCAATAATATATCCAATTATCTGTTCAGCTAAGGTAAATAATCCCGATATCATATAATATAACTCAATTCCTGCTGGAATCATAAAGGCAAAGCATCCATTCGCAAATACAAGCATTAAAATCATCGGTATACTCGTCTTTGGCAAATTCAAACTTTTGAAAAAACCGATGTATGGAAGTAGCTGGGGAAATATCTGCACAAATACAGTTATTATCGGTAAAATACATGTATTATCTCTTACTAATAGAGATGGTACCCACGGTAATAATACTGTAGTCATATCTACTGCAATTGCGAGACGAATTCCATTATATAGCACAATCATAATTGGAAACTGCAAAAAAGCTAACAGACATCCCATACTTCCATTTTCCTCTTTCTGATATAACTTCTGCAACTCCTTATTCCTTTTAGATGTACTATTCTTATACTTATTTTTTATTTCTTCTACCTGCAAATTGAGGTTTTGCTGCTGTTTCATACTCTGTTTTTGCTTTCGATTTATTGGAATCATGCATAAGCGAATTATTATCGTTATCAATGCAATGGCAATTCCATAATCTCCGCATATACTATATACTACTTCTATCAACTGTCGAATTCCCTCATACAAAACGATCATTTTTCTATACTCTCCTCCAAATATTTCTTCCGAGCCCTGCGATACTCCACAAATCCAATGCTATATATCACAATAATAACCGCATACATAACCAGTAAAGGAAGTTTCAGATAAGCTCTTCCCATATATACTTCTAATAGATGTGACACAGGAATTGCAATGATCATAATCCAAAATCCTAAAGAAACAAATCTTGCAATCCATGTTTTTTGAAATAACCATACAATCGCTGGATTTCTGTGAAATAATCCTATTTTTGTATATTCTATAATATCTTCCAATAACTCTTCTACTTCTGCGAACTGTTTTCCCTTGGCTTCCTCTTTATGTACATAATTTAGATACTGATCAAGTTTCTCATCATCGATTTGTTCTTCCTGCAGCATCATACTACATAAATCCATTGCCCCTTGTAAATTTTCTATCTGTAATTGTAATTCCTTTTTTTGTCTTAGCAAAACCTCTCTCATATCAGCTTGCCTATTCAATAGCAAATAAATATGATCTACCGAAACTCCCATTTTCCGATATAATAAAATCTGCTTAATGCGCTTTACATCCTCTTCTGTATAACATCGATATTTACTATTTTCTTCTCTAACAGGTGTCAATAAACCCTTTCGCTCATAAAAACGAACATTGCTGACATTCAATCCTGTACGACTTGCTACCTCACTAATTCTCATTATTGTCATCTCCTTTCTGTAAATTATCTGAAGTATAAGCCCTTCACTTAGTGCAGAGTCAAGAAAATTTTTTAAAATAAATAAAATTTTATCTCTATAGCTAAAAAAAGATACTCCGATATTGGAATATCTTTAATACAAATTATTTTTTATCTAAAATTTTACAATTTGAATCGAATTGTACTAAATGCAACTGCAACAAATCCTACTACAAGAATCAAAATATCTATCCAAATCTTAAACCGAAACATCTGTGCAATAATTGAAAACACTAGAAATATCAGGGAAAACAAAACAAATCTTTTAAAATGTTTCCATGCAAATTTTTTTCTTCTCTCGCTCCCTGCTCTTTGCGCATCTTCATAGCTTACTCCAGTATACCAATACACATATTCTGTGTTATATATAATGAGAGTCAAAAATGTTACTCCCAAAGTGCAAATATTATTTACTATTCGAGTCATAATTTCAGCATTATTTATTGGCAAAAAACAAACTCCAATCGCAATTACACAAAAAATAATCATCCATATCACAAAACCTTTATAGCTTTTTTTTAATTTCATTTGCTTTGCTCCTCCTTTCTCTTTATGTACATCCTTTACATACTGATTAAGTTTTTCATTTACACATACTCATTTAAAATTTTGTCAACACCTTCTAGATACATTCTTCCAAATAAATTCAAATGATTTAAAAGATGGTATAAATGATACAGATCTCTTCGCTCCAAATACTCTTTATCAATCGGATTTATTTCGTTATATGCAGCATAAAATGTACTTGGAAAACTTCCAAAGAGCTGTGTCATCGCAAGATCCGTCTCAAAATCCCCGATATAGGTAGCTGGATCCAAAATCCATGCTTTCCCGTCATTTCCACATAATACATTTCCGCTCCAGAGATCTCCATGCAAAATAGACGGAAACTCAGGTTCTCGAAGATACGAATCAAGATGCTCCAAAAGATATACAAATTTTTTCCTCATTGTAGAATCAAGATAACACTCCGCCATTCTAATCTGGGGAAGAAGCCGACATTCCCTGTAAAAATCAACCCATTTTGCTTTTGGAAGATTCTTCTGTGGAGTTGCACCTATAAAATTATCTTCCAAAAATCCATATATGGCGTTATCATCCAAGCATTTAATAAATGATGAGCATTTCGCCCTATGTAATTCAGCCAGCTCGTGTCCAAAGGTTTCCCAATAAGTTTTTATACGAGGTGCACTTTCTATATATTCTAATAGAAGAAACGAGAATCCTTTCTTTTCATCGATTCCTGATCCCAGAGTTTTTGGCACACCAATCTTTCCTGTTGAACCCAAGGCATAAAGTCCCATCGATTCCGTCAGAAAGAATTTTGCATTTTTCACAGAATTAGTCTTTACAAAAACTTTCTCACCAATTGACAGACTAATTCTATATGCATCATTGATATCACCGCCATAAATACGATCCTTTTTTATAATCTCGGCTTCATTTCCAAAGGCAACATTTATCGCAGCTTTAAGGGAATGATATGTTTTCTCAATATTTTTTTCTTTATTCATACGTTTTGTCCTTTTATTCACTATTTTCTTTCATCAGTTTTATACTACATAATTATTATGTCATTTTCAACTCTCTATTTCCTATAGTATAATAAACTGAAATTTTTATTATTTATTTTCGCTTTAACTCAAGCATGGCCGCATAATGCTTTATGAAAAATTGTTTCGGTGCAATATTCATCAACAATTTTTTATGCTCGTTTTCCCATCGCTCAATTTCATTCGGGGATAAAGAGGCTCCAACACCCCGACATGCTTTCATCCTTCCATGCCATGTTTCTCTTGTAAATGGTATTTCAACGTCATATTCCTCATGATACACTACTTCAAACTTATCATATACACAATCTGGAACCTGAATGGGAGATTTTGTTTCTCTGGCTCCTGACCATTTAGGATTGTACTTTAATATTAATTCTTCGCTTGCACCTGCAATTTTATCTTCAAACGGCAGCCACGCCATATAAAGTAATAATAATCTTCCATCTTCTTTTAACATACGATATAATTTTGGTATAACCTTATTATGATCAAAATACCAAAAGCACTGACAGGCGGTTATTACATCAAATGTATAATCTGGAAAATCTATATCTTCCGTTGCTATAGTTTGATACTGAATATTCATATTTGACTTGTCAGATAATATTTTTGCCTGCAAAATTTGATTGTCTGAAACATCTGTTCCAATCCACTTGGCTCCAAAACGATACATATTTCTAGGCAATACTCCTGTTCCAGTACCTAAATCCAAAATTTTCTGACCACTTATGCATAAATTACGTTCTATAATTTTCCTATAAAAAATTTCTGGATAAATATCTCGATATTTCGCATAATCACCAGAAGTTCTTCCCCAGTCAAAAGCTTTACCAGCATCTATTTCTTTATTTGTGATTTCCATCAAATGAATCCTCCATCTTCAAAAATATGCCTTCCGTTAAATAATATAAACATTATTCTAGTTTGTAAATTTTCATTTATTCTAAAATTTATTTTACCTTCTTTACTCTTTCTTACTAATTTATTGATGCCTCCAATCATAGACATCACGATCTATATTAAGTTTTTTTCCATTAATCTGAATATCTGTTTCCGATAACCACTTAATATCTACATCTTCATAATTACAATGATATTCAAAATAAATATTTCTTTTTTTATGTGAAGCTATATTTTCAATTTCTACAATCACAGAGAAATCAACAGTTGCCCCTCCGCCTCCATCATATATATTTGCGATATACCCTTTTTCTGGAGAAGAAATCGTTTTTACTAAATCACCTTTTGGTATACTTTGTGTGTCCCATGTAAAATGATAACATCCCCAGCCAAAGAGAATGATGATACACATACATATAACTGCTATTATTTTTAAAATTTTTTCATATTGTATATACCTTTCATCAATAAATTTTGATTTTTTCAATTTAAAACTAAAATCTATCTTTTTAACTCAAGTTCTTTACATTTCCACTCTTGACCTAAAATATTATAAGTTTCTATCTGTTCCAGTCTCACCTCTTCAAAACCAACCGACTTATAACAATAGTACGCA
Source organism: uncultured Blautia sp. (assembly GCA_964439395.1). Classification (GTDB taxonomy): domain Bacteria; phylum Bacillota; class Clostridia; order Lachnospirales; family Lachnospiraceae; genus JAUUSJ01. The sequence goes on along the minus strand of CAYTNV010000032.1, from coordinate 10,098 downwards.
GGTTCATTATTTTCAAATACACCAAGTGTAATTTTCTCTACTTTTAAAATATCAAATGCATACTGTATTGCCAATTGTAACATCTGCTTTCCATAATTCTTTCCTCTCTTCTCGTCATCTACAATAACAAAACCAAATCGCAGCACTTTCTTTTCTTTATCAATAAATCTCATTATTAAATGTCCCACTACCCCCGTCTCATCAAAAGCTGTCATCTGATAAAAATTATCTGTATAGGCAAATTCGTCATAATGAATATTCATATCTTCCGCTGTAATTGGATAGTTTTTAAATCTATCTGCGCACCATTTGTGGAATGCTATTTCATCTTTTATCCACGAAACAATAATTTTTGCATCGCATGCTTTATATGGTCTTAATCTCAACATTATAATTACCTCAACAATTTTTTAACTTAATACACTAAAACTCGTTTTATAAAATATTATAAAGTTCTGTAAAACATACAAAATATTCATTATTAAATCTTATATTTCCAATTCCATAATTCTTCGGTACGTCTTAAAACCGACATTCTCATAAAATTTCAGCGCGCCATCATTAAATTCCCACATATCCAACTCAATTTTATGGAATCCACGCCTAGACGCATCTTCTTTCATAAATGAAATCATCTCTGATGCCACACCCATTTGTCTGAAATTTTCATCCACTCCAAACTCATCAATATGATAAAAACGCTTTGGAAGATAGCAGGCTGACTGTGGTTTGTCAAAATACAGCACTATAGCAAATCCACAAATTTTATCATCAGCTACAGCAATAAGAACATCTGCATCCTCCGCATCATATTGTTCATAGACATAATTTTTAAGTTCATCACAGAAATCCTTACGAAAGATATTTTTTGTTCCATTTGCATGTATCTTAAACACCTTCTCACGCAATTTATTGACTCGTTCTAATTCTCCTCGTTCTGCATATCGTACTGATATTGACATAATTCTTCCTCCTAAACTGCTGTTTTTCGAATCTCAAATATTAAAATTTACAAGACCCCAGAAACCAAAATTTCTGGGGTAAATTAATACTTAATTATAATAATAAAACTAAATTACTCAATCATTATAAAAGAGCAACCTAAATTAGTTTCTGGATTTTTATTCATTTTGCTTAGATTTAAGTTCTCTTATTTTATCTTCTGTAAGTCCAGAACACATTGCAATTTCTGCAATAGAATTTTTTCCCATCTTTATCATACGAATTGCTATAATCTCTGCCTTCTTCTCTACCTTCTTCTTTTGCTTCCTCTTGTTTTACAAAAATATCTTTTTCATAATCATATTCTGCCACTAACATATTCCTCACCTCACTACCCTTCCTTTTTAAATATTCTACCAAAATCCCATTATCAATACACTCATTAATTGCTTCCTTTATAGCATGTTTATTCCCTTTTTGTCTTCTTACTGACTCTACAAAGAAAGTGTATTCCTTTAATATTTGACATTTCTCTAACACTTTATGGGCTTTATCTGAATTAATATTAATTACTTTTACTTTTAGCTCTCATCACTATAAAATAAATCAACAAAAACACTATCCTTGTACTCTCTATTTGATTTTTCCAATTTATTCCTCTTTTCATTCAACTCTTCTATATCTATTGTTTCCGCCCTTTTGTATATCAGCTATTAGTATTTTATTTTTATTATGATTTTATCATGCACAACTAGCAAAAGCAACCTCTTTCACTTTCATGACTTAGAAATTACTTTTCATATTTGCATGATAAATCTATATAATATTGTTTTTCATGACTTTCTCCTTCCCATCAGTACCAATCATTCCTCTATCTCATATATATAAAAACAATCCCACTCTAAAACTCCTATGATAAAATTAATTTTCTTCTCTATTAATAGAACACCAAAAACGAATCACTTGATAATTATAAAAAGAGCAGAGTATTTCTCTTCACATACTCTGCTCTTAAAATCATCTCTAACGAAATGATATTATTATATTTTATTATTTTTCAATTACAGTTGTAAACTTATCCCATGGAATATTAACTTCAGCACCATTATTGATGATATCATCTACATGCATTAGCAATGGATAATCATCCAAGGATACCACACCTCTCGCTGCAAGTTTTTTTACAGCTCTAGCTGTTCTTGTTGCAATAACGATAGACTCAAGAGTTACACCTTTTAACTCTTCCATAGCTTGGGCAAATGTAAGTCCACGTCCTAAAAGAGTACCGATTTTTCTTGTTCTTCCACCAAATACAGTAACATAAAGGTCTCCAGCACCGTGGATAATATTCTCAGCACCGCCACCGATTAATTCTAGTAATTGAATCATCTCTTTGACACCCTGTCCAAATAAGGCTGCCTGAGAGTTATAATGGACGGCACCAATCTGATTATCTCTCTTTTCTGCCAAACCAACTGAGAGAGATACACCCAATGCATATGCATTCTTCATAGCTACCGCACATTCAACACCTACAACATCTGTAGATAAACTGATATGATAATAATCTGTAGCAAGAAGAGATTTGATATATTTCAATGTTTCCATATCTTTACCACAGAAAGCAACATGACTATCATCATGATCTGCAAGCTCATAGCTAGTACATGGTCCGCCAATTGCATTAAAATTAATATTTTTTCCCTCTGGCTGTCTCTGAGCAAAGATAGTTGGGTAAGGCACCAAAATACCATCTTCTAAGTCAACCATTCCCTTTGTTACTGTTAATAATGGTACTTCTTCTGGTAATACTGGAAGAATTTCATCACAGAACCAGTCTAAACCAAAGCTGCTTACACCGCCAAGTATTAAGTCTGCTCCTTCTAAAGCTTCCTCTAACTCTTCAATCTGATAATATTTAATTCCATCGTGAAGAGTTCTCTTTAAAGTAATATGATAATTGTCTTTTCTAAGACCATCAATAATATCTCTATCCAGCGGAGAACCTACAAGGCGTACCTCGTGACCATTTTCAAAAGCTGGGAAAGTAATTGCTGAATTCATCTGACCTGCACATACAAAAGTAATAACACTCATTTTATTATCCTCCATTCAAATATATATTAAATAAATTCCTTATAATACAGGGGCCAAAAGGTAATGACCCCCTGATATTTTAAATTGTTACGCGTTTTATGCAAAAAGATCATATATCTGATCAACGCTCATTTTCATAATCTCTTCTACTTCTTCTTCCGATCCGCAGTTACCTGCAATCTTACCAAGAGTCTCAATATGTTCATCACCTGCAGATGCGACCGCAATAACCAATTTCACAATCTGACCCTCACCCCAATCTACACCATCTGGATAAGAGAAGATAGCCAAACCAGAATTCTTTATCTCACCGATTACACTCTCAATACCATGAGGAAGTGCCAAAAGATTACCAAGACATGTATTAAATACATCTTCTTTTGCAACCATTCCATCCACATATTTTGGTGTAACATAGCCACATTCTACAAGGGCATTACCGATATCACGGATAACCGCTTCCTTCTTCTTGGAAGGAAGATTTAATCTGATATTCTTTTTCAAAAGCACACCGCCGTGATAATCTTTGCCATCCCCATTTTTATTCATATTGACACGTGCATTCATCAATTCTTCCACAATTAGCTCATATTCTGGTGCATCCAAGAAATTGTCAATAGGAATAATTCGAGCTGTATGATGATTATCTGCTACTTGAACTGCCATTTCTTTTGGGCAGACAATATACTTGCTTCCTGCAGGGATATCATTCATACTGCAATGGTGAACTGTAATATTATTTAATCCTACCGCTTCCAATTTCTTCTGAAGAACAATTGCTCCCATCGCCGAAGATCCCATACCCGCATCACATGCAAATACAATATTATTTAGAGTACGCAAATCAACTGTACGTCCATCCGCAGTTTCCTTGCGTGCATTCGTAGTAGCTACATCTTGTTTCTGCTCTTTCACCTTTACAGTGGCAAGCTCTTTTTCTTTCTTTTTTGCCGCTCTTCGCTCCGCCCTTGCTTTTTCCATGGCAGCTTTTTGGGCCTTTTCTTCTTTTATAGCAAAATGATCCAAAATTATAATGCCGCCTACAACAATAACTGTAAGTAAAACAATAACTATCGTAATCATAGCGTCCTTCCTTTCTTTACTTTCCTTTCCCTATTAATTAGCCTCCTGCTCATCAAGTAACCTCTCTACAAGCTCATCATACTCTGGTGCTTTAAGGTAATTATCAATGGAAAGATGCTGTTTATTAGGCTGTGCAGCAATTGCTGTACCAGTTAGTTTCTCATGGGTAATAACAAGATCTGCCTCTGGCGGAATCTTAGAAATCGCATAGTTTACAACGTCCATAGGAAGTCCTGCTGCTTTTACTTTCTTCTTCAACGCAGCTGCGCTCATAGCAGAAGAACCCATACCAGCATCACATGCTACAACAATTAAATTAATATTGCTTAAATCTAGCTCATCAACAGTAAGAGCACCAGTTGTAACTGCAGCTCCTGCTGCATTAGAAGCTCCGCCTATAGCCTCTGTAGGGATAACTGGTTGACCCATCGTTACCTCTTCATTTTTCCTATATTGCATTTTGACAAAAATTGAATTGAGCAAGAAGGATACAATACAAGAAAGAGCAACTGCTAAAAGTACACCAACCATTCCATCTGGTGGAGATAATGCAATAACAGAAAAGATACTTCCAGGGGATGGTGTCGCAACCGTACCAACATTTAATAAAGTAAGTGTTCCTGTCGCTGTAATACCAGATATAATCATACCAATTAGAGTAATAGGATTCGAAAGTACATATGGGAAATAAACTTCATGAATACCACCAAAGAAGTGAATCAAAATCATTCCTGGAGCAGCATCTTTCATCTCACCTTTGCCAAAAACCCAGTAAGCAAGCAATAAACCAAGTCCTGGACCAGGATTAGGTACAAGCAAAAATAATGCGGAATGTCCTATTGTCTTTACCTGTTCATAACCAATCGGACCAAAAATACCGTGGTCAAGAGCGTTATTTAAGAATAATACCTTGGCAGGCTCTACAAAAATTGCAGTAAGTGGAAGTGCCTTATGTGCAATAATCCAGTTTACTCCATTTGTAAGTACCATTGTTACTGCGTTCATAATAGGTCCAAAAATTAGATAAGCAAAACAACAAAGAATTGCACCAATAATACCAAGAGAAAAATTATTAACAATCATCTCAAATCCGCCTGGGATTTTACCGTCAATTGCATGATCAAACTTCTTGATTACCCATCCAGAAAATGGTCCAAGAATCATAGCTGCCATGAACATCGGAGTTCCTTCTACTGCTATAATCGCACCAATCGTTACAAATGCACCAAGTACACCACCTCTGTCACCTCCGACCATCTTACCACCTGTGTGAGCAATCAGTACTGGAAGCAAGCTATTTAAAATTGGCGTAATCAAAGTTGCAAGTCTTTCCTCTGGTGTCCATCCAGTTTCTAGAAAGAATGCAGTAATCAAACCAAAACCAATAAATGCACCGATATTTGGAATAACCATACCAGCTAGAAACGCTCCAAATTTTTGAAGCTTCTGAGATATAGATGTTTGTTGTTTCATGTTGACCTCCTTTATACATTATATAAGTTTTCTTTTCTATATCGTTATCGTTCTCGTCTGTCTCATCTATACAGACAAATTATGGAAACCTATTATATCACTTAATGCCTCTTATATAACCCCAATTCTCTGATACCGGCTTCCTATGACTTAAGTCAAAATGTGGATATCCTTTTGATAAATTTACTATACCAAATAATCCTATAAAAGTCAATATGTTTTTGAAATTATTTTTATTTTTATGTCGTTAAATTCTATGTGTTTGAAAATATTTTCATTTCAAAGTATGGGATTGACGAATAGAAATTCATACGATACAATGAATTTATGAATAAAGATAAATTAATACAGATGCTTCGCATCACAGAGAAATATTATATACAACATATGAGTCAACGTGATATTGCAATGCAAGAAGGTGTCTCTGTTCCGACAGTCAGCAGAATGATTAACCGTGCCATGGAATCTGGCTATGTTAATATCTCTATTGATTATTCCTTTCTTTCGGAAAATGAACTTGCAAAAGAATTACAAAAAAGATATGGACTCAAAAATGTCATCATTACTCCAGTTATTCTTCCTGACCCAAATGCAATCTTGCTGGATACCTGTAAGACTGCTGCTTTCCTAATTCAGGAAAATATAAAATCTGGAATGATTATTGGAACAGCCTGGGGAAAAACAATGAAATATCTTGCCTCGTGCATTGGAAAGATGGATGTGGAAAACATAAAGGTAATTCAGATAAATGGCCGTTCCGCGGAAGTCGCTATAGCCAAAGGAGCCGATGCTATGGTTAACGCATTGATTACCGCCACAGGCGGACAGGGATATATCATCCCAACACCTGCTATTGTAGATGATGCCCATATGGCAGATATGCTGCGAAATGACTCTGGTGTCAAAAAAGTACTGCAATTGGCAGAACAATGTAATATGGCTATTTTCAGTGTTGGTATTATGAGCAAAGACTCTATTATGAGCAAATCTGGTTTTTTAGATCATGGAATGTATGAAAGGCTGTTAGAAAGGGGAGCTGTTGGAGATATCGCTTCTGGATACTTTGATTACAATGGCAATATTGTAGATCAGGAATTAGCAGAACGAAGAATCAGCCTTTCTCTGGAAAAAATACGTGAGATTCCAGAAAAAATCTGTATCGCTTCTGGAAAAGAAAAAGCTCATGTTCTCCACGGTGCAATTCAAGGTGGATTTATAGACTATTTATGTGCAGATGAAGAATTAGGCAGAACTCTTCTCACATTGGAGAGAAACTAGATAATATTTTTCAATCCCATTTAAAGTATATAAAATACTATATCCTACCTGTTTTATAATTCTCGATAACGTGGATACCGCAAAACACAAAATATCCGCAATAGCTTGTTATTTATTTCAACCATAAACTACAAGTTATTGCGGATATTCCATATTTTAATATGTCTATTCTATAATTTATAATAAAAAAAGTTCACATAGCTTACTTTTCATCATTTTACAAGTATCACTTCCATAGGACTCTCTATGCCTTTTTCTTTAATTTTCTAAGACAGTTTCCAATTTATAATACTATCTTTTAAGATAGTATGGCACTTTTAAGTGCGTACTTGATATTTAAATATGTTCAAGTTATAATTTTATTAGTAACAGTACAAAGGCAGCGCGCATACCCATGTTTTGTTATGGAGGATTATAAACAATGTCAAAACAAGAAAGAAGAACAACCTACTATTGTCCTATAGACGCAGCATTAAGTATTATTGGAGGAAAATACAAGACTATTATATTGTATAATCTACTGAAAAAAACACTTCGATACAATGAACTCCAAAAGCTTATGCCTCAAGCCACACCAAAGATGCTAACGAAACAACTTCGGGAATTAGAAGAAGATGGCGTAATCAGCAGAACGGTTTACCCCGTTATACCACCCAAAACAGAATACAACATCACTGAATACGGAAGAACATTGGAACCGATTTTGTTAGAAATGTATAAGTGGGGGCAGATATATATGGGCGATAAAATTATCACTCTATAAACTTGTATTGACAGTATTATCAGAAATATGGAGGTATCGTTATGTCATTTACAAAATTAGCATGTGAAAGATATTCAGTGAGAGCATTTAAGACAAATCCCGTTGAAAAGGAAAAAATTCAGAAAATCATCGAAGCAGCAAATAGCGCTCCCACCGCAACCAACGCACAGCCTTTCCATATCTGGGCTGTACAGTCAAAAACTGATGTCCAAAAGATCAATGAGACAACCAAATGTGGTTTCGGTGCCCCTGCTATATTAGTACTTGGTGCAAATACAGAAAAGGCATGGACGAGAGAAGAGGACAATCACAATTTTGCCGATGTGGACGCTGGTATTGTAGGAGCACATATCCTATTTGCGATTCAAGAACAAGGACTTGGTACAACTTGGGTTGGACGTGTTGATCCAGCAAAACTCATAGAACGTTTCCCACAGATGAAAGGATATGATATTGTCGGAATTTTCCCAGTCGGTTATCCTGCTGATACGAAAGCGGGTCAACCAGGAAAAAATCATACAAAAAGAAAATTAGTAGAAGAAATTTCAGATTTTATATAAATAGGTTGAAAAACAATACAAAACTATTCTTCTCTAAAAAATTCAATAAGTGTAAAGTCATTTTACAGATTGCTCTAAACTTTTAAACAAAATAGCAAATCCCTGTCAGCCATAGATAAAGAAACATCTATACTATTCTTGACTGACAGGGATTCGCTTCATTATGTCTAAGAGACTTATAATCGGCTTTCCGTCTCTTTTATTCTATTACTTCTTGATTTTAGTTCGAGATTCTAAATAGTTAATTCCAACACCGATTCCTAATCCAACTATAGAAATAACTGCTCCAATCAAAATCATATCAAATTGTGGACGATTGATATTGTTAAATGAGATCATATTAGCAGCGCTAAACGTTGCATACTCAGCGAGCATATACATAATCCCAAAAACAACCGCAGAAATCCATTTCCATTTTCCCCAATAATCATTTTTGCCAATCAGCAATGAAAGTACAAAAGACGTAACTGGAAGCAATACCCAAAAGAACATAATACTATATCCCATTGCATCAGAATCACTTATAAAGAACCAGAATACAATTAATGAGATTGCCCAGATTGCGAGGTAAGTTATAATTAAAATAAATTTAGAGAACTTATTTTTACTTTTTACCACATTTACGCTTTCTTCCAAATAATCCAGATAATTAGACATAGGCTTTTCCTCCTTTAATAGATGGTCAAGACTAATATCATACAAGTCACTCATTTTAATGACACTCACAATATCAGGATATGTTTTCCCATTCTCCCAGTTAGATATTGTTTGCCTGCTCACACCAAGAGCTTCTGCCACCTGCTCTTGTGTAAGATTCGCTTTTATTCGCGAATTTTTAATTTTAATACCTATATCCATTAGTTTTAACCTCCCGATTTCTTAATTTCTGCTTATACTATATACTATAGAAAGACCTACGTCTATCAAATACCTTTGACTTTGGCATATTTTCTATGTCAAAATGCTTTTACATCTGCATTTTAGAGCTCATTCCAACGAAAAATTTTTAAATTTATTAATATTACAATATAACTGTATTATAACATTATATTTCTCTAATGTCAGTTTCACTATTATTTATCGACAGTATATTTTTTCATAAGTTAAAATAAAATAGTATCTAAAAAATATGATCAGTCGTTATGGAAGCCTATCACTATTCGTTTTCTTGTTCGCTATTCCCAACTTTAATTCTTAAATTAAAAAATCCCAGAAAACCAAAGTTTTCTGGGATAATATTATCGTATTATGATACTATATTCGAATTACTCGATAATTGTAGCAACACGTCCTGATCCAACTGTACGTCCACCTTCACGGATAGCGAAAGTTAAACCTTGCTCCATAGCGATTGGGTGAATTAACTCAATTGTCATCTCTACGTTATCACCAGGCATACACATCTCTGTGCCTTCTGGTAAGTTACAAACACCTGTTACGTCTGTTGTTCTGAAGTAGAACTGTGGTCTATAGTTGTTGAAGAAAGGAGTATGACGTCCACCTTCATCTTTTGTTAAAACGTAAACCTGAGCTGTAAATTTTGTATGGCATGTTACTGAACCTGGTTTAGCAAGAACCTGACCTCTTTCGATCTCTGTTCTCTGAACACCACGAAGTAATGCACCGATGTTATCACCAGCCTGAGCCTCGTCAAGAAGTTTACGGAACATCTCAACACCTGTTACTACTACTTTACGGGATTTCTCTTTGATACCAACGATTTCTACTTCGTCAGATACATGAAGAACACCACGCTCTACTCTACCTGTTGCAACAGTACCACGACCTGTGATAGAGAATACGTCCTCTACAGGCATCAAGAATGGCTGATCTGTAGCACGCTGTGGATCTGGAATATACTCATCAACTGCTTCCATAAGCTCAAGAATCTTGTCTCCCCAC
>CAYTNV010000031.1:0-42409 GCA_964439395.1 uncultured Blautia sp. | reverse complement strand
CTGTGAATACACAGATAAACCTTCTGAATCTTGCTGAAGGTGATGGAAGGAATGACAGCTTGTTCAGATATATCTTGGTGCTTCAGGGTGCAGGGATGGAAGAAGACACCATCAGAAGGGTGTTAGAAAATGCAAATAAATTTATTCTGTCAGAACCACTTGGTCAGGATGAATTAGATGTCATCTTGCGTGATGATGCATTTGAAAAACCAATTTTCTATAAAGGGAAAACATTTCTTCATGATAAGTTTGGTGATTATATGATAAGACAGTTTAACATCATCAGATTCAACAGACAGCTTCATTGTTATAGGGATGGTATTTATATCACAGGTCATAAATACATTGAAAATCTGATGCTTCAGGTCATTCCAAGCATCAAGGCAAATCAGAGAACAGAAGTCCTGAAATATTTGGAAGTGAAGATTCCTGATGATGAAGAAGTACACATGCAGGAAACCCTGATTGCATTCAGGAATGGTGTTCTGAATATCATGACAAGTGAACTGCTTCCCTTCAGTCCTGAATACATTGTAACCAATAAAATTCCTTGGGACTATAACCCTAATGCGTATGATGAATTGATGGACAGCACATTGAATAAAATCAGTTGCAATGACCATGAAATCAGGTCATTGCTTGAAGAATGTGCAGGTTATTGTCTGTATAGGAAGAATGACCTTGAAACATCATTCATTCTGACAGGAACAGGAAGCAATGGAAAATCAACGTATTTGGAAGCATTAGAATGTATGCTTGGACAGAACAATGTCAGCAATCTTGATATTGCAGAACTTGATGACAGATTCAGCACTGTCATGTTGGCAGGGAAACTTGCAAACATTGGTGATGATATAAGCAATGAATTTCTTCAGGGTAAAACAATTGCAGTATTCAAAAAGATTGTCAGTGCAAACAGCATCAAGGCAGAAAACAAAGGTCAGGATGTGTTCTTCTTCAAACCATATACCAAACTGTTATTCAGTGCAAACAGCATTCCAAGGATGCAATCAAAGGGATTCAGTGCAATCAAAAGAAGACTTGCAATCATTCCCTTTAATGCAGTATTCAGCAAGAATGACCCTGACTATGATAGCACTGTGAAATGGAAGCTGAAATCACAGTCTGCAATGGAATATCTGATTGTAATTGCATTGCAGGGATTGAAAAGGGCATTGTCTTATGGTTTCACTGAATCATCCAAGGTGAAGGATGAAGTGGAACAGTTTGAAAAAGACAACAATCCTGTCCTTGGATGGTTGGAATCATTGGATGAAGATGATGAAGTTCAGTATATTGGAAGAACACCTTTGAATGATTTATATGTCAGTTATGATTCATATTGCTGTCAGAATGGATTTAAGTCAACATCAAATGCGGAATTCTCAAAGCAGATTCAGAAAAAGTTCGGTCTTGAACCGAGCAGAAGAACAATTCAAGGGAAGAAATACACGTTTCTTTGTCCTGTCACAATATAGGAACAGGACAAGGGGACAAGACAGGACAAGGGACTTCTACTTCTATATATTTTAAAATAGTAATTATTTTATATGAATTACTTATATTATATAAAAATATAAAGAGTAAGACAAAAAGGTGTCCCCCTTGTCCTCTTGTCCAGTTAAAGCAGAAAAGCCTGTAAAATCAAGGGATTCAAAGAGGACAAGGGGACAAGACAGGACAAGGGACTTCTACTTCTATATATTTTAAAATAGTAATTATTTTATATGAATTACTTATATTATATAAAAATATAAAGAGTAAGACAAAAAGGTGTCCCCCTTGTCCTCTTGTCCAGTTAAAGCAGAAAAGCCTGTAAAATCAAGGGATTCAAAGAGGACAAGGGGACAAGGCAAGGAAAAAGGTGGACAAGGGAATGAATGCAACACAGGCTTGCATCAGGGCAGGTTATAAAACAAAAACAGCAATGGAACAAGGCTATCAATTACTTCAGAAAACTTCAGTTCAAGAAGCTATTGCTGAATCTATGGCAGAAACTACTACAGAAAACTACAGTTCAAAAAGTTATTATTTACATTATGAAAAATGAACAGGCTTCAAGGCTGTTAGCAAATGTTAGTATTCAGGAAGCATAAGAAACTACTAGGGAAAACTTGAGTTTTCTTGAGTAATTGTTGAAAAATGTTGAACTGCATTATATAGGGATTTCCTGAAAAAATGTGTGCTAATGTCAACCATGCTCTTTATATAGTCCCCTGAAGGGAAAAGAAAGGATACGATGATAATGAAATATGAAAAGATAAAAGATAAATTGATTCCTGATGCTGATAAAAGAATCAAGGTTCAGGATGGGAAGGTCACAGACCCAATGTCAGAACAGGTCAATGGTGAATGGATGGTCAACCCTGTTGCACTGACAAAAAAAATAATGTGTTTGTAGTGTGTCCCTATTGTGGAATGATTCATGGTCATGGTCTGTGTGGTGGTGCATATGCAGGCACAAGGACAGCAGATTGCACCAATGGTGTTTATTCTATTGACCCTGTGAAAGCCTGATTCTGAAGCACATAGACATCAGGTATGACACAAAATCATCTGAAATGATTGAAAACAAAGGTGTCACAGCTTTCAGGGTTGAAGCTGTGACAGAAAGGAAGATAAAATGATGGAAAAGAAACATACAGTGGTATTTATGTTTGGCGGTATTAAGACAACAGCAATGTGGACACAGGCAGAACTTGCAAAGAACCTGACAAAACCTGATATTGAATTGATTAGTGTGAATGCAACAGCAAGTGCAGGATATAGAAGAAAAAGAAGGTGATATCATGGGGAAATCAAAGAACAGCAGAACCTTGGAAGTTCTGAAGAATCTTGTTGGTGATGACCTGTTCCAAACAGCCTTAGAAATGTTTGCAGGTCAGAAGCTATCATTCCCCAAGAATCCTGATTCTATTGGAAGGGATGCAAGGAATAAGCAGATACAGACAGATTATAATGCAGGAAGACCTGTATCAGACTTGGTGAAAGAATATGATTTATCAGAATCACAAATATATAAAATTCTTGGAAGGGTGTCTTGATGACACCTTTCTTTTTTTTTCCTCATAAGTGACCATGAATGAAAGTATGAATCGAGTGTTATAGATGTTATAATATAATTAGTACAAAGTCATAATTTCACATATAAAATTTTAAAGGAAAGAAGGTATATAAATATGATTATTGATGATGAATATACAGGAATGAAAGAAAAATATTATGAACAGGCACAGACAAAAATAGGTGTTCTGTCAGGTGTGGTCAAAAGTCTGAATGATTTTGTAAAAAAATATGATTCAGCAAAGCAGACCATGAATTCAGCTATGCAGGAATTAAAGAACACATATACACCTGCTTCATCAGTGTTTGATTTAAAACATATGGAAATTTACAACACATTCAATGAAACTGTTGCACAGATTAAGGAAGAAAGCAAAACACAGATTCAGGATGTTGTTCAGCATGTTAGGGATAAAGTTTCAGAAATCATTGCATCAGACCTTCCTGAAGGAACAATGTCAGATATCACTATGATTAAAAGTTTTGTTGGAAATTTATCTGATGATGAAATAAAAGTATTTCTGAATAAATATAAACATAATTATCTTGCAACAAAAGTAATTTTTGATGCAATGACAGAAGAACAAGCTGAAAGAATTGGTGTTGAATTTTTAAGTTTGAACGATATTATGAACAGTCTTGATTCAATAGAAAGAAATGCATTAACTATGGTGAGAACATATAATGGTGCTGTTTCTTATGGTGTTGCAGTCATGCTTGATGGTTTTGAAGTTCAGACTGTCAATGATGCATTTGAATCTTTTGTATCAACATATGAAGGATAGTAACCTGTACTGATGTCTGATTTATAAATAAAAAAAAATCCTATGAATCTGATGAACCTTTCTATCAGTCATCGGTATGGTTTCTATACATGAAGGTGCATTCTTCTAATCCTTTCTTTGCACCTTCTTTTTAATTAAGACAGGAAGGTGATGAATATAACAATGACATTACAGGAAGTATTGAAAGCACAGAACTTGACTGATGAACAGGTCAAAGCAATTCTTGATGCTATGAAAGAAAACAAAATCTATACTGCATCAGAAGAAAATCTTGATGTGAGATATAGAAAATTAAAGACTGACCATGATGCAATGGTTGCAAAGGATACAGAATCACAGAAACTGATTGCAGACTTACAAGAACGTACTTCAGAAAGTGCGTTGCAGGATAAAATCAAGAAATGTGAAGCTACCATTCAGGCACAGACCAATGAACTTCAGCAATTCAGAATGGATTCTGCTATGAAGATAGCATTGATTAGTGCAGGCGCAAAGCCTGAATCAATGGAATATCTTATGTACAAGCTGAACAATGATTCAGAGTGGAAACCAAAGTTAAATAATAAAGGTCAGATTGTTGGAATAGAGGACAAGCTGAAAGCATGTAAGACTATCAACAAGGACTGTTTTGGACATGCATCTTCTACTATCAGAGTGGGAGAAAGAAGAATTGAACTTAGAAGACACATTGGAATGACCAAGAAAGAATTTGATTCTATGGGATATGAGCAAAGACTTAAATTATATAACACAGACCATGAATTATATAATTTATTTTCAAATGGGAATGGAATGAGTTCTTCACAGGTAAGGAACGATTAAGAAGGTGATGACAGCATGGACATATTGGAAAGACTGGAACATTTCAAAGATTACAAATACATAAAAAGGAATCAGGAAGAAGAAATCAGAAAGCAAGAATCAATTGTCCATGCTTGTGATGGTATGCATCTTCCTGACAGCCTGAAGAATCGGTTGTTTCAGGATGTACAAGATGCAAAGGGAAAGCTGATTGCAATTGAATTAGAAGAACAGCGTGAAGGTCAGGACTTGGAAAGATTTCTGAATGAGAACATCCAAGATGACAGAATCAGATATATTCTATGTAGACATTATATTCAACAGAAGTCTCTGTTGGAAGTATCTAAAGAAATATCACTGTCATATGGATATACAAAAATGCTTTCTTCCAAAGGAAAACAAATAGTGAAGAAGGTGGTGATTGAATGACCAATGAAGAAATAGTTGAACAGATTCAAGATGGTGTCAATGTCTTGGATAACTTAGAACTTCTGTATAAACAGAATATTGGATTCATCACCAAGATTGTAAAACCATTTTCAGCATATGCTGAAGAAGAAGACCTGATGATGAAGAAGCATACATTGGACTGCATAAAGCTGTTGAAGGGTTTGATACTTCCAAAGGGTTTCTGTTCCTTACATATGCATCACATCAAATCAGGCAACAGTGTAGAAGATACCTTGATAATTATGCAAGAACCAACAGAATTCCTGTTCATATGTTGGAAAAAATGCGTGAATATAAAAAGTTACTAGAAGAACATAATGGAAGTATGACTGAAGAAATGGTCAAAGAAGAAATGGAACTGACTGATGAACAGTATAGTGCTATGATGCAAGCTATAAGACAAAACATAGTTGTTTCCATTGATACACCTTTACAAAAGGATGAAGCTGACACAGCAACAACCATTGCTGATTGCATAGCAGATTCCACTAACATTGAACATGATGCAATTGAAGCAGATTGTCAAAGCAGACTATGGGAAATCATTGATGATGTCCTGAACGATAAACAGAAAGATGTCATTACATCATATTACCTGAATCAGAGAACCTTTACAGAGATTGCAGAAGAAACAGGTGTTAGCAGACAGAGAATCAATCAGATTAAAGACAAAGCTGTTTCCATACTGAAGGAAATCAATGAACTTCAAGACCTTGCTGAATTTTGGGGTTATGATTCCATGATGGCATATACTGGAAGGAATCGTGTTGAATATCTTGTTCTGAAGAAATTGGAATATGAAGAAAAGATTCAGAAGAAGACTGCACAGTTTGAAAACACAATGTTATCTATTACAAAGAATCAGCAAGCATGTATTGCTGAAAGAATTGAAGAACTGTGCAGAGAAAAGCACATAAGCAAAAGGAAACTTGAAATGGAAGCAGGTCTTGGAACAGGCTCTATTAGCAAGTGGAATAAGTTCAGACCAAGGAAAGCATCCCTTCAAAGGGTTGCAGATTATTTTGGTGTTGAATTGGAATTCTTGATAGGCAACAGCTAACAAAAGATTGAAATCAAGTTCTAGGTGTTCTTTGTGTTCTTGGTGTTTTATCTATAATACTTTTAAGAAAATAAAGATGAAACACTAAAGGACTAAGAAAAATATAAATATATATAGTAGTATACAACCAAGAACACCAAGAACAGAAGAACACCAAGGAAGGGGTGAATAGATGACAGCAAGACAGGAAAGATTTTGTCAAGAATTCATTGCATCAGGAAATGCAACACAGTCTGCTATCAAAGCAGGGTATTCTGATAAGAATGCCAAAACACAGGGTGCAAGATTGCTGATGTTGGATGAAGTAAAACAGAGAATCAAAGAACTTCAGACAGAAGTCAAGAATGAAAACATCCTTGATGCTATTCAGATGCAGGAAGTTCTGACATCTATCATACTTCAGGAATCAGAAGAAGAAGTAATTGTTGTTGAAGGATGTGGTGATGGTGTATCTGAAGCAGTTACCAAAACAAAGACAGCATCCAATCAGGACAGAATCAGAGCAATTCAGCTTCTTGCAAGAATGCAGGGGGCATTGGATAATACAGCAACAGTCAATGTTGTTCTTCCTGTGTTTGGGGGTGAAGATGACCTTGAAGACTAAACACAGGAATATATGGTTGATGAAAATAAACTTGCAGTTCACATTGGTTCTGATTATTGGAATGCAATCTATGAAGAATTTGGAACAGGTGAACATTCTATCAAGGGCAATGGTAGAAAAGGATATTGGGTGTTTGTTGATACAGGTGGAAAACCACAAGCACCAAAAGGTGGGAAGACATACACGAAGGAAGAAGCAAAGAAAGTTGTTGCTATTATGAGAAACAAAGGACTGAATGCTTACTATACCAATGGTAAAACAGCAAACAGACCTTTATATAGAGCATTCACAGCAACTGAAGGAAAGATTCAATCAGTTGCTGAAAGATATTTCAGCAATATAGGCGGTGGTGGTTCTTCTTCAGGTGGTGGAAAAAATTGGTCATTAAAAAATTATATCAATGATATTAAAGCAAACACAGAAAAGTTGGAAACAGCAATGGATGACCCTTCATCATTAGCACCACAACCACACATGCCATCAATACCACATGCAAAAAAGCCAACATTACCAAAAGCAAAGACACCAAAGATTCTGAAGAATCTGAAGTAATGAAGCAGGACAGGCAGTCAGAAATGATTGTCTGTTCTTTTTTCTGTCTTGGTGGTATGATAAGGAAGAAGGAAGGTGTGTGTTATGCTGTCAGGTGAATTCTTATCATTGTTTTGGAAGTATCTTCAATTTAACACTGAAGGTGATATCACAGGGATTTCAAAAGATGCACCTGATGAAGCAAAGAAAGCATTCAGGCACTTTATGAAACTGATGCAAGACCCACACAGGAACGTGTAGGATGACCAAGGAACAACTTTTATAAGGTCAATGGAAACTTCTTCAGGTCATTGAATAGAAAGTCTAAAACAGGCACACAGGAAGGATGATGGACATGTTCAGATGGTATAAAAACAACCCTGATGATAAGATATGGTGGTTGAACAATCCTGAAGTAAAAGGTGAATGGGTGTTTTCTTTTGATAAGAAGACTGAATTCAATATGTTCAGAGATTACCCACATGCGTTGACATCAGAACAAAAGAAAATCTTTGATGATGAAAATCCATATTGGAAGGAATTCTTCAAAGACAGAATATAAAAATATGGATTTTTGCAGGAAAATGATATAAAATCTGTACTTTTTGTGATAAAAATGTTATATTTTATGAAGAAATTGAAGAAAATTATATCTTTGTGCAGTATTCACAATTGTTACCTGTACAACACAGGTATGACACAAAAGCCTTGAAAAACCCTTATTTTATAAGGGGTACTGTTTCTATTGAGGAAGCTGCTAAGGCTGGTAAGTTCTAAGGAATCCGCATATTTTCTAGGTTTATTTAATGTGTTCGATTATGTGGAATATGAGAAAAAGCATAAGTATGACACATGTATAATCAAGGGGTTGTCGCACTAAATATTTAATGCGACAACCCCTTTTCGCTTTTTATTTTTTTATATTCCTCACAAAGAGGGGAAAAACTATTCTCTCTCCACTAAATCTTCAAAGTCTTTTATCAATTTGAAACTTTTTAATCTAATATTTTTCTAATTTTTTCTATATCTTTTTCATCAATGCGGTACCAAGCCGCCTCACTATCTTCCTCCACAATAGAAAGCTGAGTCTGATACAATGTCAGAATAATCTTATCTCCATTCTCATAAAAGGTATAGGTTGCCTGTTTTTTCTCTGTCTTTTGTGTATTGGCTTCCATCTCCTCTTTCTCTATCTCATCAAAGAGTTGACCAAATCTTTGAATGACTGGAGTCGTATGAAGCGTTTCCCCCTCACCAACTAATACAATAGGACTATTTGCCAATTTATAAAGAAGAGGAAGTTCTATTCGTTCTTGCTCTATTTTTACAAACGCCTTCCCGATTAAATCTGCATTATAACAATAATATACTTTATGTGGAAGATCACTGAATACAATATAATTCCCCTCGTATACTGTAATCTCAAACACAGAATTATCCTCATCATAGAGAGTATAAATATAGTTTGCCTTATATTCTTCTTTCAACGTATCCGGTGTATAATTAAACGTTAAATCCGCCTTTTTAATCAATTTGGTGGCAGATTTTAAAATAGCTTCTTGTGAATAAAAAGAGTTATCTGAAGGATCTGATGCTGGTGCAACCTCAAGCTTTATAAGGCTATCTTTTTGTAATTTCTTTAAATAAGTAGTTGCTCTCTTATCATCTGGATCCGCTTTTGTAGACTCTTTTAACTGCTCTTCTAAATCTTCTTTTTCCTTTTCCAAACTATCGTATTTCTTTTTTAAACTTTTATAATAGGACGTTTCTGTAACTTCTTCTTTTGTCAATTCTTTTTTCTGACATCCAGTCAGATTAATAGTAGTAAATAGAATACTACAAAAAAGAAGAGAATAAAGACCTGCCCTGTTCGTAAATCTCCTTTTCATATTATTTTAACCTCATCTCTCGCTTAAACAAATAGAAAATAAATATTATATTATACTAATATTTTTCGGCAATCTCTCCCTGTTTTTTATAAATAGAATTTTCTGCCACATATCCTCTCACCATAGAAAGGGGATAGAGATTTGTATTTTTCCCAATCACGCTTCCTGGATTTAACACAGTATTACACCCGACATCCACACCGTCTCCTAAAATTGCCCCCATCTTTCGAAGTCTTGTCTCAACCTTCTCTCGTCCAACTTTAATCGTGACCTGTGTCTTATCTGCCTTAATATTCGATGTAATAGAGCCCGCTCCCATATGCGCTTTATATCCTAAAATAGAATCTCCCACATAATTATAATGTGGTACCTGTACATTATTAAATAAAATAACATTTTTAAGCTCAGTAGAATTACCGACAACACAGTTTTCTCCTACAAGGACATTTCCTCGCACAAAGGCGCCTGGACGAACCTCTGTATTGGCCCCGATAATACATGGCCCATTAATACTTGCTGTTGGGGCAACTTTCGCCATCTTAGAAATCCACACATTATCTCCTATCTTTGTGTATTCCTTTTTAGATAAGAGTATTCCAACCTCTAAAATAAAGTCATGAATAAGCGGAAGAATCTCCCAAGGATATTCATTTTCCTCAAATAATACCGAAGCCATTGTCTGTGAAAAATCAGAAAATAGTTGTTTGTTTTTTAATTGTTCCATTTTAATTTCCTCCTTAATTTAAGCCTATCAACATCCCCATATGTAAAACAAAGGGATTCTTGTTTCTACCTCTGCTGCATCTTTCCCAAAGGATATAACTATCTTATAAAAAGTTCACAATCTAGATGAACGAGTTAGTTCTCGTATGTCTCACATGAATAGTATCACTCGTTTTTCTTTTGATAAAATTGTCCTATATAGTCGAAAAATTGATATAAAGTAGATGGATTCTTTTGCGTAAGCACGGTCTGCGTACGAGTAGATATAAATTTTTCCAGCTTTTCCATATACTCGTCCTCTGTAATGGAGCCTTCCGCCACATAGCTTAACCCCTTTTCCCAACTTGCTGTGAGATCTGGATTTAACAAAGAGCGAATGGAGCAAGCTACGACATCATGAATCAATTCCCCCATTAATGTCGGGGTAATCGTCTGTGTCTTTTTATTTAGACTCACATAACCATTTGTATCCAATTTTTTCAAAATCTCAGCTCTAGTAGCACTTGTTCCAATACCAGAGCCTTTAATCTGGGCTCTCAAATCTTCGTCCTCAATAAATTGTCCTGCATTTTCCATCGTTAAAATAAGAGAACCTGAATTATATCTCTTTGGAGGCGACGTCTCTCCCTCCTTAATAAAAAGATCAGAAACTATAACTTGCATTCCTTTCTTTAAATTTTTCATTGCGTTAGATAACGCCTCTTCCTCGAGTTTCTTTTTATCCTCATCCTTATTTTGCTTTAAAAAAGAAAGCTGAGCAACTGGCAAATATCCCTCCTCCAATAAATATCTGGAGTTTACAAAAAACTTTTCTTTGCCAATGGAGAAAGTAATCGCCGTCTTTTGATAAATTGCTGGTGGGTAAAAAATACTCAAAAATCTTCGCACAATCATCTCATAAATTTTTACTCCAGTTTGAGAGACAGACGAGAGAGCTCGAAGTCCCTGCCCCGTCGGTATCATAGCATAATGGTCTGTAATCAATTTATCATTAACATATTTTGTCTTGGAAATTCCCGCATAAGCATTGCTCTCCAAAATCCGCCCTGCAAAGGGAGCTACCATCTGATAGTAGGAGAGTCCCGAAATATTTTTCGTAATTTCCTTCGCCACAGCAGTCGATAATACTCTGGCATCCGTTCTAGGATAAGTGACTAATTTCTTTTCATAGAGCTCCTGCACAATTTTTAATGTCTCATCTGGAGTGAGTTTTAAATAGCGAGAACTATCATTTTGAAGCTCTGCTAAATTATACAAAAGCGGTGGATTTTTCTTCTCTTTCTTTCTAGAGACGGATTCCACAACTGCCGTCAATACCTCTTCCTTTGCAGGCTTACTATTTTGAATCTCTTCAATAAATTGTTGTGCTTTTTCCTTTTCTAAAAATCCATTATCTTTATATAATAAGGGAGATTGAAAATATTTAGAACCCTCTACAGCTCTCCACTCTCCCTCAAAGCTAGTATCTTGATATGCAAATTTTCCAATTACTTTATAAAATGCTGTCTTTTTAAAGGAACGAATTTCTCGTTCTCGCTTCACAACAATACCAAGCACACAAGTCATAACACGCCCGATTGCAATAACTGTACTCTTTTTCTTTTTCAAATAATTAGAAATTGTCCAACCGTACTTCAATGTCAGAAGTCTGGAAAAATTAATTCCCATCAGATAATCCTCTTTAGCGCGAAGATACGCCGATGCGGCAATATTATCGTACTCCGATAAATCCTTTGCCTCCTCAATCCCTCTTAAAATCTCCTCCTCCGTCTGAGAATCAATCCAAACACGCTTTTTTTTCTTCCCTTTCACTCCGACCATCTGATCGACAAGTCGATAAATATATTCTCCCTCCCGTCCCGAGTCGGTGCAGACATAAATTGTATCGATATCGCCTCGAAGAAGAAGCGATTTTACAATATTAAATTGTTCCTCAACAGATGGAATCAACTCATATTTAAATTCTTTTGGCATAAAAGGAAGTGTCTCTAATGTCCATCTCTTTAGCATAGGATCATAGGCATCTGGATAACTCATTGTAACAAGATGCCCAACACACCAAGTAATCACAGCTTTATCTGATTCCATATATCCATTTTTTGATTGAAAACTGCCCTGTATTGCCTTAGAAAATTCTCTCGCAACACTCGGCTTTTCTGTAATATATAGTTGTTTCATATAAACTCCCCGTCTTTTCTTTTTAACTTGAAACTTTATCTTATTAAAACTTTCCCCTTCTGTCAAGAGAGATAAAAGTCAGATTTTAAGGGACTGTCAAACAGCCCCTCTCTTACTTTTTACTCTATCTCATCATCCTCTTTTTCTTCAAGCCTTTGCTGAAGTATCATTCCAATTATCATAACATTTAGTACAAGCACTATCAATTTCATAACAAGTATTAGTTTCTCGCTTTTTGACATTTCTATCTCCTCACTTTCCTAATAATCCTCTGATTTCTTTGCTAGCTCAATTACTTTCACTACTTCATCTTTTTTCGTATATCTTTTCTTTATTTTCGACGTCTTTTCTAGAAAAGCAAAAATATTTATCTTTTATATGTTTTGCACATATTATACCACAGTTAACTTCATGCAACAACAAAATGTAAAAAAATCTCTTCTTAATATATTTATAGCTCATTACCATCTTCTTGTGAAGCTCCACACAACTAGAGTCACAAAAATACGACAATTAATTATCAAAAAAAGACGAAACATGCACTGTCAAAAAATTAGAATTATCATAAATATTATCTAACGTCTTTACAGTATCATCTACAATCGCAATCTGCTCTGCACCCGTCTTTTTCTCAATCTCTCTAAGAGCCTGTAACTTTTGTACTTTACTCTCCACAAAAATAATATTTTCTTCTAAAATATTATAATTTCTCAGCACAAAATCTCTCTTTCCCTCCAGCTCAAACTCTGCTGCCACAGAGCAGACATAGACATTCTCTTTCTTCATCGTGTGAATAAACTGTTGAAACACAGGTAACGGACTCACTTTGCGGTATGGATTATCTTCCGTAGATAGAAATGCTTCTTCCCATACTGACGCATAATGACAATTCTCCCCAAACTCATAGCTCGCCAAAACTCCATCCACATCAAATACGATAATTCCTTCTCTCAACTTTTCTCTCAGTTTTTTACTCATCTTTCTCACTCTTTCTTTATTGAACCTTTTTAAGAAAAAGCCCCACTGCTAAATAAATCGTAAATGGCGGAACTAATTTTCTTCTCTTTTGCATATTAACGATTTATTATTTTACTAAAATCTCTCTAAAGGTATTATAATCTATTTTTAGGAACTTTCATAGACCTAGTTATATATTTTCTTGTTTTATATTACTCTTCTGTGTTATACTCTAACTGGTATATCTGCTATCACAGGCACCACATCAATATTTATTCGCAAAAAATCTTATATACACTCTAATAAAACTACAGTTATAATATTTTCTAATTGATACTATGCGACAATAAAAATTCAAAATTAAGAAAAACCAACTGTGCATTCATGAGTGTCCGTATAAAGAAGGAGGTAAATAAAGGGCATTTTTTCCACTATTTTTAAGTAATGGATTTCCATGTCTAACAAATCTTTATGAAAACACATAAAAATACAAATAATTTTTTAATGCAGGGCTCCATTTTAGCCATCGCATCTATTATCGTGCGCATCATTGGTCTGGTTTATAAAATTCCTATGATTCATGCTCTGGGAGACGAAGGTATAGGATATTATAATACTGCCTATGAAATTTATGGATTAGGGCTAATTCTATCTTCTTACAGTTTACCATTAGCTGTCTCTAAACTCATTGCCGCAAAAGATGTTTTACAGGAATATACAAGTTCCAAGAGAATTTTTCAGGTCGCCATGCTCTTTGCATTCATAGTCGGCACTCTTATGACTTTAATTTTATGGATTGGAGCTGATTTCATCGCTCTTTATCTTTTTAAAAGTCCAAACAGCGCTCTTCCTCTTATGATGTTGGCTCCTACCGTCTTAGTTTTCTCTATAATGGGAGTTTTTCGCGGTTTTTTCCAGGGAAAAAACACAATGATTCCGACATCTATTTCCCAGATTTTGGAGCAACTTGTGAACGCAATTGTCAGTATCGCTGCTTCTTTTTATTTTATGAAAAAATTTGCGGCGTCTCCAAAAGCTGCTTCTTTTGGAGCTGCTGGTGGAACCTTTGGTACCTTTTTAGGAGCTGTGGCCGCTTTCATTTTCTTATGTATTGTTTATATATCATATAAATTAAAAAATAATGATAAGCCTATTAATGATGGCGAGGCAGAAAGCTATACAAAAGTTTTTAAGCTATTGCTTTTTACTATGATTCCGATTGTTCTAAGCCAGACAATTTACCAGCTAAGTGGTACAGTTGATAACTCAGTTTTTAATATTTTAATGTCCACCCAGGGATATTCTGAGACTATCCGTGCTTCCTTTTTAGGTGTGTACTCTGGAAAATACCGTACACTTACAAATGTACCTGTGGCAATCGCCACTGCCCTTGGCACATCTATGATTCCAAGCATTGTTACCTCAAGGATCCAAAATAAACATTTTGAAGTACAACAAAAAATTCACACTACCATTAAATTTAATATGCTACTTGCAATTCCTTCTGCTATCGGAATGGGAGTTTTAGCTTCTCCAATTATGCAGCTAGTTTTTAGTGATAACACAAAGCTTTCAAGTGACTTATTAGCACTTGGCTGTACTGCTGTTATCTTCTTCTCTCTATCCACTGTGACAAATGCAGTGCTCCAGGGAGTAGATTTGCTAAAGCTTTCTGTCACTCACTCCGCAATTTCTCTTGCGATTCATGTTGTTCTCGTATTTATTATGATACGGTTCCTACACATGGGAGTTTACGGTATGGTCATTGGAAATGTTACCTTTGCCCTTGTCGTATGTATTTTAAACTGGATTGCAATCGGCAAACATTTATCCTATAAGCAGGAAGTGAAGACAACCTTTATTCTCCCTCTTATCTGTTCCCTTATTATGGGGGCTTTTTCCTACGCAGTCTACCACGGAATTCATCACTTTATTATTCGCTCTAATCTAATTTGCATTGTAACAGCAATTATCGTGGCAGTTATTGTGTATGGAATTAGTCTCCCTCTACTGAAAGCTGTCTCTTCGAATGACCTAAAAGAAATGCCTCTTGGAACGAAATTACTTATAGTATATAAAAAATTACATCTTATGAAATAAAATAAAGTGGTTCGACTCCTTATTCCTAAAGAGTGGAACCACTTTTAACGTCCCGCCAATACAAGAATGATATCAATTAATTCTTGTTAACTATAATTGGTTTTTCCTATTAATCCACGCAGTGGAAGCATCCATTGCCGTGCGACAGGCATTCGTCTGGTCAAGTGCATTGAGCATAACAAAGTCATGAATAATTCCCTGAACCCGCAACGCTGTAACTTCCACACCAGCACAGCGCAACTTTTCCCCAAATGCCTCTCCCTCGCTACGCAAAACATCCGCCTGACCGTTAATAATCATAGCTTCCGGCAAACCTCTCAGCTCATCCATACTAGCTCGTAGTGGGGAGACCGTTATTTGATTCCGGTCAAAATTGCAGATAGTATATTGATTCCAGAACCATTGCATTCCAGCCCGATATAAATAATAGTTCACCGCAAACTGCTTATAGCTTGGTGTACAAAAACAGGCATTCGTTACTGGATAATATAAAAGCTGTTTTTGAATTTTAGGACCACCACGTTTTCTAGACATAACTGTCATGGCAATCGCCATATTTCCGCCAACACTGTCACCAGCAACTGTCAATGTATCACGGTTAATATCTAAACAGCGATTATCTAGAATTTCCCAAAGATGTGAAAGTACAAAATAACATTGCTCAATAGCTACTGGATATTTTACCTCAGGTGAGCGAGTATATTCTGGAAAAATAATTAGAGAATTGGTTCTAGCAGCCAATTCTCTGACTAATTTTTCGTGAGTATGAAAACTTCCAAATACCCAGCCAGCACCGTGAATATAAAAAATCATATCCCGAACTGGAGTACAATTTTTTGGCATGACAAAATAAACAGAAATTTTTCCCCAACCTGTATCCATTTTTTCGACCGAGATATCTGCTGGATATTTATATACTGGAGCATCCTGTGCTTCCTCCAATATTTTTCGCCCTTGCTTAGGAGGTAATTGAAAAATCAACGGCGAAATGGCAGCTTGATCACAGACGGCTTCCGCTGCTGCCTCTAAGGGAACACATCGTTTCATATAAAATTTCCTCACTTTACCTCTTCTCTTTATCACAATATGCAAAATCAAAACCAGAGTTGACCAAGAATCTGCCTCCCTACATACATTAAAAACTAGCGGTCGCACGCTCGGTATGATAGAAATTACTACCCTTATATCCGTTCATCCCTATATACTTCTTTCAAAAAACAAATGATTATCATGTGCAATTATACCGCCGATTGCCATAGAGGAAGTCCCAGCAAGCTCAAATCCAAGTTTTTTGTACAAGGCTACGGCCGGCTTATTTTGAGTTCCTGTATCTAATCTAATCGCCTTACAATGCAGACGTTTTGCCTCTTCTATCGCAAATCTCACCATAGCCTTCCCAATTCCACATCCCGCCTTTGAAGGTCTAACACATAATAGATGAATAACAAATACTTCTTCTGGCTGTGCACAGTATTTCCACTTTATAGTACTGTATTCTTCCGGCTGTATCTGCTTTCCAATCATGCTTGCATAAATTTCTCCATCTTGCTCCATAACATACAAAGTATCCTCTTTCAAGCTCTTCGCAGCAGTTTCTCTCGTTGGATAAATTCCTAATTTCCAAACCGTATAAGCCCCATGCTTTTGCTCATATAGCAATAACTCTTCGTATCCTCTCTCCACTTGCTCAATATCTTGTAGTATAGCTTTTCTAATCATAATTTGGCACCTTCTCTAAATATTATAAAAATAGTCTAAGTTCTCTCCCGACTTGCACTGTCTTTTATCTTTTATCAACTTTATATCCTATTCTCTGCAATTAAATATGTGTAATGTTTATACAGAGAAGAAAATCTTCCTCTATAGTTTGGATTCCATGGTTTATTTTTTCCGCAAAAGTGAAGAATCACTGTATTTGTCATTACCCAATCCATATTTTTCTCACCCTGGCTTAGGAAACGGTATTTCTCATATTGGCGGACATCGTAATTCCATATCGTCTCATCTAGAGAAAAAATTCTATCTCCATAGAGCCCATTCAATATATCCTGGTCTGGCAAAACTAGCAATGCCCTATATTTCTCGACAAAATTAAAAATATCATCTGAGTGAACTTCGTGTCGCATCTTTGGCAAATTCATAAGTAAGACGCCAGAGTTAAAATACTGATCCGTTTCATAATTTGGAAGACGCAGTTTGCTGACATAACCAGATATTCCAGTCAAACCGTTATGCATTGCGGCCGCAAATAGCTCCTCAGAAAGTTCGATCTCATACAAAGATCTTATTTTCCCAATTACCAAAATATCTGGATCAAGATAAAGAATTCGATCCAGTGAATCTGGCAAAAATTCCACTGCCAAAAGTCGATAATACATTGCCTGAGAATAATATCGAATGACCGGAGCGTGTTCAAACACCGTTGTCTGTATTTCCATAGGATACAGTACACTTCTATGATCAGTACAATAAACTGCTAGTTTCTCTATGTCTTCCTGTGAAATTTTCTCTCCAATCATATATATTTGAAAGCTTTCTTTAGGATTATTAAAAAATAATGATCCCAACATAACTCGAAGATGAGATAAATATCTACTATCCACAGTAACCAATATATTCATATTCCTATCTCCTCTTTTATCTTTTATTTTATAGTTTTAATATCGGAATATTCCGATCTATAATTATAAATATTCTTCATTATTTTATAATTTATTATTTAATATCTCAATAGACAAATTACGCATATATGTCTATATTTTTTACAAAAGACGTACAAACAAGGAAAAATGCGTACTTTCTTGAGCAAAGCAGACTTGACAAGGTCAAAAAAACGAATATATTGTACTATTTTTGCCCCATGATTGCCCCACGCCCCGAAGAAAAAAATTTAAAGTATACTGCAATCCTAAATAGCATATGATATAATGCCAATAGGCAAAAAGATACAAAGGTTCCAACTGGAACACCCCTTTCTGTACCAGTCTAGGGGCGGTAACCGCTGAGTTATATCATAATACTATCATTCAGTTCATTATCTTTCATGTTTTATTTCTCCTTTTTCGCAAGCTCATTCACTTTTTTCTGTACTTCACTATAATCATATCCAGCTTTTTCCAATTTCTTTTTCCTGTCGTCTCCATTGCCCCACTTGCCGTCTAGGACTTCCTTGGCAATCTCTGTTACAGATTTTTTACTAGATGCAGTTTTTTCTTTATATACCGCTTCCAGCTTCGCTTTGCTTTTTGGACCATACTCACCATCGACTTCTAATTTATAGGTTGTCTGGAATTTTTTTAGGGCTTTTAAAGTATCGCTACCAAAGTCCCCATCTGCTCCATAACTGCCACAGCTATATCCACAAGTGATTAACATTGTCTGCATTGTTTTTACCGCTGTGCCACT
This sequence comes from uncultured Blautia sp., assembly GCA_964439395.1. GTDB lineage: Bacteria > Bacillota > Clostridia > Lachnospirales > Lachnospiraceae > JAUUSJ01. Next base: position 23,863 of record CAYTNV010000031.1, on the reverse strand, counting down.
ATCGCCTTTCCTGAGGATGTTATCGCTTGCACTGCTTCCACCTGCTTTACTGCCATCATCAAGATTAATACATGTATGGTGACCATCGTATAGAAGTACATCTCCTACTAATAAATATGCTGCACTCGTTAAATATTTACTCGCTGTTAGACAAGTAAATTCAGCACTTTTTAATACTGCTCTAAGATTTCCTGTGTAGGCATCCTCACTTACGTTTTTTAGTTTATCAATATTAAGTCTATATCCTACTGCCTTTACAATTGCGACCACGCCAGCAGAACAATCCGCCTCACAGGCTACCGTAATTTTAGCTGGATCATATCCAACTTTTTTAAGCTGATTCCAAAACGTTGTACGCTGGCTTTGGTCATAACCAATTTTATCGTTCTTAGCGGCTGCTCTTGCTAATTTAGCAATCTCTGCTCTAACCTTGGAATCTGGGTGACGTAAAACGCACGTCCAAGGTCGATTATACCAGCTCTGGATTACCCATTCGCCTCCTTGATCTCCAGCTTTACCTCCAGAATATCTACCATTCTCGTCATGCCCACTATTACTAATCATACTTACCTTCCTTTCTGTAAAGACAAAGAGAGCGATTATTCGCTCTCTCCATAAATAATTTCCAAACTATATGCTTTTTTTGTCACTTCATGTTCAATTCTGGCAATCCTGCTACGGATGTAAGAATAGAAGCGATACCCGCTAAAGCCGCTGTCCCAATTACACATTTCCAGTCAACATCTGTAATAGTAGTCGCTACGGGTAACATTGCAACTGCCGTCTGCGCCATTGTTTTAGTAGCCCTAATTACTGCACATTTTGCCCAGGCTTTTATATTCCTGTTCATACCTTTCCCTTCTTTCCTCGTTTTAAATAAGGTTATCAATCGCTACATCATATAGCATATCTTTATGCATATACTTTACCTCTTGTGCATACTCTAACGCTACGTGCATATCTCTGATATTGTCAATATTAGTGGTAAAAGGAACAAGTCTAAAAAAGTTTTCCAGTACGTGCAAGATTCTAAACGAAATTATAGGAGAAGAAACTCTCACGAATCAGCTGAACGCTAAATATATAAAAAATGTTTTGCTGTTGTTGACAAATCTGCTGCTACATTAAACGACTATCTTGCAAGATTCAAGACTATTATTAAATTCTGCGACGTTTCCTTTTAATCAAAAATATTTCCGACTCTTCAGCTCACCATTTTATCTTCTCTTCAAAATTTTCACTCCACTCATCCATCTTCACCTCAAAGTCTTCACCCCACTGATCCATTTTCTCCTCATATTTTTTCTCTAGCTCATCGAGTTGATCTTGAACTTCATCAGAAAATTGTTCCGTGTTTAAATTCCCCATTAGCGCATTAATAAACTCGTCACTTAGATGTATTTTCCAGCCATTCTTTTCTTTTGTAGCCATCACTGTAATTTCTGTCTCATAATCTTGATCTGCTTGTTTTACATACTGAAGAAGCCTGTCATCCTCGTATTTTGCCAAATCAAATAGACTTTTTATAAAAGAAGATATCCCTGTTCCTTCCTCTGCAATCATATCTTCTATACAGTCCACTGTATAATATCCCATAACATATGACATATCTTTATTAAAAACTACCAAATCAATTTCTGCCATCTCATCTTGCTCACGCACTTCTTTGATTTTCCAATCGAGATGTTTCACCATCTCCTCCGCAAACTCACGATTTTTATTATATTTCTTCTTATATCTCTTTGTTTTTATCAAACTAGGTTGCTGCAATTCGCTAAACAGGCGATATTCTATCCCTTTCGGTATTCCAATCCAGTTTCGGTATGTTCTTACATAGTTATCCGTATATTTATTTAACGTAGTAAAATCCAGTTCTCTTATCGCCGTCATTACACTCTCTATTGTCTGCTCTACAATCTTTTGGTTCTTACTTTTTGCCTCCATCGCAACTACCGTTTGACCCTCAAAAACAAATATTAAAACCGTTGCCACTACTATAAAGAATGTCATTATTATACCTCTTAATATTTTCATAAAACTCTCCTTTCGCTTACCATAAACAAACATCCATTCTTCTTAGATGCAGAAAAAATCCTATAAATCCTTGACATTTTCCTTCCCCTCTTTCTTAATAAAACAATCTTATTGAATAATATTATTCTATTGTACTTCATTTAGAAAAACAATGAGTCTAACATAAATCGACGGTTAGACATCAAAAAAAGGCGGCGAACAATATTTTTTTGTCGCCACCTTTCAGTGTTACCACTAAGAGCGTAAAGCCCCTTTCTTTCGTTTTTAACTTACTCGATATTTGTCTAGAAATTTTTTATGCTCAAAAAATATGCCAAATGAATAAACGAGAAATTTTATTTATGAAATCACATTTATTATATCGTTACTTTCCACGCGTTGCTTTTTTCGTATCTTGCTAAACGAGTAAATGTATGTTATCATAATACAGTTGAGAATCGATGGTCAAAGATTCTATTCAACATCTGGGTAATAATAGCGGCAACTATTATTGCCCTTTTTTATTATCTTTTTCATACATTTCATCTCCCTTTTTCTAGAACATGACAGATATCATTGCTGCAATAATAATAATGATAATACCGATAACCGATGCAATGGCCTGCCCAAGAGTATATGTTTTCATACCACCAGTCACAGTAAAACCACTCATATTTGTTACAATCCAAAATCCGCTATCATTAATGGTACATCCAAAAAGTGCGCCATCTAGGCATGCCAGAGCAAGAAATACTGGATGAATACTTACTGTAGCAGCAACACTTGTCATAATACTCATGGAAGTCAAAGAAGCAGTCGTACCAGAACCTGTAATCTGTCTAAAAATCAATCCGAGGAAATATCCTATTAATAATACAACCAAAATATTAGAAGATAAACCACCAATTAACGTTACGATTGCATCGTTCACACCTGCAAGACCGATAATCTTTGACATGGAACCACCAGCACCTGTGATGAGGAATACGATACCTGCTGATTTCAAGGCCTCTGTCGCTGATTTCTCCGTTTCCTTCATACCAATTGTCTTAACAGCAATCAAATATGCAGCCAAGGCGCCCATAAGCAAAGATACTGTCTTAGTTCCAAGGAAACTAATAAATACTGGGGTATTTTCAAAAGCCATATCCCATATTGTGTTTATGAGAATTAAAACAACTGGAAGAACAACTGGAATCATTGCCACACCAAATGACGGTACTTTCTCTGGCATCTCCATTTCTTCAACAGCAGGACCTTCCCCTGTCTCATCGCTTGCGACTTTCCAAAGACCTTTGTCAAGAATCTTTGTATAAATTGTAACCGCAACCAAAACCATGATAAAGCCAATGCAAAAACCTGCACCAATCATAATACCAAGATCAAAATCAAAATATTCAGCTGACGCTGCCGCCAAAGGATTCGGTGTAGGTGGTATTAGAGTATGAGCCACACCCGCACCTATCGAAATAACACCGACAATATAGGCAATTCCTTTATTAATCTTTTTCATAAGAGCAATACCAATTGGAATTAAAATAACAAACGTTACATCAAAGAAAACTGGTATGGACAATACAAAGGCTGCAAAAGCTACTGCATATAAAGCATATTTCTCTGGGAATAACTGCACTAATTTCTCAGCAATGACATTGGCACCACCGCAGTCACTGACCAACTGTCCAAGAATGATACCAAAACCGATAGGGAAACCAATGCTTCCTAACATACTTCCAAACCCGTCATTAATACCATTAATCGTATCGATTAAGGACAGTCCTGACAGTACACCTAAAAGTAATGCACCCAATACAAGAGAAATAGCGGGATTTAATTTCACCTTGATAATTAAAAGCATAATCAAGGCAATGGATAATACTAATGATAAAACTAAAAAACTTGTTGACATCTTTTATCCTCCCTCTACTTACTTATTCATTATAATCTTGTGCCTTTTTTCACTTCAATTAAGTTATTAGCATCTTTATTTAATTCAACACCAAAACCTGGTTTATCACCAACCTTTAATCTACCATTTACTGGGATAGGCTCATCTTTAATAAGTGGATAGTATTGTGGAAGAACTTTATCTGCCTTAGGTGCCATCATTAACTGTTCAGTGAACGGTGAATTAACTTTTGTTGTCACATAATGATGACTATAAATACCGCTTCCATGAGGTATAACCATCTTGCCGTGAGCTTCTGCCAAATTTCCAATTTTAACTAATTCTGTCATACCACCGCACCATCCAACATCAGGCTGAATAATATCAATATCACAGTCCTCGATTAACGCACGGAAACCATATCTGCTCGCTTCATGCTCGCCGCCTGTCACAAGAATATTTTTTGAAAATGCAGCCTTCTTCAAATCTCTGTATGACCAATAATCATCTGGATTAAAACATTCCTCAATCCATTTAAAACCAAGCTCATCGGATGCATTCATCAATTTCTTTGCATATGGCAAATCAAGCGCCATCCAACAATCCCACATTAACCAGAAATCATCACCACATTTCTCTCTCATCTCTTTAGCCATTTCGATATTCTTTCTCAAACCTTCCTCGCCATCAGCCTGTCCATATACAAGAGGAAGTTTTCCACCGATGAAACCCATCTCCTTCGCCAAGTCTGGTCTTGGACCAGTCGCATAAAATTCTAGTTCTTCTCGCACTTTACCACCGAGCATCGCATATACTGGTTCCTCGCGTAATCTTCCCAATAAATCCCATAATGCAAGGTCAATTGCGGAAATTGCATTCATGACAACACCTTTTCTTCCATAATATAGGGAAGCGCGATACATCTGATCCCAAATAATTTCAATCTCGGCTGCATCCTTTCCAATAACAAACCGATCTAAATGATTCATCACAAGCCATGCTGCTGGATAACCTCCTGTTGTGATACCAAAACCTGTCACACCGTTATCTGCTTCAACCTCTACAACCAAAGTCTTTAATGCATTGATCCCAAAGCTTGTACGCGTCGCTTTGTATTCTGGATAAATACTCATTGGTGTTGCAATTTGTTTCACAATCCAATGTTCCTCACTCTGATCATGGTAATCTGCGCCACCACCCTCAACTACATACGCTCTAATTGCCACAATTTTTCTGCCCATTAAACTCATAACTCATACTTCCTTTCTCTTATAATCCTAATTCTTTTAATTTATCTGCAATGGCTTTCTTTATATCTTCCTCAAGCGAGACAGCTGGTAGACGCTCTACACCGTTATAGCCGATGACTCTCTCATAAACTGCCTGTTTACATGCGAGAAATAATGGTTTGCTAAAGTCATAAATATCCATCGCATGGCAGAGTTGATTGAAATATTGACTTGCCTTTTCCATGTCTCCACTCTTAAAAGACTGATATAAACCAACAGTAAATTCAGGTGCAAAATTCGCTGTTGCATTGATAAATCCTCCGACACCATTTACGAGAGATCCTAATGCTTGATTCTCATAGGCACAAAATACAGTGAATTCGGGACGAATCTCTTTTATCTTTATCATTTCTATCAAATGCGCCGAATCGCCAATTGTATCTTTAATGCCGACAATATTTTCATTCTTTTGTACTAATCTCCTCACAAGAGCGGAAGAAAAGTTAAATCCCGTTAAATCTGGAAAATTATAAATAATAATCGGCAATTTTGTCTGCTTAGCCACATAATCATAATAAGCTTCAACCATATATTCATCATAAACACTAAAATATGGATTCACTAAAAGACAACCATCCACTCCAGATTCTTCTGCACATTTTAGCAAGGAAAGTGTTTCTTTGAGACTTGTACTTCCCACGCCCGCAATCACCTGTGCTCTGTCACCCACATAGACTGACATTTCTCTAATAAATTTCATTTTTTCATCGAGCGTCATAATACTAAACTCACCAGATGTCCCCAAATAAGCCAGACCATCCACACCTTTTTCAATTAGGAAATCCGCATGCTTTTTATTTGCCTCATAGTCAATTTTACCATTTTCTCCAAAAATTGTAATGACTGGCGGACAAACACCATACAATGTTTTCATTTTCTCCTCCTTTACCTTTATAAAAATTCTATTTTTTCGGTTTCACAGCATAACTTTCTCGAAAGCATCTCTGAAAACCGTAAAAGACATTCTACAACTCTATTTTTCTTATTCAGCATTCTCGGTTTTAAACCAGATACACTGATGGCTACAGCCAGATGGTATTTGGCATCATATACAGGGACTGCCACACAATAAAGCCCTTCCTCAATTTCCTCATCATCCACGGCATAGCCTTGTTTGCGAAAAACAGACATCTGACAGCATAATTCTTCTTTATTTTTTACTGTGTTTTCTGTAAAAGAACAAAAAGTCAGATTATCAATTATTTTTTTACTGTCCTCCTCAGGCATAAAAGACAAAAAAGCTTTTCCAAGACCAGTACAATAAATTGGTTTTCTGCTGCCAAGATTGGCGTTCGTCATCATCGTATTATTATTATTCACCTTAGCCACATAGACAACCTCTTTTCCTGAGAGAATCGCCATGAAAACTGTCTCCTCTAACTCCTCCATAATCTGTCTGAGAACTGGCATTACAATTTTATTAATGTCAAAATACGATGCTGCATTTGTGCCAAGTTGAATTAACTTAGGTCCAAGAGTATAACGCTTATTCTCATCTTCTGTCAGATAATCTCGTCCTTTTAAAGTCTTTAAAAGCTCATGGGTACTACTTGGTGCAATCCCAAGATAAGTGCTAATCTCTTTTGCCGTCAGACCATTTGGAAAGCCCATCAAATGTTCAAATATCGTCAATACTCTTTCTGCTGATTTAACTGCCATATTCCACCTCCTCTTTAATTCATATATACGAATTAATTTCTTATTTCTGTAATAATTGTAACGTGTTTTGACATTTTTGTCAATTATAAACATATTTTTGATATATTTTTTGTATATATTAACAAATTTTATTTCATTTTCTCCATATATGCGAATTATTTTTAGTTTCCTTTATAGAAAATATCAGACTGTATAGGAAGGTTTACCTGACTAAAATCACAAGTATGTAAAAATTAAATATCAAACATCAATGTAATAAAAACGATTTGCCTACAAAAGCATATCCCCATAGAACAGACTACATTCCATATCCCGTCGAAATACAAAATAGATTCGCCCAAAGGATATAAAATACGGTGTACACTGTGAGTATAGGTTTTGAAACGGTGGGGAGAGACACTACAAAAATGATAAGGTATCGTTTTAAAAATAAAATATGACATCATTACTGGTGACATGCGATATCATATTTTTTTACTATTCAACTGGAATCACTGCCGAGACATAAAACCAGCCATCCTCACATTTAAAAACGATTATCCCTTCTTTTCGCTCAACTACAGACTTGACATTGCTAAGACCAATTCCGTGAGATATTTTATCTTTCTTCGTAGTCATAATTATATTATCTCTTATCTTTATCGATTCTTTTACTGGATTTTTCACAGAAAGAATAAGCTCTTTTTCTTCCAAGACAAGCTTTACTTTTATAATTTTATCTCTATCTAGTTTCTCACACGCTTCTATCGCATTATCAAGTAGATTCACAAGAACGATTACAATATCCTGCTCGCTTATCGCAAGCTCTGACAAATCATTCACTTTCAAAATCATCATAATTCCTCTATCCTTTGCATACTGATACTTTTGACTCAGAATTATATTGACTGCTGCGTGGTTTGTATTAACTACAATCCTACTCTTTTGTATACTTCCTAATAATTTCTCTGCATATAAAATAGCATCTTGATTTTTCCCTTCTGTCAGCATCCCCTGAATACAGGTAAGCTGATTTTTATAGTCATGTATATATCGTCTTTGCAATTCATAATGTTCCTGCATACTCTCATATAAATTCATTTGATTTTGCATACGCTCCTGTGCCATCTCAAGTTCTTGCATCTTAGCCTCTTTTTCCAAAATATTTCCGATAAAATAAAATGCAAGTATATTAATAATAGTAAATCCCACTATAATCATGAATAATATACTCTTATCTGGTATCGTTTCTGACCATATAAAGGCAGAAAGCAACACATTCACAAATAATACCATCACTGGAAAATAAAAAAATTTTTTCCAACTCTTTTTTTTCATAAGCTCCTTACAATTCCTATATCTATAGTGGAATAGCATTGCTAATCCCAAAATAATAAATCCTACAACAAAATCTATCCAGTCAATGAAATATGTATATTTTGTAGTAAACGCATAGGTAATGGTTACAATTAGATTATTGCTAATCCAATACACCATACAAAAAATTATTGACATCATCAGATTCTGTCCTATCGAAATTTGATAAAAAATCTGTGCTACAAGAAAAATCATCACAATCAGACGAATGGGTTGAAATAAGTATGGCACAACCTTTGAAAATGAAATTATCATAATGCCAGCTATATATGCTAATATATCCATCCGATTAAACCACTGATATCGCCATTCTCGCTGCTCAACTAAAGTTACAAAATAGGTTTTACAGCTAAATGCCAGCATCAACGCCAATATCAAACATTTTAAAATTACTCCCATCTATAATGCCCCTTTATATAAAACAAATGCTTCCCTCACTGCTTGAAACTTAAGTCTTGGAATTGGAAGTTCCTCCCCACAATCTAGCACTGCCTTATAGTTGCTGATTTTTTGTATATGCTTCATATTCACAAGATAGCTTTTATGTATTCGAAGAAATCCATAGCCATTTAATTCCTTCTCAATACAATCCAGTTTCTCATAAATCTGATAATTCACACGCTCAGCTTCAAGATATGTAAACACCGATTTATGTTTTCTACTCTCGACATAGAGGATATTATCTATATACAGTCTTTTCTTGCCCTCAATAAAGGAAAAGGTCACCTGACAAAATTCCATTTTCCTCAAGACCGTGTTCATAGCTTCCGCCACACCTAAATCGAGCGAATCTTTCATCACATACCGCAGCGCCTCTACCTTGTATCCGTCCAATACATAATCAATAAATGACGTTACAAATACAAGATACGTATTTGAATGATACATTCTCATCTTCCTCGCCGTCTGAATTCCGTCTATCTCCTCCATGCTGATATCCATAAAAACAATATCATACTTCACAAGATTATCCGTCATCTGAAGAAATGTTTCACCAGAGACAAAGATATCAATATTGGCCTCCAACTGCCGCTCTCTGAGATAGTTTTTTAAAAGTTGGTATATCTTATCTTGATAATATTTCTCATCATCGCAAATAGCAATTTTAAGCATTTTGACTCCTTTCTATCATTATAAAATAAAACATCTCCTCAATAGTTTATGGTAAAATAGAATTGCCTAGAAACTATCAACCAATTCACCAAAAAAGAGATGTACTTACATGATAATATATAAACAGCTCTCTTTGGCAGATTTTCTTACCAAAGGTTTTATAATAAATATATTAATTTACACCTATTATATCTGTCGTCCCACCCTTTAGTAATGCCAGTATATATCATAATCGTTCCATCTCAACATTATTATAACAAAACCACCCCATCTATGTCGATTTTTTATACTCATTTCATTGAAATAGCTAAAAGTATCTCTTTTTCATACACATTAAAGAAATAAAATATGCATCTGCCCCCTACTATCTTCTACGATTTCACTCTCCACTTTATAGATTTCTCTAATAAAACTAGAATTTAAAATCTCCCTCGGACTACCATATCCTACAATTTTTCCATCTTTTAATACATAGATTTTATCACAAAACATCGCCGCAATATTCAAGTCATGAATGGCCGAAACCACTGTTATATCCAAATCCTTTACAATTTTTAATAACTGAAGCTGATGAGTAATATCCAGATGATTCGTAGGCTCATCAAGGATTAAACAGGGCGTTTGTTGAGCAAGCGCTCTTGCCAAAATAACCCTTTGCTGTTCACCGCCAGAAAGAGTAGAAAAGTTTCGATCGACAAATTTACTCATCCCCACTTTATTCAGCGCTTCATCCACTATAGCATAATCTCTTGTCTTCTCTCTCTCCATAGCTCTTTTATGTGGGGAGCGCCCCATAAGTACAACTTCTCGCACAGAAAAATCAAAATTATAATAATTATGCTGTGCGACAACGGATATTTTTTTTGCCGAATTTTTATAACTAAAGCTTTGAATTGGTTTTCCGTCCAATATCACACAACCCCCATTTGGTTTTAATACCCTATAAATACATTTTAAAAGAGTCGATTTTCCACTCCCATTTGGACCAATTAGACCAATAAATTCTTTCTTTCTCACATGGAGAGAGACGTCTTTTAAAATTTCATTGTCATGATAGGATAGCCGAATCTTTTCCACCTCTAGTTTCATGATTTTCCACCTCCAAATCCATACGAACGATTTACGAGCAAATAAATAAAACATGGAGCCCCAATAATAGAAACTAAAATTCCTATCGGTATTTCTGAATTTTTCAAAATAGTACGACAGGCCACATCTGACCAAATCAAGAAAGAGCCGCCTAATAGGGCACTTAGTGGAATTACCCGTCTATGGTTCGTACCAAATAAAATGCGAATTATATGGGGAATAATTAATCCCACAAAACCAATCATGCCAGCTGAATATACAGAAAAACCAACTAAAACAGCAGAAATCACCAAATACCATATTCTGCTCCTATGAAGGTCTGTTCCTAATGTAATAGATACCTCATCTCCTAGTAGCATCAAATTTAAATTTCTATATTGAAACCAAAAAATTAATGTACAAATAAAAATCACTGGAAGAATTACAATAACACGCCCCCAATTTGCTCCTGCCAAGCTTCCCATAGTCCAACGCATCACCTCCGAGGCTGCTGTTTTATCATTGGAAATATATAAAACAAAACCCGAAAAAGCCGAGCATACGGAACTTACTGCTGTACCGGCAAGAATCAATTTTCCTGCATTGGCTCGTCCCCCCATATTTGCAATGAACATAACTGCGAAAGAAGTCAGTAAAGCCCCGATAAAAGCCATAATTCCGACAAAATTCCCTCCTAAAAAACTTCCTACTCCTATCATAATTGCAAGAGTAGCCCCCAGAGAAGCCCCTGAGGACACACCTAAAATATATGGGTCTGCCAACGGATTTTTCACAATCGCCTGCATGACCACTCCGCAAATAGAAAGCCCCATACCCACAGCGAGAGCCAATACTACTCTAGGCAATCGAATCAGCCATACAATATCATGAATTGCACCACCTGCAAATTTTTGAAACCTATCTAAACCAAATAGCTCATAGCTAATGACAGAATATACTTCCTGTAAAGAAATATCTGCATTTCCAAAGGTAACTGCTATCATGAGAGAAAAAATCAGAAAAAAGAATAAAGCTATTAATACTATAATAAACATAGAGTTTTGGAAAAAGCTTGTTTTTTCCTTAGAAGTCTCTTGTTTTTTCATATAAATTAAACCTCTCCTTTCTCATAGACACAATCTCACTTTTTTAGATAGCATATAGTTGATACTGCAATGCCTATTTTTCTTCCTTTCATTCTGGATATAACCCTTCTGTAAAAATCTTAATACCATCCTGTGTTCTAGTTGCACTTGCATACATTTCACTCAACATAATCGGAATCACTCTCCCATTTTTTACAGCATCCAAGTTTTTTAATGCTTCATCCTCTGTGATGACATTTAGCTGTTCTTTTTTTACTGTCTCAGGATCATCTCCGCTATATGGCATATAAACCACAAAAATTACATCTGGATTTGCAGCAATCATATCTTCTTTTCCAATAGTAGAGGCATCTGGATTTGCCAGCTTTGCTCCTAACTTTGTAACCATATCTCCCCCCAGACTAGATTTCCCGTAATTTGAAATCTCATCTCCTATAGGTTCTACAATTAATACGGTCTGATCTTTCTTTGTATTTTCCGCAGCTTTTATTGCCTGTCCAATCTCCTCTTTAATCTCTGCTACGATTGCCTCCGCCTTATCTTGCACATCAAAAATTTTGCCTATATTTAAAATATCCGTATATTCATTTTCCAATGTTCTATCATGCTTGATACCACCATTTCCTTGACGAGTATTCGAGCTATAATAAATATTGCAGCCTTTTTCTATCCAATCTGTCACATCTCCTAAGTTTTTTTCTGAAAAAAGACTACTCCAAGAAAAAATCATATCTGGCTCCAACATAGTAACTGTCTCTAAAGAAGGGGTAAACTCATCTAAATATTCGGTTTTAGAAAATGCTTCCTTTAATTGCTCTGGCACTTCATTGTCAAGACCTGCTGTCGCTACAATGCGGTCTTCCAGACCTAATGCCAATAAAGTTTCTATAGAGCCTTGGTACACTGCCACAACTCTTTCTGGCGCTTTTTCGTAAGTTGTCTCTATTTCATTTCCCTGAGAATCATAAGTTATAATTGTTAGCGGATACTCTGTTTTCTTGCCTGTACTTTCTTCAGATTTCGCTGTCGTTTCACTCTCTGATTTTTGTGTATTATTTGAAACCTGATTATCCTCTCTAATGTCTTGGGCATCCTGTCTATTAGAGTCATCACTGCTTCCCCTATTTGCACCACATGCAACAATCCCAACTATTATTCCAGCTGTTAATATCATTGCCAATATTTTTTTCTCCATATTCTTCTCCTTTTTATCGATGAATTTTTCTTGAAATAATAATTTTATAATGCCCAGTTCTACTATAATAATTCTCCTATTATCTACAATTTCATGCATTCATTGGAGTTTCGCAATTACATTTTTAATTTCTCAAATTCCATCTCTGGTGTCTGACATATTCCATTTTGGCAAAGATAATACATATCTCCCGCCTCTGGAATTGGATAATTTTCTGTAAATGGAGCAACTTCCGTTAATAACTCCTTTCTTTCTTCGCTCTTGAAAACAATTCGTGTATTAACTGGAAGATTTTCCTTTTTATATTTTTCAAGAGCTTGAGATACTTTTTCTTCCCTGGAGACATAAATAAGTTCTTTCGTTGGATAAAGCACTTCCAAAAAAGCGAGCAGACCAAAACTATGACTAGAAGGATAATCATATATCGTTCTCTCCAAAAAATGAATTTGCCGCTTTGCCATTTCCTGATATTTCATCTCTGCTGTATATCCTTCCAATTTTATCGCCAATAACGCTACCATAGAATTTCCAGATGGAAGAGCTCCATCATAGATTTCTTTTGGACGAGTAATCAATTTTTCTGCATTAGAAGCAGTAATGAAATATCCTCCTTCTTTAAAGTCTTCAAATAACTCTGTCATTCTATCTGCTATTTTAGCTGCTTTAACTAAATAGTGAGGTTCATATTTCATTTCATATAACTCTAGTAATGCCAGTCCATATGCCGCATAATCATCCAATTGTCCCAAAAAGGCCGCCTCATTTTCTCTCCATCTGTGAAATAAAGTTCCGTCTAAATCCGTCATATTTTCAGAAATAAACTTTTCTGCTTTTACTGCTGCCTCTAAATATATAGTATCTCCTAATACCTGTGCAGCCTTTGCCATGGCCATTATCATAAGACCATTCCAGGACAAAATAACCTTATCGTCTTTATGAAGTTTCGTACGCATTAATCGATAATGATACAACTGTTTCAGTCTATCATCATATTTCCAGGAAGGTGCAGATTTTAAATAAATCTGATTTGGAATGGATTTTTCCTCAAAATTTCCTTCATCTGTAATATTATACTGTCTGCAAAACTTTCTTCCCTCTTTTTCTCCCAATACTTTTTGAATCTCATCAGGAGAGAATACATAATATTTTCCTTCTATTCCATCGCTATCTGCGTCCTGCCCGCAGAAAAATTCTCCATTTTTACCCGTAAGTTCTCGCAAGACATAGTCCAATGTTCTTTTTGCTATATCTACATACTCCGTTTTTCCAGTCATTTGAAAAGCTTCTAGATAAGCAATCGAAAGCAAAGCATTATCGTAAAGCATTTTTTCAAAATGAGGAACTAACCATTTTTCATCTGTAGAATACCTAGAAAAACCGCCTCCAATCTGATCAAAGATTCCTCCTTTCGCCATAGAAATAAGAGTCTTTTCTACCATTTGCATGGCTTCTTCATTATTTTCCAAATAGGAATATCGTATTAAAAACAATAGATTATGAGGAACTGGAAATTTAGGTTCTCTTCCAAAACCACCCCATATTTTATCAAACTGCTGCTTATACGATAAAAAGGCTCTCGCAGACAACATACGATCTACTGGCTGTATATTTTTGTAACTAGAAGTTTGATTAGAAAGAATAAAATTCGCAATCTGCTCTCCACTTTGAATCAGAATTTCTCTTTGGGTATCCCAAAGAAGAGAAATTTGATTCAATAAATCAATTAATCCTGGTTGTCCATAGCGTTCATACTTTGGAAAATAAGTTCCGACAAAAAAGGGATTCTGATTAGATGTGAGAATACAAGTAAGAGGCCAGCCACCAGTTCCATTTACTGCTTGGCAGGCCTCCATATAGACAGCATCAATATCAGGTCGTTCCTCTCGGTCTACTTTGATACAAATATAGTTTTTCCTTAAAATTTCAGCCACTTCCTCATCTTCAAAGGATTCATGTGCCATGATATGACACCAATGACAAGTAGAATAACCTATGCTCAAAAAAACCATTTTATCCTCGTTGGCAGCTTTCTCAAAAGCTTCCTCTGACCAAGGATACCAATCTACTGGATTGTTGGCATGTTGTAATAAGTAGGGAGATTTTTCATTTTTTAAACGATTCATAATTTTCTCCTTTTTTAATTTATCTTTCTGAAACATATCAGAAACTATTTTTTAGCATTCCCTATTTCATATTTAAAATTACATTTCTTATTATTTTCTTCATAAACATCAACTCAAAGCAAAGCCTAAACATTTTTACCTATGCCAATCCTCTTTCCTCATATTTAAAGAATCAATGATAACTAATTGATTAATGTTATCATCTGAGAGCAATATTGTCAATTATGTACATCCATGTACTAAGATTGCTAAATATACTACTTTTTATATTTTGACAAACAAAATGATATTATAAAATTAATACAGAATAGATATGAATAAAAAATACTATGGATCAATCGTATGCTATAGGATATACAAAAGTTTTATATTTCCTACTATTAAAGCTTTATATTTTTATCATGAAATATATAAAATCGACTAAAATAAAAAGAATCAGATGGCGTCTGCAAATAAGCTTGCATCTCATCCGATTCTTTTACTGCATATTAAACAGATATTCGTAATCTGCTTTGTTTAATTTCAAAAAATAATTGTTCTTTTCCTCATTTTTTATTCGATTCGTTGCATCCTCATATAACTAAAATCACAAGTATACGACGATGAATTATCAAACTGTTGTCAAAAATTCCGCTATCAATTCTATACAGCTTTCCACATCTTTCATATCTGCCACCTCACCTGGCGCATGCATATAACGCAGCGGAATAGAGACAAGCACGATTGGTACTCTCTGATTGGAAAAATGTATCTGATCACCGTCTGTATAGCTTAATCGACTTGCAGCCTCTCGCTGAGTTTTAATACCAATTTTGGCAGCACACTCTTCCATCTTACGATTTAGCTCTTTAACAACAATCGGACTATTGCATAAAACAGGACCGCCTCCAAGTACTACATCTCCCATCTCAGCTGGATTCATACCGCTACAATCACTACAATATGTTACATCTACCACAATCGCAAGTGAAGGTTTCATTCTAGAACTCGTCCAATACGCACCCGTCTTTGTCGTCTCCTCACCTACTGTGGCAGCTGCATACACACCCACTTTACACTCTTTTTCTTTTGCACGTTTTAGCGCCTCCATAATAATAAATACACCGATGCGATCATCCAACGCTCGTGCACTAATTCGGTCGTTTACAAGTTCTCTCATCTGAGAATCAAATACCACAGGATTTCCAAGGGCGACATATTTCTGAGACTCTTCCTTCGTAGATGCACCTATATCGATTAGAAAATCAGTGGCTTTCAATCCTTCTTTCTTAAAAAAGTTTCTATATACTTCCACTACACCATATATAATTCCATTATCTGTGCAGATTTGCACTCGTTGTCCTGGATATGTCTCCGGGATAATTCCACCTCGTTCAATTGCCTGAATTCTCCCATTTTCTGTAATTCTTGTGACCATCAATCCAATCTCATCCGCATGTGCAGATAACATAATCTTATCTGGACCATCACCGTTTTCCAAATTTTTATAAAAAAAGAGTATGGTTTTGATATAAAATTATCGTAATCTCATATCGAAACCATACTCCTTTTTCTTAAAACCATTTTCTTAAAAGCAAACAAGAAGTCTTTCTATAAGGAAATCACTCCCAAAGACTGCATCAATAATATAAATAATAAAATTGGTGCAATAAATTTAATCATCACAATATATAAATTCTTTCTTCCAAACTTACGCCCGCCAAGGCAAACCTCATCGATAATAGCCTTAGGTTTTACAACCCATCCAATCAAAATACAGGTCAAAAGGGCAACTAAAGGCATAAACGCATTATTACTAATGTAATCTAAGAGATCCAAAACCTGTCCAACAGAACCATTTGGCAATGTCAATTCAAAATATAAAACATTATATCCCAGACATACAATAACACCAACAATCAATGCATATATCGTTGTGATTACCGTACTCTTTTTTCGAGAGAAATGGAATCTATCTATAATACTAGAAACAATAGCCTCCATGACAGATACAGAAGAAGTAACTGCCGCAAAAGCTACCATAACAAAAAATAATGCGCCGACAAAGCCACCGATTGTTCCCATTGCATGAAATACTTTTGGCAAAGATATAAACATAAGACTTGGACCAGCTGACATTCCCTCCGTTCCCATAAATGTAAAGACAGCTGGAACAATCATCATACCTGCTAAGAGAGCAACAACTGTATCGAAAATCTCAATCTGATTAATGGATTTCATTAAGTTTGTTTCTTTCTTGACATAAGAACCATAGGCAACCATAATTCCCATAGCAACACTGATGGAGAAAAATAGCTGTCCCATCGCATCAATCAAAATCATAACAAATTTACTGACTGTCATTCCAGTAAAATCAGGAATGAGATAAATCTTTAATCCCTGAAGACCTGTTCTAGTAATACCAGAGGCATCGGTAT
This sequence comes from uncultured Blautia sp., assembly GCA_964439395.1. Lineage (GTDB taxonomy): Bacteria > Bacillota > Clostridia > Lachnospirales > Lachnospiraceae > JAUUSJ01. The sequence goes on along the minus strand of CAYTNV010000031.1, from coordinate 6,636 downwards.
GCTTTAAAGTTAAGGAAAAAATAGAAATACCAATAACTAAAACAAGAAGAATTGGCATCAAAATTCTACTATATTTTTCAATTCCCTTATTCACACCACAGAATACAACAAACGCTGTGGCCGCAAGAAAAATAATCATCCAAATAAGTGGTGGAACAGTCTGAGTAATATATCCTGTAAAATAGCCGTCCTCAGCTGCATTCGCAGCGTCTCCCGTCACAAAAGCGACAAGATATTTCAAAACCCATCCGCCGATCGTACAGTAATATGGCAAAATAATAATCGGAACTAGCCATGCGAGAAATCCAATACCAGCCCATTTTTCATGAATCTTACCATAAGCAGTCAAAGGTCCCTGTGCCGTCTTACGACCAATCGCAATCTCTGTCGTCAACAGAGTAAAACCAAAGGTCAATGCCAAAATAACATAGACAAAAATAAACGTACCTCCACCATCTTTGGCGGCTAAATATGGAAACCTCCAAATATTTCCAAGCCCTACTGCGCTTCCAGCGGCGGCCAAAACAAAACCAATGGAACCGCTAAAATTACTTCTTTTTGTTTCATTACTCATAGAATTCCCCCAATTCCTGTGTCGTTTGTACACATAAATTTTTTCTTGTAAATTTCTTCACTTAGTTATATATCTTATCATATTATATTTTTCTTTTCAAGCAAAACCATGAATCAAGCACGATAAACATATTCCACAGAAAAAAACAGAATTCAAATTTCACCTCTTATATTTTTTTGATTTTTATATTTTTCATTTCTTGCTATAATATTTTTATCTTTTTTAACCTTCCATCAACTAAAATCACATCATCTCCCTCATTGATATTTTGCTCATACATCCACGCATCTGACTGTTTTAGACAGATTTCACTCTCATCAAAAGTCTTTACAGTCACAATTACCTGTGGCTCATAATCTGCTGCTCTCTCTTCGCATCCAAAGTCATCCTCATATATTTTTAATACTTTATATTTTTCTCCCATAATCTTCACCAATTTTATACTTATTTTTTATATTTATTTTAATTCAAAAACATCTAAACTACATTATAGTATTCCTTTTGAATACTCATACAACTAAAATCACAAATATACGATAGTCAGTCATCAAAACTACATGACCCTTCCCTTGCTTTTTTCACCATTTTTTCAAAGGATTGTGCAAACCTCTCATCATCTTCTCTGCTTCGTTTTCCCGGACCTCTCAGATGATTTTTCTTCGATGCTCTCCTCGCCTTTTTTGCCAGATGACGCTCCATTAGCATCTGGTCAATATTTTCATTTGTATACCATTTTCCAGATTGATGAATCGCATATACATTCTTTCCAAGCGCCATGGCTGCAACACCGTAATCTTGTGAGACGACAATATCTCCCTTATGACATAGCCCGATTAATGCGTAGTCAACCGCATCTGCCCCAGCCCCGATCATTTTCACCTCGCTATAATCTGAAGTTAATATATGATTCGTATCGCAGAGCAACGTTACTGGTATACTATATTTTTTTGCTATTTTTTCAATAATGCCTACTACTGGGCAGGCATCCGCATCAACAAATATTTGCATTTTCTACCTCCATTACTCTCTTGTTATCTCCCTCGCCGATTGCCTTTCCAATCAGTACAGAAGCTGCAAAACATGCTCCAGCTACCGTAGATTTTACCATCAAAAATAGATTCGAAGCCACACTATTTGCCGCAATAACTGCCGTTATGATAAGAGCATTCTACATCGCAGCAGCTATAATCTTCTTCATCAATTTTATTTGCCTCTTTCCCTAATACTGACTACAAAATATAAAATTTTTATTTATCGGATTCTTTTTGTATTTTCTCTTTTGTCTTTTTATCAATTTCTTTTTTTAATTTTTGCAAATACGGAGAAAATCCTACTTTGTCTGCTCCGTATGTAAACTGCAATTCATACTCTAGAGGAAGCCACGTAGAAATATCCGCCTCATCATGCTGGATGACTGCTTCTAAATTGTCAAGTGCTTTATAAAGTTTTGCCTCCTCTGTTTTTCTCTCCTCCATCTCCTCAAAAAGAGCCTTCCACTCTTCTCTACAAGAATCTGGCAAAGACTCTAGCCATGCAAAAAGAACTTCTCTCTCCCTTCCCTCATCCGCCTTTGTCTTATCAAAGGCGGGAATATCTCCAGTAAAAGCCTCTCCCAAATCGTGAATTAAACACATATGAATGACCTTATTCATATCCAAATGAGAAAACTCATCTCTAAGAAGCAAAGCCATCAGCGCCAGGCGCCAACTATGCTCAGCCACACTCTCGTGTCGACCACTGGAAGTCCACGAATGCCTCGTATTACATTTCAATTTTTCGGCCACCGATAATATTTTAAGAAATTCTGTCGTATCCATCTATCCTGTTCTTCTCCCTTCTTTTTACTTTCCTTATAATATTTCAAATATAATAGATATAGTTTCTATTATATTTAGTCTACATCTTATCACAGAAAAAGACTTGTTAGCAATAAAAAAGCCGTCACATCGCATCACGAAGGACAAGAATACTTCCATTCATTCTCATATCGCAATATAATATAACAGCCTTGAAATTTAAATACCTGATTTTTTTTGATAAATTTCCTTCCATTTGCCTGTACGATATTCTGCATACGAAATAACAAAATTTAATAACCAGCCAATCGGTACCGCGTACCAAACCATTTGAATTCCAAATCGAGGTGCAAATACCATAGCAACAAAAACTCGAACACATAAATTCGCCAAATTAGCAATTGTAAACATTTTCATATCACCTGCACCGCGAAGCAGACCGTCAACTGTCATTTTTAATCCAATCAATAAAAAGAACCATCCCATAAAAATCAAGTAATTTTGCCCTGTCTCCATGGCCGTTATCGTACCGTCTGAATCTAAAAACAGAGAAATAATCTGCTTATTAAAAAGTTCCAATACAAATAAAATAATAACGGCATAAACAAATACCAATGTATTTGCAGCATGATATCCCTCGACTACTCGCTTCCTCTTCTCAGCTCCAATATTTTGTGCTGTATAGGATGAAACAGCATTGCCAATTCCTGTCATCGGTACAACACATATTGCTTCAATTCTCATGGCAGCCGAAAAACCTGCCAGAGCTTCCGAACCAAAGCTATTTACGACAGACTGCACCAGCATCATACCGATGGAAACCGTTGATTGCTGTAAAATAGATGGCAACGCAATTTTTGCTATTGGCAATAATTCATCTACTGCAAATGATTTTGTATGTACTTTTTCTATTTTTTGAAGTTCAAACAATAAAACTATAAATGACAGCACTGCTGAAATTCCCTGGGCAATCAATGTAGCCCAGGCTACGCCTGCCACGCCCATGTTAAACTGTGATACCAATAGCCAGTCCAACAAAATATTAAAAATCGAGGAAAAAATCAAAAAATAGAGTGGAATTTTTGATTTCCCCAGCGCATTAAACATGGCTGATAAAACATTATACATAAACAAAAATGGCAATCCAATAAAATAAATGCTCAAATACTCGATTGCCATATCAAGTACATCGTATGGTGTATTCAGAAGCACCATTATCTCTTTGCTAAAAAGCAATCCAAATCCGCCTAAAAGCACACTTATACTAAAAAACGCAATAAGAGCAGTATAAACTGCTGTTTTCATCTTTATATAACTTTTCGAACCAAAATACTGGCTAACAATAACAGAAGCTCCAATCCCGCCGCCAATCGCAATACAAATAAAAATATTCGTCAGAGAATAGGAAGCTCCAACTGCCGCTAATGCCTGCTCGCTGACATAGCGTCCCACAATAGCCGAATCTGCCATTGTGTATGTCTGCTGAAATAGATTTCCAATAATAATTGGCAGTGAAAAAATAAGCAGAGCATTTAACGGTTTCTTTTGAATCAAATAATCATTTTCCATAACCTTGTTGCTCCAAAATTTTAAAATCTCTCTTCATACATTCTGCAATAAATTCGCAGGAACAAGGCCAATTTTCAGATAATTCTATTTCCATAGGATACTGAGAAAATTGTTGTAGCAAATCCTTCAAAACTACACAAATTTTTTCTCGGTCAACCTGATAATGCATTTGATATCCTATTTTTGTGCCTTGAACAATCTGGTACTTTTTTAAAATCTTCATGTGTTGAGACACCGCAGACTCACTAATGCCTAACTTTTTGGCAAGAGCCTTTACACAATAATGATGTTCCAAAAGCAGTTGTAATAAGCGAAACCGTGTTGAATCCGTAATAATGTGAAGTATTTCAATCGTATCCATGCAACACCTCCTATGATTAAGCAAACACTTAATTAAGTTTTTACTTAATTATAATAGCATTGCCAGAAGGTTTTGTCAATTTCTATAGATTAAAAAGTTTGTAGCACTTACTAAAAATACCCCCGCCAGTTTTTCCCGCTGACGAGGGCACCGATGGTACATTTTCTATTTTCTTTAATATTCCTTACTCAAAAGGAAATCAGCCACATGCATCGTCTTAATTCCTTCATAGTTCCCACCTACGAATTCATCCGTCCGCAGCACATACTTAGGATAGTTATCTGGAATAGACAGTAGGTTACCATACTCACGTTTTTCTGTTTTATCTTTTTCTATTCGCTCAGAAATCTGAATATATATCTTTTCTTCCTTTCGTGTCGCCACAAAATCAATCTCTGTGCTGCCCAGCTTCCCGACATAAACATCATAGCCCCGGCGAACAAGCTCCAGATAGACCATGTTTTCCAACATGCTTGCCACAGCATCCCCATTATAACCAAGGACACTGAATCGGAAAGCCGAATCTGCAAGGTAGAATTTCTCCTGGGTCTTTAATATTTCCTTTCCCTTGATATCATACCTTGAACAACGGTGAAGAATATATGCGTTTTCGAGCTTATTCAGATAACTGTAGACCGTTTCTGGGTCCATTTTCCTGTTCTGGCTCTTCAGATACTTTGAAAGCGAGGCCGCCGAAAAGGTCTGTCCTACATTGGAAAATGTATATTTCACCACCCGTTCCAGTTGGTCAACCTTCCTTATCTGGTTCCGTTTTACGATATCCGTGAAAATAGTGGAATTGTAAATATCCCGTACAACCGTATAGGCTTCCTCATAGGTATACTCTTTCAACTGCAGCGCTGGAAAACCTCCCATCCTAAGATACCGCCTGAATTCTTTATAAATATCCTCCAGCGATGTATATTCCCTGCGGAAAGAAAGATACTCTTCAAAGGAAAGGGGGAATATCCGAAAAGATACATACCTCCCTGTCAGGTAGGTGGATATCTCCGAAGACATCATCCTTGAATTCGAGCCTGTCACATAGATGTCCACATCAAAATCCGTCATGAAGGAGTTGACTGCTTTTTCCCAGTTCTTTACCTCCTGCACTTCATCAAGGAAAAGGTACGTCCTCTTTCCCTCGCACATATGCTGCTTTATTTCCTTATACAGCTTTGTTGCAGTGTCGATTTCTTCATACTGCAGACTATCAAATTTGTAAGAAAGGATCTGTCCTGCATCCACCCCACGCTTCTTTAATTCCTCCTGTACCATCAGAAGGATTGTAGATTTGCCACATCTGCGGACACCTGTAAGAATTTTGACGAACGGGGTATCAAAAAACGGGATGATTCTCTCCATATACTTTTCTCTATAAATCATAGGGCATCCCTCCAGTCTTTTTCCTTATTATGCCCTATTTTTTCTCATTTGTCAATAAATTTATCGGGTTATAACCATATAAACTTTATAATTTTTGCATATTTTCATGTTAAAATACGTCAAAATCATGCTGCGAGGCAAGCTGAAGATACGGGAAGGAGTCATTCATGCTTTCCGTGAACGTATCATTGACCAAACTGATAGCATAGTGGTCAAGCTTAATTCCAGTTCATAATTTGGAATCTGGGGCATATATAACACCTTCCTTTTCTTTCATTAAGTATATCATTTATTTCCTGGTTGGTATTACAACTTTATTACACCATCTCACGAAGAAGAATGCAGATCCAATCCAGAAAAACAGGATCAAAAGAAACTCTATGAGGAAAACAGGCTTCTCCGTCAGCAGCTGGCAGAAGCGAAAAAGGAAATCGATTTCTTAAAAAAAGCAGCCGCATTCTTCGCAAAGGAGATCGTTTAGACCAGTATCAGTTTATTGACGAACACAGGGCAGATTTTGGAGTAAGATGGCTCTTAAGAAAAATGAAGATCTGTCCAAATGCATACTACAACTATCGAAAAAACCGCAAAGCATCCTATCATCAACGGAAGAAGGAGATCAAACAGACCATCCGGAAGATCTATCATGAATATGAGGGCCGTCCAGGATACCATATGATGAAAGTCTTTTTAGAGCGCAAAAAAATATTTCTGAGCCAAAATACTGTCTTAAGATATATGCAGGAATTGAAGATCCATTCCATACGCAGACCGAGAAAGTCCCGTTATCATAAGGGAGAACAATATAAAAAATTTGATAATCTCCTAAAGCAGGATTTTACAGCAAAAAGACCGAATGAAAAATGGTGTACCGATTTTACTTATCGTAAGTGCTACAAAAAAAGGCGTATCGAAAAGCAAATCTCTCTGTGATAAACTATAGAAAATAA
>CAYTNV010000030.1:0-43165 GCA_964439395.1 uncultured Blautia sp. | reverse complement strand
ATTAAAAAAAATAATCGGACAAGTACAGGCAATCGACAGAATGGTAGATGAAGATATACCATGTGAGGATGTCCTATCTCAAATTAACGCTGCTAAATCCGCACTTCACAAAGTAGGACAGGTAGTATTAGAAGGACATATCAAACATTGTGTCCGTGATGGTATAGAACATGGGGATGCGGATAAAACAATTGAGAACTTCACAAAGGCAGTAGAGCGTTTTGCAAATATGAAATAGAAACTATGTACAAAAGGTAGTCAAAAACGACTACCTTTTTTCTTTTTATTTTTCCTTGACAACATATACCCCTATAGGTATAATATACATATAGGGGTATATGTAATATATATCATACTTCTCTACAAATATAATAAATAATAGAAAGGAGATTTCATATAAGTGAAACGCTGGATAGAAACATTGGAAAATTTCTTAGAATTAGGCGGCATAAAAAAAGACATTATCCTACTTGTCATTTCGGGAATAGCACTTCTTGTCAGCATTTTTCATTTTATAGCTTTGCCATTCGATGCAGCTTGGATAGCTATTGTACTTTGTGGTATTCCCATCATTGTAGAAGCAGTCATTGGTTTGATTACAGCTTTTGATATTAAAGCAGACGTCCTTGTATCTCTCGCTTTAATTGCCTCTATCTGTATTGGCGAGGATTTTGCCGCAGGCGAAGTGGCTTTTATTATGCAACTTGGTGCATTACTGGAAGATTTAACTGTGGCAAAGGCGAGAGCGGGAATAGAAAAACTTGTCCACCTTACGCCCCAGACAGCAAGAGTCATAAAAAATAATTCAGAAACGATTGTTCCCGCCGAGGAAGTTGGTGTAGATGATATTCTTCGAGTACTTCCTGGAGAAAGCATCCCTGTTGATGGAATTATCCTTTCTGGACAAACTTCCATCAATCAGTCAGTTATGACAGGCGAATCCTTGCCTGTAGACAAAACAACTGGCGATGAAGTCTTTAGTGGCACAGTAAATCAATTTGGCATTTTTGAAATGAAAGCGACAAAAGTTGGAGAAGACAGCTCCATCCAACGGATGATACGCCTTGTACAGTCTGCTGATGCTGGAAAAGCAAAAATTGTGGGAACTGCTGATAGGTGGGCAACTTGGATTGTTATTATTGCGCTTTTTGCAGCTCTTTTAACATGGATTTTTAGCGGTCAAATCATTCGTGCAGTCACAATTTTAGTTGTATTTTGCCCATGTGCATTAGTACTCGCCACTCCCACTGCAATTATGGCTGCCATTGGCAATGCCACAAAACATGGTTTTCTCGTACGCGAAGGGGATGCGCTAGAACGATTAGCATCGGTCAAACGAATTGCCTTTGACAAAACAGGTACTCTCACATACGGAATGCCACAAGTCACTGTGATTAAAAGCATTTGCAATGAATATACAGATGAAATGCTGTACTCTTATGTTGCATCCGTCGAACAATATTCAGAACATCCACTTGGTAAAGCTATTGTACGCTGTTTCAAACAGCAAAATTCATCCGAAATATTGCCAGCAGAGCAATTTCAAATGTTGCCAGGGCGCGGTGTCTTTGCATGGATAAAAGGTAAAAAGATATTGGCAGGAAATGAGGAAATGATGTCTGAATATCATATTGCTTTATCTGACAAAACATATGACCATATAGCGGTTTATCTTAGTAAGGGAAGCACAGTTATTTATATTGCAGAAGACAAAAATTTAATTGGATATATTATTCTTTCAGATACAATCCGTACAAAGAGCGGTCAAATGATTTCTGAAATAAAAGCACTTGATATTGTACCCGTTCTTTTGACGGGTGACCACGAAAACACTGCTGATACAATTGCAAATCAAATCCATATAACAGAAGTACACGCAAATTGTCTTCCAGAAGATAAATTAAACTGGATTGATGATTACGAGCAAAAAGGCTTACCTGTCTGTATGATTGGCGATGGTGTGAATGATGCCCCCGCTTTAAAAAAGGCAAATGTCGGTATTGCAATGGGTGGTGTTGGGAGTGATATTGCGGTAGACGCCGCAGATATCGCTCTTGTGGATGATGAAGTGAAAGAATTGCCACATTTGCTGGCATTGTCCAAGCGAATGATGATAACAATTAAATATAACCTAAGTTTTTCTATAGGATTGAATTTCCTAGCAATTATTCTTGCAATCACAGGTATTCTCAATCCTGTTGTCGGCGCATTGGTACATAATGCAGGCTCCGTGCTTGTTATTATAAACTCTGTATTATTATTAAATTGGAGGAAGAAAAAATGATTTTTAATATAATTGGATTGATAATTGGTCTTTTAATTTTGGGAGCTGGTATTTACTATTTAGTAAAGGAAAAAGATGATAAAGAATCCTATAAAATATATGGAATTATAACAATAATCGGCATCGTCATCACTCTATTCATCGCCATAAAAATCATCATTTAATTATTATAACAACAAAAATTTTCCCTGCCTTATCATATCGACAAGGCAGGGAAATATCACAAAATAAATTCTTTAAAAGATTAATACTTCTCTCAAACATTTCTACCCAAAAACTCCTTGATGACCCAGACTTTTTTCCAAATCTTCGATTGAATGACGATGTCCATGTTTTTCATCCGTGAGATAGTGATTATGCCCATGTTCATGAGAAATCGTATGCGTATGAGTCATTCCATCATGTGTATGAGTGATAGTATGCGTGTGAATATGAGAATGTGCATGAACTAATGTATCAGAAACAACAAGTGCAGTACCAATAATCATAATTATCATCGCAATCACATAGCGAACTGACAGGGCTTCCCTGAGCAAAAGAAAAGCCAAAAATCCGCCTACAAACGGCGCAATTGCATAATATGCGCTCGTCTTTGCCGCACCAAGTGTTTTTTGGGCGCGAATATATGTAAAAATACTAAGTCCATAGGCAATAAATCCCAAAACTAACGCAATCAAAATATACTTAAGCTCAGGAAGTTTTTCTCTCAAAACTATTGCAATAATAAGAGAGCCTATACCAGAAAAAAATCCTTTTATTGTCACAATCTGATAAGTACTTTTGGACGAGATATTCCTTGTACAATTATTTTCCATTCCCCAGCAAGCTGTTGCTCCCAAAACAAGCAGTGAGCCATAAGAAAACTTCAAACTCCCACCTCCGTCAAAGGAAAGTATAATGCTTGACAATGTAATAAAAGTAATTGCCGCCCAGAGTCTTTTTGATATCTTTTCTCTAAATATCCATAATGCAATGACAGAGGTCGCCACTATCTCAAAATTTCCAAGAAGAGATGCATTTGAGGAGGTTCCAATACTAACTCCAAACATAAGTAAAATCGGCGCTGCTATATCTAAAAGCACCATTCCTATCGTATAGGGCAAATCCTTGCGCTCCAATCTCTCTTCTTGTTTCTTTGATTGTCTATGACATAAATACATAATCCCTACACCAATTCCTGCCCCAAGATACAAAAATGCTGCCATATAAGTTGGTGCTATCCTCTCAAGCAAAAGCTTAGAACATGGGACATTGATTGCATAAAATAAAGCTGCCAATAACGCATACAAAATAGCAGAAATATTTCTATTTTTCATATATCTTTCCCCCTACCCTTAAAGAAAAATCACAGCACGTACCTCCAGTTCCCAATGTCTGAGTTCTTGCAAATTCAATTCCTGGAAGATTTCCGTAACAATAAATATCGCTGTCACAAAATGTATGTGTAAGTTCTGGACATCCACATTTTTTACAATACTTACAATAAGGACATTTGGTGATATCAAACCGCAATACTTTCCCATTTGCCTCATAAAAAACCTGTTCAAATCCAGCAGATGGTCCAAACATCTTCTTTGTCATATACGCAAAAATTCTCAAAAATATACTGGGCATTAACGGGATTGCCGTAAATACTCCAAACAGTTTTCCTGCGTACTTTCCTGCATACTCCACAGCAAAATCCATAATTTCCATCGCTTCTTGAGGATACTCTTTCTCTAGCGCACGGTACATAGCAATACGCGGAAAAATATTGTTATGAGTATGTCTCTTTTCTTCTTTTGAAACATCTGGATATTTCTCCCATAAATATTCCAGACATTTTCCTGCTCTCCTCCAAATCTGCTCCGTTTTCTTTTTCCCACACTTTTGTACTACTTTCTTTTTAATCATTCGGTAAGCGATATCTGTATTATAAAATTTCAAACCTGATTTCATATGAACTCCTCCCCAAATTGTATTTCACTATAGTTACTGCTCTCTGTATTCCAATATACGTAAGTTAGCTTCTACTAACTTATATATTATACTTAACTACAAAAAATTTCAATGTTTTTCTAACTTATAACTGCCATAAAATCACAAACAAATTTATTGAATAGATTATAATACCCAAGCTCAAATGAAAGATATCAAACATTATCAAAATTTGAAAGTTTGCTACGGCAAAATAAATACCATTGACAGGTCAATATGCAAGGAATTTGTACCACCTTTCCTCTTCCTACATATACTATAATTAAAACCAAAGTAAAAGGTATGAATGCCTATGAGAGATTATATTATTCTTTCACTTGAAACCCATATGTTTTTTGCAAGAATTATGAAAGAACATGCTCTTTTTCTGGAAGCAGGCTTTCCCTGTTGTGAAAAAGACTGTATAGAGCAGGCCTCAAATTTTCGGCGGAAATTTGAGGAATTTCTGCGAGATGTTGTGAAAATTTCAGACGGAAATCTTCATGAATCTGTTTTAAATTCCAACGAACTTATTACGGAATTCACTCTCCCAGCTGAACAAAAAACAGAAGATCTAAGCGGCATACCTATTGATAGCAAGATTTCTAAAATGACAATGGAACTTCACCACGGATGTCGCAGAGAAGAAAACCGTGTACTCACTCGACAAGTAATATGTCTTAATGAGCGCGCCCTCAAATTACTGAATGATTTCATCTGTTTTAAGGAACATATCCTGTGCAAAGTAAATAGCGGACAACTTTTTACTTCCAATTATCCTCTTTTAATCGAGCATATTACACGTGAAGCTCGTTTATATCGTAATATTGTGGAAAATCTGATGACAAATAAACGTATCCACTACTATAAGCTTTACGAGACAGAGGTTTTTTGGAATCAGATTATGATGGAACATGCATGGTTTATCCGCGGTCTGTTAGATCCATCGCAAGTAGAACTTATCAAGACAGCCAACCAGTTTTCCAAAGATTATGCGAAGCTTATCGAAACAGCCTGCCAACAGGAACGCTGTGCAAACGTTCTGACCGAAAAAACTCTAGAAAAAACATTAAAATACCGTAACTTTAAGGCAGCGGGAACAAAAGGAATTCTTGACTGCGAAATTGCATCTATTATCCTGCCATTATTAGCAGACCACGTCCTTAGAGAAGCCAACCATTATATCCGTATACTGGAAACTGGACGAACACGATAGGAGGAAATATATGAAACTTTATAATTATCCCTGCCCCAACCAAACTCGATATTACGAGATAGAAGCTATTGAAATCCCTATAGTTTATAACAAATACGGGGATCATGATCCAAATGGTCTTCTATATGTATTAAAAAAGGATGCAGCGCGAATCCGCGAAGGCGCATTACGCAATTTCTCCCTTGAAGTCCCACAGCCTTACAAGGAAGTAAAACCTCTTGTCATCCGAGCAAATCTGGGAGAACAAGTCATAATCTCATTCACTCACTCATTAAACCGTTCCCTTTCTATCCATGTCTTAGGAATGGACTATGATATACAAACCTCTGACGGTGCAAACGTCGGTTTTAACCGAGATACCACAACGAAAAATCGTATTATGTACACCTGGTATGCAGCCAAAGAAGGAGTATATCTATTCCACGATATGGGTGATACTAGAAGCAGCGAGGAGGGAACCAATATTCACGGACTTTTCGGCGCTATCATTATAGAAGCACCTCAATCCAAATGGCTCAATCCTCAGACAGGAGACGAGCTAGAAAGCGGACTTTTTGCAGATATTTATACTCCTGGCAAAAAGTCCTTCCGTGAATACACCGTATTCTTCCATGATGAATTGGAAATTCGAGACAGAAATGGAAATCCCCCTCAAGATCCTCACACGGGTCTTCCATCTTCTACCACGGCAATCAGCTATCGGTCAGAACCTATGCGAAATCGCCTTCCTCTGACCGAAGATCACGCGGACAGCGGAGAAGATATTTCTATGAGTTCATGGGTTTATCAAGATCCAGCACCTCCGATTCTTCACGCCTATGTCGGTGATCCCGCAAAAATTCGGTTGATTCACGGTGGAGTCAAGGAAACCCATGTTTTCCATCTTCATAACCACCAGTGGCGCCTAGAAGGAGAAAACCCAGTTTCTACCATTTTGGATTCTATCACCATTGGTCCTCAAGAATGCTATACCTTGGATATTCTCCACGGTGCTGGAAGTTTAACAGAAACAATCGGTGATGCCATTTTTCACTGTCACCTCTATCCTCATTTTCACGAAGGAATGTGGACCTTATGGAGAATACATGACCGACTGGAGGATGGCACAGGAACGCTTCCTGATGGCACTAAAATTCCTCCTCTCATTCCTCTAAAAGATAGGACTGCACCACCACCCAAAGATAAAAATCATCCTGGATATCCTAATTTTATCAATGGAACCTTTGGCGAGCGACCTTTGCAGCCTCCTCTTGGAATACTAAATCCTGATGGCAGCAACAAAATTGAACCCACAAATTTAGAACAGAAAAACTTTGTAAAAAATTTTGTTCCTGGTGCCCTCTATTCCGAAACTTGCCCTTGCCTTATAGATAAAAAATCTAATCACTCCGCATTTTGTGAGCAAGATCACATAGAAGTGAAAATATTTGAAATTGCTCTTATCCAAGCTAAGATAACCTATAACCGTTACGGCTGGCATGATCCTCAGGGACGTTTCTTTGTGCTAAAAGAAGATCTGGAATATCACGGAGGTCTTGAGTCCTATATCCACAAAGTAGAAGCACAAAAAATCCGTGTAGAACCGTTAGTAATTCGCGCTAATGCTGGAGACTGCATCGAAATCCGCCTTACCAACTTACTACCAGAACACCTTGAGGAAAGTCCATTTCAGATGGAAACTCTGACAGATATCGTTGGCTTTCACGTACATCTGGTAAAATTTGACACGATCGTTTCCGACGGTGCCGCAAACGGCTGGAATAATATTGCTGGAGCCAGAAAATATGAGACATTAATCGAGCGCTTTTTTGCAAACACAGAACTTCGCACCGTATTTTTCCACGACCATCTATTCGCCAACTCTCATCAGATGCACGGGGTATTCGGCGCATTAATTGTCGAAGAAGCTGGAGCTACTTTTCACAGTATCCGCAGTGGTAGAGAACTTAAGCGCGGTACCCAGGCAGTAATCCGCCGAAGAGACGGTACTTTCTTCCGAGAATTCGCCCTATTCGTCCATGATTTTGCCTTTCTTTTTGATAAAAACGGCAATGCTCTAAATCCACCAGCGGTTCCTGGCTCCCACGATGATCCTGGTGTGATGGGTATCAATTATCGCTGTGAACCTATGAGAGAGCGTTTGAAAAAACAAGAAGATCCCGCTTATATTTTTAGTTCCCTCGTTCATGGAGACCCAGCTACCCCTATTTTGGAAACCTATCCAGGCGATGAAATCGTTATCCGCCTGCTAGATGGCGCCCACGAAGAACAACATGCCTTTAATCTTACGGGAATGTCCTGGAAAAAAGAAATTGCGGATCCTCACTCTCCCACTGCCGCCTCTCAAACTATCGGAGTTTCGGAAGCCTTTAACCTTCGAATCACAAAAAAATATGCACCAGGAGACTACCTATATTACTTTGGAGGAATCGATGATACTTGGCTTGGACTCTGGGGTATCCTTCGAGCCCATGATCATCCTGTAAAACATCTGAAACCTTTATGTAAAGGCAAAGACCGTATTCTTCCTCTTCCGCCTTGTCCTGGAAAAGATGCAATAATTCGAAAATACGATATCGCCGCCATCCAAAAAGATATTCCATATAACGACCATGGCGACCACGATCCAGATGGACTTTTGTTTGTTCCGCTTGAAGATGCTGACATAGCATTATGCGGAAATTATCAGCCAAAGCCTCTCATTCTAAGAGCAAACGCTGGCGAGTGGATTGAAGTCACTCTCCATAATCTTTTTAATCCAGCAAAACCTATACAATTTTTTGACTACCCAAAAGTTCCTCTTGATTTCAAACACCAGCCATCCATGCGAGTATCCATTAATCCACAGTTTTTAAACTACGACCCTGTCTGTGATTCAGGAATTAATATAGGCTATAATAATCGGGAACAGACTGTAGGTGTGGGCGAAAGCAAAAAATATTTATGGTATGCAGATAAAGAATACGGACCATGTATCATCCATTCTTTTGCAGATATGCGAAATCACAGATATCACGGACTATTTGGAGCCATCATCATTGAACCAGCTGGAGCTAGATGGTATCGCAATTACTCTCTAGTTAGAACAATTTACGATGAGGAAGCAGTCATCTGTGCACCAGGTATAGAAAGTTTCCGAGAATGCATTGTGATGATTCAAAACGGAATCCGTATGCTGGATATCAACGGGAAACTTGTAAAGACAATCCAAGAAGATGAAACAGAGGGCATCGACGCAGAAGACACAGGAGAAAAAGGTTATAATTATCGCTCTGAGCGCTTTGCAAATAGACTAAAGCGTAACAGTCGCATTTCCAAAGTTTTCAATAGTCGTATTCATGGAGATCCAGCAACACCATTATTTACAGCTTATCCACAAGACCGCGTTGTCTTCCGAACTATAATGCCAGCAGATAAACCTCGTAATGTAGGCTTTACCCTTCACGGACATACGTGGAAAGAACAACCAAATGATCCTTTTTCTCGTATCATCCCTCTTCAAGGAGGCATCAGTATTGGAAACACTTTCAGTATGGAGCTAAAAGATGGTGCGTCCTGCCCTGGTGATTATCTCTACCGCTCTGGTAGTCTCAAATGGGATGTAGAATCTGGTATGTGGGGAATTTTCCGAGTACAAAAGCAGGGCATTAGATGTAAATGTAAAAATGCCTGCCATAAAATTTGGAAACATATATGTAAAATGAACTAACTTTAAAACTCTCCACAAAAAAACAGCCTAAATGATATATAACCATTTAGGCTGTTTTTTCTAGATATTCCTCCCACTTACACTTTGCTTAAAATAAGTTGAGAAAATTCTCGACCTACTTCATTAAAATCCATTATAAATGTCAAATATTTTTTTTAAATATATTAATCTACAGTTTTTAATCTCTCCACAATACTTTGTTTCTCCAAATTTTTAAAGCAAAAATATGGAATCAAAATAGCAAATATAATTAAAATCGGCGTACAAATCACAAGCGGCAACAAAGTAAAATGAAACGTCGAATATCCGTCTGCTGCCATTGCCCTGACGATAATTCCAACAGTTCCAGCTCCTAAGAGATAAGACGCAATTAATGTCATACCAGCGTAATAAAGTCCCTCAAAAGTAAGCATACTGCGAAGCTGTCGTTTTGTCATGCCAATACTCTGTATCATTGCAAATTCTCGTTTTCGCGAAATAATTGCTGTAACTATACTATTTATAAAATTCAAAATACCGACTAATGCAATAATAATACTAATTGCATATCCCATTACAGCTGAGGAGCGAATCTCGGCTTTGTACTGCTCCACCACGCTCTGCCTAGAGACAATATTCATCCCTAGTGCTGAACTTTGCTGATATTCTCTCAATAATGACTCTGCCTTATCTTTATTTTTATCGCCAATATTAAAATAAAATTTTCTTAAATTACTATCAGGCCATAATTTTGTATATGTATCGGCAGGAATAATTAACGGAAGATCAAAATTCGTTTGCTGCCGTCCTTCTACCATAGACTGAAGCGGTGTGAGTACCGCCATAACGATAAATTCGTGATTTTCAACCCTTACTCTCTCCCCGACTGAATAAGTAGGAAGACCGTTGCTAGCCTCAGCGGCAGGTCCGATTGCCAACGCGTAATCTCCCGTTGCAAATTTTTCGGCATCATAGGTTCCATCCACGACATAGGAGCTTTTAGTGGCTGCCTCCAAAACAATACCATCCGCACCGTATACAGTCAATGGTAACTTTTCTCCCTCCAATGCGCGGTCAAATTCCTCTTTCCAAGAAGAAAATGTAGGATCAAAAGATGCAAACTCATCCAATCGCTCCTGCGTATAATAAGAGCTAAGATTATGGCAAGTCTCAGCTCCCAGGCTAAGTGGAATCTGTCTAGAATACAGTTTTCCAATCCCCTCAATCTGTTGCAAATTAGTAATATCTGCAATCAAACTATTATTAATCGTACTACTTTCAGGATTATATCCATCAGATATATTATTTGTGGCATCATCAATCTGAAAATCCGCTATTGTCAAATCCATCAAATATTTTTCCACATCAAAACTAGCATTTTTCGCATAGAAGAAGCTCATCAACACTAATCCAAGAGTAAGAGAACAAACTACCATAATGGTACGTTTCCAGTTACGACCTAGATTAGACCATGCCATTGCAGTCAGAGAAGCTCCTGTTTTTGATTTCTTTGTTTTTCGTTTTATATTTATGTCTGCATCTGTATAGCGTAACGCCTCCACAGGAGAAACTTTTCCTGCCAAGCGAGCAGGCAGCAGACAAGAAATAACCACTGTAATGTAAGCAAACAGGGCTGACCCAATAAAAATAATCGGATTTACTGATACAGTTGGCTTTATACTTGCGGTAGAAATTAATGCTGGAACTAATACAATTCCTAAAAGATATCCGATTACTAATCCTGCTGGAATTCCAATCAGAGAAAGCCGATTGCTCTGCCCGAAAATTAATTTTTTAATTTGCTTTTTTGTCATTCCAAGGGTTTTTAACTTCCCATAAAACTGGATATCTGAGGCAACAGAAATCTGAAACACATTAAAAATAATCAAATATCCCGCGAGAAACACTAGCATCATTCCCGCATACATTGGAAGATTTTCCATGAAAATGCTATATTGTATCTCCGCAGTATATGTCATATTCGTATTAAACTCTAAATTTGATAATCCACTATCATACAAAACTGCCTTTGTTTTTTGTTCAATATTTTTATTGTTCGAAAAGGTAATGCCCATCATACGCAAACCACAGATTTGTCCCTCCTCTGTCTTTGTGATATTACCGCAGGCTTCCAGCGCAAACTCTTCACTGACCCATGCCATACTTGCATAGACGGATAAATTTCCTTCCCACCATCCACAGAGAGTAAACGTGCTTGATATCATATCAGAAGAAAATAAATCTTTTCTCCACTCTAATATTACCTGCTGCCCCAACTCCATAGGGATGCCCAGACGCTCTAATGTAATCGTATCAAGCGCAATTTCCTTTTTGCTTTGTGGCATATGTCCAGTCACAGGATATGCAAAATCATCACTTGCATATTGGTCGTTAGCATAGCGAATTTCCAATTGCCTTCCAGCAAGCTTTTTGTTTTCAGCCAATCCAACCACAATAGATTTTCCGTAGCTTACTACATCTTGATGAGAGGCAATCTGCTCGATTTGGGCATCTGTAATCTGTTTCGTAGTCGTATGCGCTTTTGTCCCAGACTGTCGCAAATACATTTCTGTCATATTTTGTTCCATGCTTTGTGCTAATGTAAATAAGGTTGTAAACATCATAGTAGTTAAAATAATAGCCAAAACTGCCACCAGATTGCGCCCTTTATTTCCATTAAAACTGCGGTTTGTCAAAGTACGAATCATGAATCTTTGCTCTTTCATACTATCACCGCCTTACTCATAAATCTTTCCGTCTTCAATGCGGATACACCGATCTGCCTGTCTTGCAATGTCTGGATTATGAGTTATCATGGCGATCGTTTGATGAAACTTTTTACTTGTAACTTTTAAAAGCTCAATTACCTCATCACTCGTCTTGCTGTCAAGATTTCCAGTCGGCTCGTCAGCAAGAATAATTGCCGGCTTACTGGCCAATGCTCTCGCAATAGACACGCGCTGTTGCTGACCTCCTGAAAGCATATTTGGCATATGAAAAAGCTTCCTCTGAATTCCTAATAATGAGACAATCTCCTCAATAAATTTTTCATCTGGTTTTTTTCCGTCTAACTGAATTGGCATAACAATATTTTCATATACATTCAAAATAGGAACTAAATTATAATTTTGAAAAATAAAACCAATACGTTGACGACGAAATACCGTTAAATCTTCATCCGACAGTTTTCCCAACTCAAATCTATCCACTCTCACATTGCCCAAGCTAGGACGGTCAAGTCCTCCAAGCATATTGAGCAGAGTGGATTTTCCGCTGCCAGACGTACCGATAATCGCTACAAATTCTCCTTCTTCGATAGAAATGTTTACATCATCTAATGCTTTTACGATATTTGGCTCTTTGCCATACTGTTTTGTTAAATGCGTAGTGCTTAAAATACTCATCGTATCTCCCCCTCTTTATTCGTAATTTCTATAATGCTCTGCTCCTTTTTGGAACTTACTCTCATTATATTCGTATCGTAAGCACATACAATATAAAATGACTAAACTAATACTCACAGGGTAAAATCTAATTTCCGTTGTAATCAGTTCGATTATATGTTATACTTTTTATATAATCAAACTTAATAACTGTATATAAAGTTATACCAAGAAGCTCTTATACAATAACCAGCTCCTTTGGCATATAAAATATATAAGGGTACAAATGTACGATATACGCTATGGAGCAACGTTTACACCGCTGCCCGAATTCACACTTGCGGACACTGTGTAAGACGACTCGATTCTTTGTCAGACGTACGACAATACCAAAACAAAAAGGAGGAGATAGGAAGCAATTAAAATATAGTTTAATATGTTAATCTATATAGAAAGGTATATTATGAGCATATTAAATGGGACGAATTATAAACCAAAAGATTTTACAGCGTTATTAGATGTTTCCATAAAAACATTATAGCGTTGGGATAAGGAGGTATTCGAATGGATGTATATAAAAAGATGACTAGAATCGATACATTAGACAATCAATTATTACAAGAATTAATAGATTCTATAGGATATGGAAGCAGAGGAACAATAAATATGGTTGTTTCTTTACTGACAACGCTAAAAGAAAGAATCATAAGAGGAGATAAAATCAAATTAGAAAGAACTGGGGAATATCTCACCTTAGATTCTTTTGAGAAGCTTCTAGAAGATGAATTCACAATTTATGTTACAAAGGCGGTATTCAAAGATCGAATTCTTCCTCATAAAGTTTTCTTCCAAGTTGAAAACTCAGAACCTGGACTGGATCTTATCTACTCTGGTTCAAAAGAAAATAAACTTTTCAGATGGATTGCAGATATCGATGAAGAATATTCTCTTCTGGAACTAATCCCCACTAATGTCGTATATATAAGAAACAGCCACACAAGACAACTGCTGCCTTTCATATCCGAAAAAGGAAATTATTATACCTACTCGGAACAAGAAGGTAAAATCAAAGAAATCATGCGCTAATAAAAATAGCAGATGGTGCTGTCCAAAAAATCAGGCAGCACCATCTGCCATTTTTATTTCTTACACTCATAAAAGAATTTAACAGGTGCGATTTCCAGAGTGCCTTGGCACGGAGCAATCGGACTTTCCTTTATGGTGGTGCCTGCTATCGCAGACATGTCAGTTTAAAAAATAATCATAGAAAAAATTTTATGAATGGATATTCACAAAAATTCATCCTGAATTACATTCACAATATTATACACAAAATCTTTTAAAACAATATAATTCGCACTTACAAAAGAGATGGGGCTCGTGATTATCTATTTTTTAGTCGGAATCGGCAAGACAACTTTTAAAACAAATTTCTCATTCCTAGGCTTTGCAATGCATTGTCCTCCATACTTTTCAGCCACTTTCTGAATATTCGAAATTCCAAAGCCGTGAAGAAAGGTATCTTTCTTACTAGTCTTTTCGGATACCAACACTTCTAACCCCATATTATTTTCTATGACAATTATAAGCATATCACGAATACGAGAAGCCTTGACCGTAATAAGTCTCATACTTTCTGGAAGCTTTTCACTTGCCTCAATCGCATTGTCTAACCCATTACCAAAAATTGTACTGATATCAAGCGGCTCCAAAAAATTGCCTTCATCAAATTGAATAGCTGCATAGAAATCAATCTGATTTTCTCTTGCTAACCGTGATTTGTCACAAATAATGACATCCAAATAATCATTTCCCGTATGATAATAATTTTCATACGCCTCTATCTGCTCTTGCAGAGATTGAATGGACTGCCTTACTTCCTGTGTAGGAATCGACTGTGCCTGTAAAACCAAAAGATGGTTTTTCATATCGTGGTAAATGCTTCGAACACGTTCTTCCTCTCTCATTTTATCTTTAAAATACTCCTGTTTTCTCTCTAATTCCTGTGCATAATAAGTGGTCTGCACAGAATTACATATATAGGCAGCGAGATAAATACATCCAAAACTAGAAAAAATAGACGCCACGCAAATTGGATATACAACAACCATTTCTTCTGGCAAAAAATAAAGAATTGTAAATATTGCCACAAAAGACGCCAACATTAAAGTATTCACAATTAGCCACATCTGAGTTGTTAAATTTGATGTAATCTGATGCAAATATTTTCTCAAAAAAACCAAGGCAAAAATCCAAAACAAAAGGCGTAAAAACAACGACATCGTATAAAACGATGTACTAATAAAATAAAATTCCTGTGTCCATCCCAAATCTGAATCTGGAGGAGCACCTGTGCAGGCAAAAAATAATCGACTACCTATATCCTGCATCAAATAATTTACCGCAATTACCGCAGGATAAAATACAAGAACAGCCGCCAATTTTTCTGTCCATTTTCCACGATGGAACACAATAATATAGACCACAAACCCCACAAGAGCTCCAAGTAGGTTTGGCAAATCGTTTGAGTACACAATGGTAAAGGCAAACATACTACTCAGAAAAAATGATAGTATCCGCAATGGCCAGCCTTTTCGAGAAGGAATAAAGCCACATAAAATCTGAAAAAAAACAAATGCATAGCTCCAATTCAAAATCCAAGAAAGAATACTGAGAAAATAGATCATAGCAAATCCCCCCAATACTCTGTCAGCAATTCCATAAACCTTTTCCGTCTTGGCTGACTGATTGGAATTACTTCGCCCGTTATTAATGTAATTTCCAGCTTTTTAACTCCCTTTACATAAAACAAGTTTACTAGGTAACTGCTGTGGCTTCTTGCAAATCCCTGCTCTTTTAATTGTTGTTCCACTTCCTTCATACTCTTATAGCAAATGATCTTTTCCTGTTCTGTGTGAAAAAGAAGATTTCGATTAAAGGTCTCTATATAACGCAGATTTTTTAGAACAATTTTGTATTTTCCTGTATCATTGATAATAACTACTGAGGGGGATTCATTTCGACGGCTATGAGCCAGAAACTTATTCATCTCATCCTTTAATCGGACATATTTCATCGGTTTGATAATATAATTTGCAGCCTGATATTTATATCCCTCTAACCCGTATTGGGTGAGAGTTGTCAAGAAAATAATACCTACTTTCTCGTCCATCTGTCGAATACGCTTGGCGGCATCCAGACCATTTAATAGCCTCATTCGAATATCTAGAAAAATCAGGTCAATCGTGGGATCATATTTATCAATTAACTCCATCCCATCATAATAGGGGGGTCACTTTTATTTCCACACTCGTCTCAGCCGCATACTGTTCTAATAAATCTGTCAAATTATTAACAAGGCTCTGTTCATCGTCACAAATTGCAATATGTAGCATTATAATCACCTCAAGATACAAATTTTCCATTTCGTATTATATCGTACCTTTGCAATTTTCTCAACCTTCTTTCAGCTTCAACTGTATGATTGGCATTCCTGTCATGATTAATTGGTTAATGATACAGCACATCGTTCTTCTCAAACTGTGTCGGATCATTCACAAAGTCATTATACATGGTTTCCGAAATAGCCATAAAAACCTCCTGATTTTCTTCATTCTTATTTGACTATTCCGACTACTACAATGCAGCGTTTCACCTCATATCACCTCATTACTTTCTATTGCGTGACGAATTATACCTCAAGACGGAAATCATTTCAATTTTACCTAACACGCCATTTAAGAACAAAAATTATATTGCATCTATCATACTATAATAAAACTTCAAGTTCTACTTCCACTTATAAATTGCTAATCTATTATTTAACTTTCCAGCAATGATACTTCCTATTTTCCCTAAAAGAGAATACTTTTTTATCTCCTGCCAGAAGCTTATTTCTTTTATCAATGCCAATTTAGAGTCAAGTGATACCAGTTCCTCTCCGCTTTCGGTACCCCAACCAAATTTTGCTTCTGTATGTTTTATCGTATCATGCATATCCTCTTTCATCATCTTTGGATGCATTAATTCTACCAAAAGAAAGCCTCTGCCAAAAGCATCCGTAAGATGATTTAAAATCGTTCTCACCTGCTCTTTTGAAAAGTACATAAATAATCCTTCCGCAATCACAATTATAATATTTTCTCTTGGTATTTTCTCTATCCAGTCCAACTCCAATACATTCCCTGCAATCATATGTTCCCGCTCTGTTTCTTTATATATTTTTTTACGCACTTCAATCGAGTCAGGAAGATCTATATTAAACCACTGTATTTTTCCGTTATCTACGCGTGAAAAACGATTGTCCAAACCACATCCAATATTCACACAAACTGCCCTTGGATATTTTAGCAAGAGTTTTTTTACCGCTTCATCAAATAAAATCGTTCTTGCCACTACTCCTTCATGAGAAAAAAATTTATCCAAATCTTTTGTATCAATTCCGAGCGTATCAATGATTTCCACTGCCTTTTCATCGCAAATTCTAGCATTTCTCCTTTTTGTTTCGTTTGCTCGAATTGCAAGCGGGATGAGCGCTGTTTCCTGAACATCTCCTAGCTTTAATTCCATTATCTTTTCCTTCTTTCTTATAACACAGTGCATACGAAATTTTTTTCTCTGCTCAAACTTTTCCATATGCAATCCAGCCTTCTGACACATTCTCTCAATCTCTGCTTTGCCATATACTCTCACATCGCCGTGATGAGCCAGATGAGCCAAAGGTATCTCAATATGATTTATTAGCCAAAGTATCCATCTTGGTCCTGTATTATCTCTCAATATCAATCTTCCTCCTGGACGCAATACTTTTTTCACGCTATTAAAGAAATCTTGTGGATTTGGATAATGATGAAAGCTCTGAGAGCAAATAATAATATCAAAAGAATTCTCCTCAAAAGGTAACTTTTCACAGTCCCCCACCAAAAACGTCGCAGATGAAATCTGTTTGGCTCTTGCCACTTCTATCATCTTCGGTGTCAAATCAATTCCCGTATAATGTTTATCTGGGTATTTTTCGGCCAAAAGCGAAATCATTGGTCCAGGACCACATCCAGCATCCAATAAATCCATAAAATCTTCCTTCTCAATTTCCTCTAAGATATCTGGATAATCTTGCTTACACATCTCATAAATTCCAGCATGATTCCCCTCATATTTATTGGCCGCTCTCGTAAATTCGTCCACAGACATCTGTTTATACTTCTTACTTTTATACATTATTTTTCTCCATAATCATAATTCTATTATTATAAAGTTAGTTATAACTAACTGTTTTCATTATATCAAAAAAATATAAAAATTCAACTATATTTTAAAAAACAATAATAAAATTTTTGCCTCAGCTGCCTATTTAATTCTATCTAAATATGGATTCATCGGATACATATACAAAAGCGGCAAGTATACCACCTACCGCTTCTAAAAGATATCTATTTCGATTTTCTCTATTTACCTTTATTCTTATTTTAACTGCCGATGTATTCCAACCGAAAAATAGATTGTGACAAGAGTAACTATAATCTTACCATTCTACGTTTGCGATTCTTCTCGCGAAACGGCTTAGCAAACAAAAATATTCCAAAAAATAGAACATTCACCAAAAAGGCGAGAGGAATTTCACTCCATGAAACACTCTGATTTTGCAATACATCGGCAGAATAATTTCCAGCAATAACTGGTACCAAATTGTTTGTCAAAAAGTGAAGAATAACTGGCACCCATATATTATTTGTCTTCATATAGGCATAGGCAAAAAATATTCCAAGAGTAATACAGGTAATCTGCTGTGCTACACTCATAATTAATCCTTTATCTGGAGTTGTATAAAAAAAGAAATCAGGCGGCAAATGCCAAATTCCCCAGACAACACCTAAAATTAATACGCCACCTCTTAAACCAAACTTTTCTTGAAGCTTTGGCTGCAAATAATACCTCCAGCCATATTCCTCTCCAAAAAATGCCAAAAAAGCACAGAGAAAATTAATTGGCATTACAGCCAGATAAATCCATGTAGTCGATTCCTTCATTATATTGGTAAACAAATCTATCTGTCCAACTAAAGCACAAGATACTGCTGTTCTCGCAAAATATAATACGAAAAATAATACGATACAAAATAGCGAGGCTTTTGTATTGCTCCATGATAATCCTGCAGCTGCTCTCTTTTTACGACCAGATATGAGAAGAAGGATCCATCCTAAAATACTGCCTCCAATCAATACAAACTGTACAGCTAAAGCCCATATAGAAACAGAATTTCCAGCCATTTCTACCTTCTGTTCTGGCTGTAATACTGACAACACTGCTGTCACAATCATAACAAATGTCACCAATAAAAAACACATAAAAAATGCCCCCGGCATTTTTTTACTTTCTTTTCGGTTCAATAAATATGCAAGCATCACACCTGCTGCTGGATACATCATCTGTGCGTTAGGAAATGCACTCAAGTCAACCTGTCGATGATTCCCGTACCACATCAAAAGTCCCATTAGATAAGTAATTCCGTACGCTACTATAAGGAAAATAATAAGCTGTCTTTTTTCTAATCTAGCATTCATCCTCAAGTCCTCCCTCGTTTCTATTGTAAATATTTTATTGTATCTTACCATAGAAACGCTCCTGGGTAAAGATATATGTATAACAGAACATAGAAATCAATTTTTATACTCTGTAAAATAGCTACTTTTCACTACTATTCTAACACTTCACAAAACCCTTCCTTTTGCAATATAGCTTTAGTCCAGCTTACAACTTTACTTTGCGCTCCCCAATTAATATTAAATAATCCACATCCTCCAGCAGAACCCACAATATTAGCAGTTTTCTTATGATCTATCTCAGTAATCATAATCGTTAGGCCTGTAAAACTTCCTGTTCGCCTAAAATATCTTTCGAAGGAAAGCAATACTATCGTGACCTCATTATATTTTTGCCAATTTTCTGCAACCAAATTAACCTCTAGCTCTTCTTTTAATACATTCACTATTTCATATATAGAAATACCACTTTGACTGACCATTTTAATATTTGTTTTGCCTATAATATCCCTCCATTCACTAGAAATCCACAATTCTATTTTTAGTATATTTTTATTTTACCAAAATATTTCATCCATTGCTATCTCTTTTCTAGTATAGAGGGCACTCTCTTTTCACTATCATCTATTTTTTTGTATCCACTCTACAGCAAAATCCACTATATCTCGTTGCCGCATAAAGCAAATACTACCATTTCCCAAAGATTCCTTATATACCTTTTCCTGCAATTCAAATGCCGCTCCAATTTGCTCAAAATCTTCCCCGTCAACATAGAGTGTCTCATAGGAAACCCATTTTCTCTTCCCATTTACTATAATTGCACTATGTTCTGTGGACAAATGTTTTCCTGGATACTTTGCTCTGACATCTGCCAAATGCAGAGACGTATTTTTATCATACCCAACTCCAATAAGCAATACATATCCGTCCAACTCATACAATTTTCCAATAGGTGATCCGTCCCCAAAGATATTTGATAAATCATGATTTTGGGTTAAATATTTTGCATATTTTCCATATGCCGATACCGAGCGGGCAGGATGATCACTTCGCAATGTTCCTGGCCATCCCCGAAACATTTCTGCCACTGCCCCCATAGTATTCGTCGGAGTGATTTTTTTATCATATGCTGGCCAGTTATCTCGTATTATCTGCCACCATTCCTTTGACTCTTCCCAGTGAACACCTGCTTCGGGATCTAAATTTTTCCACGACTGCGCAGGCATCATAATCGTTCCCTCTTTTCCTACACACTCCAATAATGCCTCAATTATAACCTGCGCTCCGCCACATACAAATCCCAGACTACTTAACGAAGCATGTACCATAATTGTCTGTCCCAAGCAGACACCGACCTTTTTCAATGCTCGAATAATATCATCCTTTATTACTATTTCTCTCTCCATCTTATTATCAGCCTTTCCTTCACTTAAATTTCCACTCCATATTGCCTCGTATAACTAACGTCATATGTATGTGACAATCAGTTACCAAGCATTCTTATATTATTTATTTTCCCTTCAATCCCTTTTAAATTTTTCACGCTTTGCCGTTCCACAATAGATACTGGCAATTTTAAGGTGAGAGGTGCCTCCAATTCATTTCTCAAATTTTGAAGAATCGAGATTGCATATTTTGCTCTCAAAGACACATCCTGCTTTACAGTTGTCAGTTCTGGAACGTTATGCACACAAAGTGGGCTATCGTCAAACCCCACTATCGAGATATCCTCTGGCACATGAATTCCCCGCTGCTGAAAATAATTCATTAATTCAATTGCATAAAAATCAGATACCGCAAACACTGCGGTATACTTCAAAATATCTAGTATTTGATTTTCATAAAACTGCATCCGTTCTTCCTTCCAAAAAGGAATCTGCATAAAATCAACCGACTCAGTTCCCATAGCGGTCACACATCCGTCCATGCGCTCTGCATCCATACAAATAAAATTGTCGGAAATACATAAAACTCTCTCATGCCCCATTTGCTTTAAATACATTCCTACCTGATATCCGCCATTGTAGTTGTCAATCGTCAAATTACAAATTCTTTGAGTTTCCTCAAAAAAACCATCATATACTACAAACGGAATATGCATAGATTCCCGTAATTTCTTATAATCTTGCTCACAAAAACCAAGCAATACCAATCCTTCCATATTCCACATAGAGGCAAAACGAACAATCTCATTCCACTGCGTTGTCGTCTTTATCATCATAAAATAACTCGCCTGATTAATCTCTCTTGATAATGCATTAATAGCAGAAGAAATAAAGCCATCTTCCAATACATGTCCCTCATACTTTTCATGCTCATTTACTACAATGCCAATAATTCTTGAATTATTTTGTGCCAGTAAAACTCCCGCCATACTAGGGATATAGGCTCTCTTTTCTAGAAGTTCCTGAACTCGCTTCACTGTTTCATCAGATATCTTCTTTGTCTTTCCGTGAATGACATTAGATACTGTAGCAGTGCTAAGTCCCAATTCTTCTGCAATATCAACTATTCTAACTCTACCGTTCCTCACTGTCATCCATCTCCTTTATCCCAAACTTCGGCAAGCTACAGCCCAGTAACAATACCGGAAATATGACGGCAAACAATAATCCTCTCTTTAATTCTCCTCCATATAATTGGGATATATGTCCTACAAGGGCGGGACCAGCAGCACATCCGAGATCTCCCGCAAGAGCAAGAAATGCAAACATAGCTGTTCCCCCATTTCTTATACTTTTTGCCGCAATACTAAAACTTCCTGGCCACATAATTCCTACTGACAAACCACAAAGCATACATCCAAACAAACCAAGCCATGGCTGTTTAGATAATGCTGCTAAAAGATAACTCATAATACAAAGAACACTACTAAAATTCATAAATTTTTCAAGCGCAATTTTCTCTCCATACTTTCCAAAAAATACCCTGGAAATCCCCATCATAATAGCAAAGCCACATGGTCCCAATAAATCTCCTGCCGTTTTTGATATATGAAGAGAGGATTCGGCAAAAGCAGATGCCCACTGGCTCATTCCCTGTTCCGAGGCACCTGCACATAACATCATAATAAGTAATTTCCAAAAAACACCTGTTCTAAAGAGTTTCCCTGCACTCGTCTCCTGTCCTTCCTCCACCAACTTAGGAATCGGAACTTTACAAAAATACAAGAAATTTATTAATGGTATGATTGCCCAAATACATGCCAATATTTTCCAGTTATGTATTCCAAATAAAGTAAAGAAAAGAGTGCTAAATACAATTACTAAAACATGTCCCCAGCAATAAAAAGAATGTAAAAGACTCATCTGAGCCTCTTTTTCCTTGGAGGGACATGCCTCTACGATAGGACTGACTAAAACTTCCAAAAGTCCTCCCCCGACTGCATAAATTACTACAGATATGAATACCCCAAGAAAAGCATTAAAAAACAGCTCTGTGAAGAAAAACAAACCAGCTAAACCCATTGCTGCAAACAAATGTGCCATTTTCATACATTTACGATACCCTATTTTGTCGACAAATACAGAACTGAAAAAATCAACTAGTAATTGCATACAAAAATTGACAGAAACTAATACGGAAATTTGACTTAATGAAATATGAAAACTTTTCTGAAAAGTCAAAAATAATAGCGGAAGAAAATTATTTACAATCGCCTGCGTAATATATCCAATATAACAGGCATATCTCGTGTGATTATAATTATTACTAATATGATTCATTTTCTATACTCCTTTAAAATAAGAATTCTCTTTCAGTATATTATATTAACGTCCTTATTTCAAAGGTTAAACGCATAACCCCTCACAAAAATATATTTCAATTTTTGTGCATATTTTATCTTAAAAGAGGCAGACTTCCCGTCAGCTTATTTACCTTTTTCTTTGCTCCGCAAATAGCAACTCCAAAATAATTCAATTCCGTCTGAGGGATATCTTTCATTTTTTGAATAAACTCATCATAAGTTTTACAAGTTTGGGCTAAATCAGAGAAATCAACAACTGTTAAATCTGAAAACTCTGGCTCATAGAGCTTTTCACGGATTATTTTAATATTTTCTGTATTGCCTTTTAGAATAGGCACAGGAAATTCGATAATTCCTAAATGCTCATTTCCTGTTTTATCGTACACATCTACACCAACTATTTCTGGCATTTTCTTTCCTAACGTAATACCCATAATAACAGCTGTATTTACAATAATTCCTAGCGGTAATTTTTCATCTATTACTATAACACATTTTTTATTTTGTAAATTCATTTAAAAATTCCTCCTCATTTTTTTATATGTTTTTTATTTTGAGATTTTCATTGCTAAAGCCATAAATATTTTTTAGTTTAATCATACTATAACAAATTTTGTCACGCTTATTTGATATTTAAATCAAACTCTGAGAGAAAAAGACCTGCCACTGCCAATACTGTACCAACTGCGGAAATCCATGTTACTGGTTCTTTCAAAATGAGCACCGATGTTATAATCGTTATGACAGGAACCATATAAATATAGACGCTCACTTTAATAACGCCCAATACCTTTACAGCAAAATTCCATGTTACAAAACATAAAGCCGATGCTCCAACCCCTAAATAAATCAAATTAAGCAAATAAATCGGATTTGTAAGACGTGTTCGTTCTGGCCCAAAATTAAGAGTGAGAGCTGGAAGCATAAATAAAATACCGTACAAAAACATTCGCCTTGTAGTGGCAATCGTATTATAGCCAAATTCACTAATTTTTCTTGTTAAGACTGAATAACAGGCCCAGACAATAGCTGCCGCTAACGCCAGCAAATCTCCCATAGGATTTAACTCCAATTTAGCTCCGTTAAAACTAATGAAAAAAATACCTGTCATAGCAACGAGAAAGCCTAGAAAAAAATTGACTCTCAACTTCTCTGTCTCCCTAAGAAACAGCTTAGAAAAAATTGCTGTGAAAAAGGGAGCGATGGAGATAATCACCCCTACATTGGACGCCATCGTATAGGTCAATGCAATATTTTCCAGCAAATAATATAAACAAATTCCACATAAACCAGCAGCTGCAAAAGTAACTTCCTGTCTTCGCGTTGTTCCCTTTAATCGATGTGGATATACTGCCAACAAAACTGCTAATCCCATAACAAAACGAATAAACAAAATTTCCACTGGTCGAAAATCCACGAGCAAAATTTTAGTGGAGATAAAAGTTGTCCCCCAAATCACAATTGTTAATAATGCCAGTAAATGCCCGCTTATTTTTTTACTCTTCATTCTTTCCATCCTCCTTTTTCCTGTCAGAAAAGATTTCCCGGTACATACCAGGAGCAAGACCCATAAAACTAGTAAAATAGTTTGTAAAATGACTCTGGTCTGAAAATCCCGTCTGTATGGCAACATCAAGAGGTGACATCCCTTGTCCCAACAATTTTTTTGCCTCATTAATACGAATATTTTCTAAATAACGATAAGGTGTAATCCCCTTTGATTTTGTAAATGCTCGAAGCAGAGTAGATTTACTGAGCATTGCATAGCGACAAATCTGATCTAAGTAGATATGCTCGGCATAATGCTGTTCCATAAACTCGCAAGCTCTTTCTATTTCCTTTCGACATTCTGGTATGCAATTTTCAAATGGCTGTCCATAATTTTGTATCAGTGTAGAAATAAAAAAGAGCAGATTTTCTTCTTTACAAAAACCTCCATTTTCCTTCATCACCATATCATGTAGCAGACGCAAGTAATACGTAATTTCTTCATCATAAATTACATTTTTCGAAAATCCTGGAAGTTTTCTCATACCTGTTATTTCTTCCGCTAAATCAAGCATCGCTTCCTTACTAATATTAAATCCTCTATAATCTAATGTACCCTCATCTCTCTGTACACAGGCGTGATTATCACCTGGATTAAATAGTACAATACTACCTTTGTCAATAATATACTCTCTGTTCTTGCAAGAAAGTACGCGCTGTCCATCCTCAACAAATCCGATTACATAATACTCGTGAAAATGATTCGGGAAGGGCTGTCTAGTTCCCTCAAAGCGGTAAGCTTCTATTCGCAATTCTTCATCATAAACTACCGTTCTAATCTCTTTTTTCATCTCTCTTTCCTCCTTGCTATTAATATTTTACAGTCTTTATTTTTAAAAGTCTTGCAAAATATCTTCATTTTTACTATAAAAAATATCATTCTATCGTTCATATTATCCTTGACATTATAGAAATAGTCACTCATGTTTCCATAGTCAAACCCAAGCATCTTACAATCAACACGATAAAAATAAAGCTATATTATCAGTCTAACTAAACTGATAACATAGCCTTATTCGATATATCTCTTTGCCCTTTACCTTGCCCTTTACCTTATTTTCTAAATACTATAAAACTAGCAATCTCCACAATCAAGCTTATTTATCAAAAATCCCTTTTCATCTTTTCTGACAGGCGATTTTTCCGCCTCCCTGGACTTATCCCCCACAAATCGGTAATCACAAATATTATAACCCATTCCCACAGTTTTAGGTCGAATGAGATGAATACCAAATTCTGGCATATTATCATAATCAGGATTACACATTGCAGGCATTAAATCCATATATCCATGCCTCCTCGCAAAATCTACAATCGGACAGCCCACAAGTACCATCTGTAATTCTTCGACCGATTTATCTGGATTCACTTTTACTCTCCAAGCATTATTCCATTTACCCGAATCTACCATTCGATTCATTGGGGCAAATACAAATTTCAACAATACCCCCATGACTTTAAGCAGTACCCTATTATTAGCAGTGAAAAACTCTGGATTTCTTTTTTTCTTTGACGTATCTCCGTTAAACACTAGAGCAACTGTTTTGGTAAATTCCTCCACTGTCTCTTTGGAATCTTCTGGCATAGCTTCCCAATATGCAAAGCAGGCAATAGAATCATATAAGGAATGTGCCATAAAATTTTTGCTGCCGCCAGTATATGGCATATCATTCACAAATTTCTCATAAATTCTTTTCGTTTTTTTCCACAGCATCGCTCCCTGCTCTCTTCCAAAACGCTTTCTCAAACGCCTTATCAAAACTTTTTTTGTTGACGGAAGATATTCCACATGTTTTTTATAATCGATATTTAACTTTTCTCTCTTTACCATATTACGCCTCTATATCTTTTGCTTTTTACATTCCACATATGTCAATGGAAAAGAAGCTCTCAATGTCTTCTTTCCATTCACGCGCCATCCATTCTGATTGAGAAAATCTATATATTCATCTTCTGTCCATCTATGCTCCGTATGAAAACCGACAACACCCATAATCTTGGATAAAATCCGTTTTGGCAAGACCATCTTCCCATGTGTAAAAGTCGGTGCAATCAAAATTCCATCTGGCTTTAATACCCTATCAATCTCCTTTAATGCCCTTTTAGGTTCTGCCATAATATGTAATGCATTAGATATAATTACAACATCAAATATATTGTCTTCATAACATAAATTACAAGCATCCTCCACCGAAAAATGACAGTTATCTGGATAACTTCCCTTTTTTGCTTCCTGTATCATTTTCCTGGAAAAATCCGTTGCTTCCATATAAACTGCCGACGCTGCTACATTCTTGGCGATTAATCCCGTCCCCGTTGCCAGTTCTAGTACATTTTTTCTAACTATAACCTTACGGATTCTTCTGCACATCTGTTCATAGGCTTTTCGATCTTTTTTCATAAACAGGTTATAGACAGGCGCATATAAATCCCAGTTATTCTTCCCCATAACTTTCAATCTTTTCATGCTTTCTCCCTCCAAAACTCCAACGCAGATATCCCCTATATCCTTCCACAATACTGTACGCTTCGTATCCACTACTGCAAAAATATTTGGCATACTCGTCACTCGTTTCACCAGTATAACATAAAAGATAAATCGGTTGTTCCTTTGGCAAATGCAATGCATTCACTCCATCACTTTGCAATTTTTGTTCCATTTCCTCCCAGTACAAATTTAGAGCACCAGGACATGTTCCCATTTTATATTCCTGTTCTTTTCTCAAATCAATTACCACTTTATCTCTCTTATCTTCAGCCATCTGAGCGGCTGTTTTTTGATATTTCTCCATATTTTCTCACCTCGTTAATTAATCGATTAGTTTCTTCTAATCCATAATATATTATAACTAACTGATAAAGAAATCAATACTTGCATTTCACTCTCACTATTCTACACTAGCCAAAAACATCAAATATTTCGGATCCACATAATCCGTCAGCCATACATCATTGTCCGCAAGATAAAACGTAACACCATCTGCCACCATCAAAGCTGTATTCACCTGCAAGATGATTGGATTTCCCTTTGAACCTCTTCTTGCAGCCACCTTCTTCGCTGACTGAATATCCTTTGATAAATGCACCTTCTGTCTTTTCATCGGCAGCAATCCTTTATCCATAATAGAATCCAAATACGTTGTGATAGTTCCATGATACAAAATTTCTGGCGGAACTTCTTCTCTATAATCCATTTCTATCCATGGAATGGAATGTCCCTGTCTGCATCGAATCATTAGATTGGTTCCCATCTCTCTAAGACCATAGCGCTGCTTATCATCCGTACGCACGAGTTCCATAAGCACCGGCAAATTTAGATAAAACTTTTTACCACTATGATACTCATTAAATTTATAAATCAGTTCATCAATATTCACCCACGCCTGCTTATCCATAGCTACCCCAATGCTCTCTGGATGATGCCTTAAAACTCTGCAAAGAGCAGATCCAAGTCTTCTACCGTTTTTTTTAACATTTCCAGATCTTTATCTGTCAGATACTCTAAAGCCCCAGTTTTCTTAATTATTTCAGTATTATCTATCATTATTTACTCCCTCTCTTCGTTTTTCATTTAAAAATTAAATACCTATATCAAAAATGAACTACTGATTCCTCCATCGACAACTAAATCAATTCCAGTAATAAATCTAGCTGCATCTGACGCCAGAAATGCTGCTGCCATTCCCAAATCTTTCGTCTGAGTAAACCCTCTCATCGGTGTGCGTTCTTCTATCTCCTTTAAGCGCTCTGGTGTCTTTATATTAGTCTTCGCCAGCATATCTGTATAAACAAATCCTGGATTTAGACTATTTACCCGAATACCATAAGGTCCTAGGTCTCTAGCTAAACTTCTTGCTAGACCTTTCACCCCACTCTTACAAACTGTATATGCCTGAATATCATGCATTCCCAAGATGGATGCCAAAGATGAGATAAAAATAATACATCCTTTCTTGCGCTCCTTCATATGCTTTGCCACTGCCTGCGACAACATAAATGGCGCCTTTGCCTGTGTAGCAATAATCGTATCAAATTCCTCCGCTGAAAACTCAAAATAATCTTTTTTATTATTAATTCCCGCATTATTCACAAGGATATCAATTGGAGCCTTCTCTTCTAGCTTCTGGATAAATCCTTCATACTCCTCTGTTTTTGTGACATCAAAACAATGCCAACTGCAGCGTTCTCCTAGTTTTGCTGCCGCCTCCCCAAGCTTTTCTTTGCGGCGCCCAACGATAATAATATTTGCGCCTGCATCATACATTTCCTGAGCAATAGCAAATCCGATACCTGTTGCCCCTCCCGTGATTAACGCCGTCTTACCAACAAGTGAAATCTCCTGTAACATTTTTAGTCCCTCCCTCTTTCTTTTTCACTGTTACATAGGTAATTTTTCCACTCAAGATTATTTTTCTACTG
This sequence comes from uncultured Blautia sp., assembly GCA_964439395.1. GTDB lineage: Bacteria > Bacillota > Clostridia > Lachnospirales > Lachnospiraceae > JAUUSJ01. Next base: position 14,384 of record CAYTNV010000030.1, on the reverse strand, counting down.
GATTTTCAATCTTAAAAAAACAGACCATATGTAATAGTTTTAGATCTCCAAAATATCGTATTTTTATTGTGCCATATGTTTTTATAAAAAGCAAGATTTCCAAAAATATTCCGTATCTACCTTATGTACAGTAATTTTACTTTACAAAAAATAATCCACCGTTGCAGTTTCACATGGTTCCTCATACTTACTTCATTTGCCCATATCACGATTTCTTAGTCTACATAAATAAATAGTTCTTTCCTATCATTCTTTAAACTTAGTTATAACTAACATATTTTGTTTTACTCTAAATTTTTGTAACTCCCCAGTAAAAATATAAAGGTTCAGAATGATACAATGCTCACACCAGATAATTCTAAACCTTTATACTTTCATATATATTTTTTTGCCTTTTTATGATCTTTTATAACTTCCAGCTTGCCGCTAACTCTCTTGACTGTACAAATCGACGGTAAATTCCATCTTGCTCCATCAACTCTTCATGCCTTCCCTGCTGCACAATTCTTCCTCTATCCACCACAAGGATTTGATCAGCATTTCGAACTGTTTTAAGTCTATGGGCAATCATAAAAATCGTCTTTTCCTTAGTAAGAGCATCTATAGCCTCCACCAATTCTTTTTCATTCTCAGGATCTACATTTGCTGTGGCCTCATCGAGAATAATGACAGGAGAATCTTTCATAATGGCTCTCGCAATAGAAATCCTCTGTTTTTCCCCACCAGATAAACTCGCACCACCCTCTCCAATAATCGTATCGTAGCCATTAGGCAACGCCATAATAAATTCATGACAGCATGCCTTCTTTGCAGCCGCAATTACTTTTTCCATCGGTGCATTCTCCTGCCCGAAACGAATATTATTGGCGATGGTATCCTGAAACAGATATACATTTTGGAACACAAAGCTAAAATTCTTCATCAAACTATCCATGCTATACTCATTTACATTTCGACCGCCCAAAGTCACATTTCCCTGGTCCACATCCCAGAACCTGGCAATCAGATGACAGAGTGTAGTTTTACCTCCACCGCTTGGTCCCACTATGGCTGTTGTTGTCTTCTCTGGAATATGTACAGAAATATTATCAATAATTTTCTTCTTATCATAGGAAAAATCAACTCCAGATAATTCCACGTCAAAATTTGCAGGAATAATCTCCTTTCCATCGATATCCATTGCCGGAAGATCCAAAACATCCTGCGCCTTATCCACACTGACGTCCACTGTACGCAACAAAGAAGAATAATTGCCTGCCTGCTCCAAGCTTGCAAATACAAGAAAGGAACAGATTGTCATACCAATACAAGTAATCAAATCCATACTACCTTGAAGATATAAATAAACAGAAAATAATGTCATCACAACTCCTGTCAGCTTGATAATGCCATTTTGTATCGCCATATATGGGACAAAGGTTAGCTCAAGCTCAATATTTATACCTGTATTTCCATCAATGGCCTGGTTCAGCTTTCTTGCCATCTTTCCTGTCAGATTATATCCCTTCACTTCCGAGATACCCTGCACATATTCAATCACCTTCTCCACCAGACTAGTATCAGATTTTATCTTCTTTGGAGCAAGTTTCTGCGATTTCTTTTGCATCCTGTTATTTACCGCAAAAAATAATACCATCCCAACGAACAAAACGAATCCTATTCTCCAGTCATAAAAAAATAGCATTATAGCAATCAGACATGTCGTTAATATTCCCTGGGTTGTCAGCATAACTACTCTTGTCGCAACATCCGCAAGATTTTCCATTGTATTGGTTGTCACAGAGGTAATATAGCCAAGACTATTTTCATTGAAATATCCCATCGGAAGATAACGCAAATGTTCTGCAATCTCAATTCTTTTATTTGCCGCTGTCCCATAACCAGCCTCACACTGTAAAATAGTAGAGCGATATTTCACTACAGAGCCAACTATAATACTAAAAATAAGTATCCCAAAGCATTCCCAAATTAACCTTCCCGTAATATTGCCGTGAATGGCTCCTTGCATCATAAGCATAATAGCTGGAATCTTTAACGCTTCCATAAAAGCGAGAATCACACCATCCACAAGAGAACGATAAAATTTCTTTTTATTTTCACCACAAAAATTGAAAAACTTCTGAAATATTTTAAGCATATGCTTCACCTTCTTTCTCACGATTCTTAACACCGATATGAGATTCCCACATTTTTGTGTAAAGTTTTCCATTATCCAATAGCTTTTTATGAGTTCCTTCCTCCACAACTTTTCCATCGGCAATCACAAAAATTTTATCGGCATCAGCAATCGTGGACAAACGGTGTGCAATCACAAGGAGAGTCTTGCCGCGCACCAGCTTCGCCACAGAAGACTGAATTACTGCTTCATTCTCAGGGTCAGTATATGCAGTGGCCTCATCGAGAATGACAATCGGTGCATCCTTTAGCATAGCCCTGGCGATAGCAATTCTCTGTCTCTCTCCACCAGAAAGATGCCCTCCTGCTCCGCCAACCACGGTATCGTATCCCTTTTCAAGCTGCATAATAAAATCATGGCATCCACTCTTTCTTGCCACCTCTTCCACCTCAAAATCTGTGGCATCCATCCTTCCCATTCGGATATTTTCTCGTATCGTATCATCAAATAAATAATTATCTTGTGAAACATAAGCCACTTTGCGGTTATATTCCTCCAAAGACAGCTCTCTGATATCCACACCGCCAATTTTGATGCTTCCACTCTTTGTATCCCACAAAGATGCAATCAACTTGGCAATTGTAGACTTTCCACTTCCCGATGGACCTACCAATGCGTTCACTGTGCCCTGGCGAATCTGCATATTAATTCCATGCAGTACTTCTTTTTCTTTATATCCAAAGTTCACATTCTCCAGTGTCACCGAATAATCATCTGGCTTTTTCAAATCCTGCGCAGGACGCTCTAAATCTTCCCATAATAAAACATCTGTCACCTCTCCAAGAATCGTTTTCAATTTGCCGATATCATCCGAATAGGACATTACCGTAATAAGTGGTGTAATTAATCCTAATGACAAAATGATGCAAAGAATAAAATCAGAAACGACAAGGGAACCATTTTTCACAAACAGACCGCCGAGAGGAATCACGGAGATTGCCGTACATGGAAACAGTACCATTGCAATACTAAAAAACACATTACAACGGCGCATCCACTCGATATAACAGTCAGCCCCCTCCCTTGCAGCAACTTTAAACTTTTCATAGGAATTTTGTGCCTTTCCAAAGGCCTTAATTACTTCGATTCCATTAATATACTCTACTGCTGTGTCATTCAATATCTTTGTCTTTGTCACTGTATTTTTAAAACTCTCCTCATATCCAATCATCATGCCCATATAAGCAAGCAGTCCAAGAGGCAGGCTAATTAAAGATACTAACGCCATCTTCCAATCAATTACCAAAAGATAAATAAACACAGCGACAGGTGCGAGAAGATTTGCTGTAAATTCTGGCAGAATATGCGCTAATGTCGTCTCAATGCTGTCAATCCGTTCTACAATAATATTCTTCAGAGAACCAGAGGGTGTATCTTTCACCCGTCCTAGCGGAACTTTTGCCAACTTGTCGCAGACCCGCTTTCGGATATTTCCAAGTACATGGAAAGTGGCTTTATGTGAGCACGTCGTAGAAAAGGCGTGGAAAACCACTCTCCCCAGCCAAAACACAGCCATAATAAGTCCCTCATGAAGGTAAACTTCCCACTGTCTATTTCCATTTACCAGTTTCGTGACGATATCGCCCATAATAATATAGGGGACTATACTGCATGCGACACCGCATACCGCCAGCAGAACACTTGCTATGTATAAGCTTTTGTGAGTGCCTGCAAATTCGGCAAGCCAGTTTATCATTGATTTTTCTTTTTGTTTCATTAATTTCCTCCTCCTTACTTGAATTAGTTTTAACTAACTTATGATTTATTTTTAAGGGCATATTGCAAAATAATTTTTTCGTGCAAGATAGTCGTCTTAGTTAAACAGACTGCAACCATATCTTGTCAAAATTTTATATTTTGCAATATTCCCTTATAATCGACATTTTCTAAATATAGAGGCAATTATAATCGTTCATTGCCCACAAAAATAAAACTAATATTTATTTTCCAAATTTTATATTTAACAGTTCCGACCATCCCGCTCCATAAAATCGATGAAACTGTGAAAGATATTCTCTCGCTTCCTCCTTAGGCATATCATGAACTACCGCCTCAAAAATTCCTGCGAATAAACCACTGGCAATAATGTGAATTAGATTTTTATTAAGAGGCTCTACCTTATATCCCATATCAATAAGCGTTTGCATATACGAATAGGTAGATTCCACCTCCCTGACTACTAGCTGATGTATAAAATCGGTATACGGAGTCCCCTCTGCACATTCAATGAGCAACTTAAATGCATCATAATGGTCATAAATATAATCCAGTAATTCTGCTAAATAAAAACTTGATGTATCAAGCATCTGCTCTGTCTGAACATTTCCCGGGAGCTTTTCAAACTCATCCACTGTATTATTAAATAAGCTAAGAACATAGTTTGCATGTTCATCTACTAGAGCAGAAAATAATGCTTCCTTACTATCATAATACCGATAAAACGCTCCTGTTGTAACCCCAGCTTTCTTCACAATATTTCGAAGAGAGGCATTTAAAAAGCCTTTTTCCAAGAATTCTTGCTTTGCTGAACTTAATATCTTATCTAGTGTTGTTTTTTCTTCTGACATTTTTTCTACTTCCTTCTCATAAGATAACAGTGTTAGCTAACACTGTTATTATATACAGATTTTATATTATTGTCAATATAAAATAAAAAATTTTTTCCCAACAGTATGTTTTTATATGCGATAAGTTATAAGAAAATCCAATAAACAGCATATATCGGCAATAACTATCCGAAAAAACATCTTAGTATGATTAAACTAAGAATAGGAAATACTTGTCACCCAGTAATATTATAAAAAAGACATTATTCTACACAGTAAACCGCGGTATTATTCTTTGGATAAGATGACAAAGACATTGAAAACGAATTATACAAAATCAGGTATAACAGTAACTTGATTACCGTTATACCTGATAAAAAATTTTGCAACTACCAGTATAATATTATAATTTAAACTAAATTTTCCTATTTTTGTTCTATCCTGACTTCCCTGTATTTTTTATGCTTTATAAGTATCCCTTCTGTCCATCTTCTTCTTTAGTTTTTCAAAAGAATCTTTACTAATTGTATGTTCCATTCGACATGCCTCTTTTTCTGCTAGTTCCTGACCTACACCAGCATTTATCAGCTGTGCTTTAAAAAAACAATGCTTTTCATATGTCAATTCAGCAATTCTGTTTCCAGTCTCTGTCAAAATCAGATTACCACTCTTCTCTCTTATTAGATAACAGCCTTCTTCCAACAAAGCAACAGCATGGCTAACACTGGGTTTAGAATACCCAAAATATTTTGCAATATCCACAGATCTGACATATCCAGTCCTCCTATGCAACAAAAAGATTGCCTCCAGATAATCTTCAGAGGAAGCGCTAATTCCGCCTGTTTTCACTCTGTCATTATTTTCCATCATAACTATCACTCCTCATATTTCATCTGCTCCTTAAATTCATGCCTCTGATGCTTTCTCTGTCGATCAGATGTTCCCATGATGCCATGAATCGCCATCACATGGTCATACCATTCCTCACCCATATAATTTTTCATCATTTCCATCCATTTTTCATCATTTCGCCTGAAATCCTCAGAAGTATTGCGAGTCTCTAATTCTATAATCAGTCGATCTAGATAACTGCAGAAAGTCTCCTTTTCTTCATCAGAAAAGCAGTTGAAAATTGCTGGTACTTCTACTGGTTCAAATATCTCACTGCGCCCTTTCTCCGTTACATAGATTATACTTACTCTTTTATCTTTCGCCGAGGGTTTCCTGCTAATATATCCATTTTTCTCCATTTTAGCCAACATCTCATTAAGGGATGATACTCGAATTCCAAGAAGATACGAAAGCTCCTTTGTACTGATTCCATCTTTGATTTTCAACATTGCCAATATCCTTCCTTGTCCCCTGCTTGTATCTGCAAAGTGCCGTCCCTCTCGATGCAGTCGTCCCTGCTCACGATGCATCAGTCTCTCTATTTTTGCCAGTTTCGAAAATAATTCCATATTCTTAGTCATAACCATTTCCTCCATTCATATATATTTCTACAAATCCCGCCCATTTCACAGTGAAGATATAACCAACTCCTAGACTGTAAATCAAACATCCAATCATTAACAGTATCTCTATAACCGTCGCCTCCTTTCATTTCTACTGGTACCGTTAAAATAAATATAACAGGTACCGTTAATAATGTCAATAGTTTTTTAACGGTACCGTTTTATTCAAGGATTGCCCTGCAACCCTCTTTGGAATCTGATAAGTATGAAGATAGATTTCTTCTTTTTTCAGTATAGAATGAAAAGATTCGGTGCAGGCATTATCATAGAGTTTCCCTCTCCAACTGAAAGAGAGAGGCCCTGCTATCAGGGCAGAGCTTTCAAAAGCACAAGAAGCCACGGTAAACGCTGAAAAGTTTATGAATGTTGTCCGCAAGTACACCAGCTTTGAGGAACTTACATCAGCAAATTGCCAGCGCTTCTCTATATCTATTTACATACACTATATAAAAGCAAATGAGTCTAAACATAAAAGAACTACACAAAAAATCCCTGCCGCTCAGACTTCTCTGAACAGCGAGAGATATCCCTGACCATCTATTCTCTCTCACTATCCGTTCTGCCTCCTTCAGCCAAAGTTTTTTCATTTCCTCCTTATCGATTTTAGCTTTTACATAATCCATCCTCTTAAATTCACTGCACGTCATCCAAATAACTACAATCAAAACAATAGCATCCGTAATAAGTGGGGCGCAAAATACACCGTGTACACCAAGCCCTGCAATATGTGGCATGATAAACACTGCAGGAATATAAATCAAAATCTGACGCAGGAGAACCAGTACAGTTGCTTTAGATGCCCGACCTAAAGCCTGCATAAGTGTAAGAATCACAATCCAAAATCCCAACACAATATAAGAGATAAAGAACACTCTAAAATCATTTGCCCCTTTCCCCACAATTTCTGGTTCTTTAATAAACAGTGACAGCATAGCCTTTGGAGCCAGCATAATCGGTATATAGAAAATAGCCGCTAATAAAGTCGCTGCAATAGAAAAGATCTTTGTTATGTACTTTACACGTTGATATTGCTTGGCACCAAAATTCGTTCCGACTGCTGGTTGATAACCCTGACTCAATCCCCAAAGCGGAATAAATGCAAAAGACTGCACTCGAAGTGTTGCCCCAAGAATTGTCTGCCATTCGCCGCCACCATTTTGTGCGGCCACATTATAAAGAACCGTCTGCTGTACCAGAAGCATGACCTGCATCAACATAGCTGAAAAGCCAACACCAAAAATTTCAGAAAATAATTCCTTTTCTGGATAAATTGCGTGAATCTTCACATGCTGGCTCTTTTTCAGAAAATACCAGAGCGTAAAAGCAGCCTGAACAAATTGAGAGAGAATTGTTGCGTAAGCTGCCCCCTGCGCACCTTTGCCAGCAGAATTGAAGATTGTAATAAAAATTGGGTCTAAAATAATATTCAATACAGCCGCACCTGCGCTAATTAACATGGCGAGTTTTAGCATACCTTCGCCGCGCATAATCATATTTGCGGATTGAGCAAAGTTTACAAAAGTACTGCCCACAAAGATAATCTGCAAATAATGAATGGCAATATTAAGAACTTCTCCCTCCGCACCAGAAAGTCTCAAAATCTGTCTTGCAAAAATCATACCAATTATAGTAATCGTAATGGAAAAAATGAAATTCCAGGCAATCAGGTTCCCCATAATCTTATCAATGACTACCTGATCTTTCTTTCCAATAGCTCTTGACAAAATAGAAGCCGAACCCGCACCAATCAGTGTAGCAACACCAGTGTTTATCAGTGTAAAGGGATAAGACACAGAAACTGCTGTCATCGCATTACTTCCTACCATTTGACCTACAAAGACAGCATCCATAAGGTTATAAAGCCCCACAACTACCATTCCAATAATCGCTGGGGCACTAAGTGTCAATAATAATTTCCACGGACTATCATTCAAAAGCATTGTCCGGGTATCATTTTTGTTTGCCATTTTTATATCCTCCTTCTCATTAAATCCGCCAGCCTTTGACTTGTTCACGGATTTTGATAAAATTTTAATAAGTATCTTTTTACTTCAGGAAATGCTTGTGCATACCTCTCCTAATTCTCTTTTGATTCTTTCACTCTTGCCACCTCTTTATTAGTTGTAGGTTAGTCCAATATGACAAAAAAATAAAGATAGTCAGCCTTGACTAACTATCCTTATCCTAACATTGCTTCAATTTTTTTCCGCTCCATGCGGACTTTTCTGTTCTAATTAGGTAAAAGATTCTTGATCTTTAATCTTCTGCCTCTTTTTATTTTAATATTTTATTAAAATAAATTCCGTCACTACTATAAAATTTCTGGTAGATTTTCAACAACAATTTTTAAATTAATTACCAAAGAGACTCCATGATAATTTTCTATAGACCAAGACTAGTTATGAGAACAAGATACCATCTTCCAACTCACTGCTTTTTCTCTGCCCTGCACAAATCTCTTATAAGTTCCTTCTTTTTTTATCAATTGTTCATGTGTCCCGCAAGCCTCAATCATACCGTTAGAAATGACTAGTATCTGATTCGCCTCACGAATTGTATTGAGACGATGTGCGATAACTAGCAGCGTTTTTCCCTTACAAAGTTCACTAATCGCTTCCTGAATATATCGCTCATTGTCCGCGTCTATGCTCGCAGTTGCCTCATCCAGTATAACAATCGGTGCATCCTTTAAAATACAGCGGGCAATGGAAATACGCTGTTTCTCTCCCCCAGAGAGGCTCTCTCCTCCCTCTCCCACCATCGTATCAAATCCATCTGGCAATTCCATAATAAAATCATAGCATCTTGCTTTCTTTGCCGCCTCAATAACCTCTTCCTTTGTTGCATCTGGTCTTCCCATGCTGATATTATTATAAATAGTATCCTGAAACAGATAAACTCTCTGAAATACCATACTAATATGATTCATCAACTCAGAAAGAGATATGTCACGTATATCCACTCCTCGAACTAAAATCTTTCCGGATTTCACATCCCAAAAACGGGCGAGAAGATTGGCAATCGTAGATTTTCCTCCTCCTGATGGTCCTACTAATGCCGCCATCTCATTTCTATTTAGCTGAAAAGATACATTATGAAGCACTTCTTTTTCCCCGTATGCAAAGCTCACATTCTGAAATTCAATTTCTGGAGTATTACTATATTCTGGAATTCTGACCTGCCCCATATTTGGCAATTCACTTTCTGCAAATACCTCCTCAATTCGATCCATACAGCTATTCATAACCGTCAATCTAGTACTCTGCCCATAAAGCGCCTTAAGCGGTCCAAATAAATCAAATACAAATAACATAATACCAATTAAGAAAGAAACATCCAGTAATCCTTTTAACTGAAGAAATATAGCCAGAGTAATAATTACAGCAATACCAATTCCATAAATGAGATTTAATCTGCGCTGCCAAGGGGAATGACTCTCTTCAAAATGAATATTTGTATCACAACTTTTTTTAAAATTTTCTGTAAGCTCTTCGGATTTTTCTCCCAATAAATTATAAGTCTTAATAATTCCAATCCCTTCTGTAAAATCCAAAACTGCTTCTGTCAGATTCTCACTCTGTTCCTGTCTTGCTACAGAATCCAAAAGAGCCTCGCTTCGCATCCCACGTGCAATCAAAATCACTATGCCGACGATTATAACAGCCACTAATCCCAGCCAAATATTAAACACTAGCATAAATACCAACATAATTGCCTCAGCAAAAATATAGCTCATCATATCAGCTAATGCTGTCATGCAATTTTCCTCAATAAAAACCATGTCTGTAGACAAGACAGAACTGATTTTTCCAATATTTCCCTCTGTAAAATAACCCATAGGCATTTTACGTAGATGTGCACCAAGCTCCATTCGTTTCTCCGCAAATACCATAAAGCCCGCTGCAGACTGGAGACGATCCGCAATATGCTGGCAGATAATCTGCAAGATCACGCTCACACCCATTCCAATTCCAATCCAAAGGCATAATTTTTCATCTGCTCTTTCATCCAAAAAAGCGGCAAACAAAAAAAACGCTAACCCAATCGGCGCCTTCGCCAAAAAGGATTTTAAGAAGGAAAATACAAAAGCCAACTGTATTCTTCCTTTATATTTTCCAGATACAAGGAGAATTCTTTTTATTAACACTATCATACGAGCACCTCCTTTGCCACAGATACCTTCCATTTTGCACTTCCCTCGGCTGCTGCCCAAAGCTTTTGATATTCTGGACAAATTTGAAGCAATTCCTCGTGAGTGCCAGCAGCCGCCAATGCTCCGTCATGCAACACACAAATCTGATCTGCCTCCATAATCGAGTGAAGACGATGAGCGATCACAATAACTGTCTTTCCAGAAATAACTTCCGCAATTGCCGCATTCATTTTTTCTTCATTTTCAGGATCCATAAAAGCTGTGGCCTCATCGAGAACTATGATAGGAGCATTTTTCAAAATTGCCCGAGCCAATGAAATTCTCTGTCGCTCTCCACCAGAAAGCTGTTTTCCCCCGTCTCCCGCCATAGTATAAATTCCTTTTTCCAATCTAGACAAAAACTCCTCGCACTGAGCCTTTTTGGCAGCTTCAAGCACCTCCTCATCCGTGGCATCTAATTTTCCCAAACGAATATTTTCTAAAAGACTCATATTAAATAAAAATTGCTCCTGAGAAACGTATGATATCTCCTGATTCAACGCCTCGATACTCATATCCCTTATATCTTGACCGCCAATCTTTATCGCACCTTTCGTCACATCATAAAAATGCACCAGCAATTTTGCCAAAGTAGATTTTCCACTTCCAGATTCTCCTACCAACGCTGTAAGTGTTCCTTCCTTTGCGACAAATGAGATTCCATGTAATACCTCCGTATCCTTTCCTATTTCTTTAGTAGTTTTTGTACCCTCATTACTATCTGCACCAGCTTCTTTTCTTTCTCCGCCAGAATTTACCTTATAGTCAAAATGTACGTTTTCAAAGGAAACATAGTGATTCGCTCCGACAAATGGCTTATTCACCTGACAAAGAGGCGGTGCACTCATCAATTTCTCCAAACTCTCAATCTTATAATTAACCTGTGGAAGTGTGGACATAAAACTTAAAGAGCGCAAAAGGGGAGCACCAATTCCAAAACTCATACAAAGTACGAGCACAAGATTTGGTAGGGTAGACCATCCCTTGATGACAAACCACGCACCGATTGGCAGAGTAAATAGAGCGACACATGGTATAATACTATTATACAATGCCATCCACGGCCAGCAGACCTTATACCAGTCCAAAGTAAAATCTCTGTAATTTTTTACATCTGTCTCAAATCTCTGGTACGATTCCCCGTCTCTATTAAATACTTTCACAACCTCCATCCCATTAATATACTCCACAATCGTATGATTCATTTTTTGAGCTGCGCTATAATAAGCTCCCATTTTTCCCATACCTTGCTGATACATAACTCCCATTGCCACAAACCCTATAGGTAAAGAGCAAAGACTAAGAAGTGCAAGCTTCCAGTCCACAAAAAACATGGCAATAAACACGAATATTGGCACTGCTACATTGGAAATCCCTTCTGGCAATGCGTGAGCCAACAAAAGCTCAATCGACTCAATATCATCGATAAACATCTTCTTTATTACGCCCACACCCTTTTCTTGAATAGTTCCAAGCGGCTGTTTTTCCATCTTTCTCTGAAGAGAAATACGAATATTTTGAAGTGTATGGTAAGCTGAACGATGGGATAGGGATAACCCCCACACATAAAAAACAGCATACAAAATTCCGCAGAGCGCTATGGCACCTAATCTCCATATTATTCCCGAAACATCAATTTGACCATATCCCATCAGCGGTGTAATTAACTGATAGGCAAAAAAGAAAGGAATCACACTCATAGCAACACCTAAGAGCATCACAAATATAGAGGCATAGGTTATCCTACGGTAATCTCCCGCATATTCTAATACTTTTTTAAACAATTTTCTTACCTCCTTTTAGTTAGCCTTTACTAACTCATTATTCTAAGAAAGGGCTGTCGTAAAATTGATTTTTCAGTGATATATTGATGTAAATGATATAATTTATCATCAATATACCGTGAAAATTATATTTTACAACAGCCTTCCGATGTTTGTCCTCAAACACCTAGCAAACTGTTTTGCCGCAGCCATATGATAGTATCTTCATTTACTATATTTTTAATTGTCCGTTAAACTATACTATACACGGTGAAATAACAAAGTCGTTTTCCCTCGCAGAGGATAAAATGCAGTACATTCAAAAAATATCCTCACAGAGCGCACCACATTCTATGCCTTATAATCAAAAACAGCTTACACTGTTTCATAAAATATACTTTATAAGTCAAAAAACTGACCATTTGCCTGAAGAATATAGAACACGGTATACCAAATAAGTATATTTAGTCTTTTACCAAAAAGCCGAGAGTCTGATACCAGTTAAACAGATTACATACTAGTTTACAGTGACTCTCAAGCTGATCTAACTGATACCCATGAATAAACGGCTCATAAATCGTTGCCCAAAAGGCCGTCAACAAAATATGCATCTCTCCTCTTGTAACAAAAACTGTACAAAGTCGTCTGCGATAACCTTCTTCGTAAAATTTATAGGTAGCTTCTGTCATTTTCTCCACCCAGTCATGCTGGAAATCCGAGTATCTAGTACCTTCCGCATATTTTAATAACAGCACAAAACCATCGTATCGGTCATAGAGAAAACGAAACCACCACATCATATAGGCTTCATCCATCTCCCAAGCTTTTATTAATTCCTCATCAGAAGCAGTCTCCATATCCAAACTACTTTTTTGGCGAATCACTTCCTCCAAATCAGCCACAGTATCTGCCACAACTGCCGCAAACAGCTCTTCTTTTCCCCGGTATCTCTTATAAACTGCTCCTGTCGTCACATTCACAGCCTCACAAATCTCTTTTAACGAAGCCTTTTCAAATCCTTTGGAGAGAAATTCTCGCTTTGCACTCTCCAAAATAGGCTGATCAAGAGAATGATCCCGTATAGCCATTTTTCTACCTCCTTTGATAATTAAATTATCGATAATCTAATTATCATTATAGCATAGGTATTTGATTTGTCAATAAAAAAGAAAAAAGAATTTCTCTCTCCAAATTTATGCCGAGAATACTATCTCTCATATATTCTCTTTCCCATAAAAAGCAGCAGGCATCATGCCTACTGCTCTTATAAATCAATTCCTCTGATTTCCACTATTTAATTTTCCGTCTCTCAAATCTTCTTTTGCAGTTTTTTCACCATATACTGCCAATTCCCATCTAACGACTGATTTTATATCTTTTCCAAAACAATGGCTTATACATCCCTTGCAGTCACCTCCACAATGGAGATTCATACAAACTTTATTCACCTTCCCCATTTGTTCCAAAATATATAATGCGGACTGGACAGCTTCCGGCGTTTCTCCAATCTTTTGTGCAAGAAGCTCCGTAGAAAAAGCCTTTCCCTCCTCCAAAGCTTCGAGCACCATTTTCAATGTCACCATAACTACTCCCTAAAAAATAAACAGACCTATATGATATACTAAACAGGAGAGCAATAACGCCATGACCGTATAATATGCGGCAATTCTCAAAGTCCACTTTAATGAATGTGTCTCGCGATGAGTGGAGGCCAACGCCACTACACAAGGCACGTTAAAAGTCGTAGCAAAAATAAAAGCAAGAGCCTCCGCCTTTGGAATAGCTGCTGTCACAGTCGCCGCAAAGCCCTCCGCTGCCGCTCCTTTGCTTACAGTCGCATCAAATACCGTACTTCCTCCCATATAAAGGGTATTCAACACGCCAAGCACAGCCTCCTTACTAAGCGCTGACATCAAAAATGCAATAAATGTCTGCCAACTTAGACCAAATACCTTTGTCACAGGTTCAATTGCCACTCCGACTTTATAAATCAAGCTGGAGCTTGCCTCCCCGTCTGGTGAGAAAGATAATACCCAAAATACTAATGTGACAATCGTAATAACCCGCAACGCCCTCAGAAAAATATCCCAAGCATGCATTAGAGTGATGCGAATCAGACTTCCCCATCTCGGTTTATGATAAGGTGGCATTTCCATAATCATTCCCATTCGCTGTTCTTTTGGAGCTAAATGA